>CANJXH010000133.1 GCA_947478755.1 Betaproteobacteria bacterium | reverse complement strand
GGTTTCCTGTCAACGGCCAGTTGCCAGTCGAAGGTTGCCTTCATTGATGGCGACAAGGGCGAATTGCTTTATCGCGGCTATCCGATCGAACAGCTTGCGGACAAGTGCAACTTTCTCGAAGTTACCTACTTGCTGAAAAATGGCGAATTGCCCAACAAGGCGCAGAAAACCACCTTTGAAGACACCATCAAGAAGCACACGATGGTGCATGAGCAACTGGTCAAGTTCTATCAGGGTTTCCGCCGCGACGCGCACCCGATGGCCGTCATGGTGGGTGTTGTCGGTGCCTTGTCTGCTTTCTATCACGATGCCGAAAACAGCTCGAACCCCGAGCACCGCAGCATCAGCTTCAATCGTCTGATCGCCAAGATGCCGACGATTGTTGCCATGACCTACAAGTACAACATGGGTCAGCCGTTCATGTATCCCCGCAACGATCTCGATTACACCGCCAACTTCATGCACATGATGTTCGGTACACCTTGCGAGACCTACAAGCCGAACCCAGTACTCGTGCGCGCGCTGGATGTGATCTTTACCTTGCACGCCGACCATGAGCAGAACGCGTCGACCTCGACCGTTCGGCTGGCAGGGTCGAGTGGTGCAAACCCCTTCGCCTGCATCGCGGCCGGCATTGCTTGCCTGTGGGGGCCAGCGCATGGTGGTGCAAACGAAGCCTGCCTTGAAATGCTGGAAGAGATCGGCGATGTTTCGCGCGTGGGCGAATACATCAAGCGCGCCAAAGACAAGAACGACAACTTCAAGTTGATGGGCTTTGGCCATCGCGTCTACAAGAATTTCGATCCGCGTGCCAAACTTATGAGCAAGGTCTGTGCGGATGTTCTGGCTGAGCTTGGCCTCGAAAACGATCGCCTGTTCAAGCTGGCCAAGGAACTCGAGAAGATTGCGCTGGAAGACGATTACTTCATCGAGAAGAAGCTGTACCCGAACGTAGACTTCTACTCCGGCATTGTGCAAAAAGCGCTCGGCATCCCGACTTCGATGTTCACCTGTATTTTTGCCCTGGCACGTACTGTCGGCTGGATGACGCAGTGGGAAGAAATGATCACCGATCCGGAATACAAGATCGGCCGTCCGCGCCAGTTGTATATTGGCGCTGCCCGTCGCGACGTGCCGGAAATCTCCAAGCGCTAACAGTCGGTACGGAGAGAAGCATAGGCAACAACCTGAAACGCCTGATCAATTAAACATGTTGATCAGGCGTTGAAGTTTTGAAGATGCATGTCGTTAATCTTAAAGCCCCAATGGTTGGCCGTTCATTGATGTAATGCTCACGAGGTAATGGCAACGATGATGAAACAGATGCTGTCGAACTCCTACCTCTTCGGCGCCAATGCGCCTTTTATCGAAGAGCTGTACGAGAACTATCTATCAAACCCCGCGTCTGTCGAGCCGCAATGGCGTGACTATTTCGACAAGCTGGGGGCATTGCCCGGCGCGGGCAGCTATAACGGACCCGATGTCGCCCACGGCCCCATCATTGCGTCGTTCGCCGAACGGGCGAAAGAGGGCTTGTTCAAGACATCGGTACCAGCCAGTGGTGCCGCAGTCGAAAAGCAGGTCAAGGTTTTGCAGCTGATCGAGGCCTATCGCTTTCTCGGCAATCGCTGGGCGCAGATTGATCCTCTGAAACGATCCGAGCGTCCGCAGATTGCCGAACTTGAGCCATCGTTCTATGGCTTTACCGAGGCGGATCTCGGTCAGACCTTCAACGTCAGCTCGTTTGCGGCAGCCACGGGTTCTGATCACGCAACCCTGCGCGAAATTCTCGAAGCAGCACGCCAGACCTACTGCGGCGCCATTGGCGTCGAGTACATGTACATCAGCGACGAGGCGCAAAAACGCTGGGTTCAGGAACGCCTTGAGCCGATCCGTTCCACCCCAAACTACAAGCCGGAAGATCGCAAACGCTTCTTGCAGCGTGTCACCGCCGCTGAGACGCTTGAGCGCTACCTGCATACCAAATACGTCGGCCAAAAGCGTTTTTCGCTGGAGGGCGGCGAGTCCACCATCGTTGCGCTTGATCAATTGATTCATGTTGGCGGCAAGCTGGGCCTGGAAGAAGTAGTCATCGGCATGGCGCACCGTGGCCGCCTCAATGTGCTGGTCAATGTTCTTGGCAAGGCGCCGGCGATGCTGTTTTCGGAGTTCGAGGGCAAGCATCATGAGGAGCTGTCCTCCGGCGATGTCAAATATCACATGGGCTTTTCGTCGGATGTGAGTACGCCCGGCGGCCCGCTGCATCTGACACTGGCGTTCAATCCTTCCCATCTTGAGATCGTCAACCCGGTGGTTGAAGGGTCGGTCTATTCACGTCAGCGTCGACGGGCATCGAAGACTGGCGATCAGGTCTTGGCGGTACTGCTTCATGGCGATGCCGCCGTGGCCGGGCAGGGCGTGAATCAGGAAACCCTGAATTTCTCCAACACGCGTGGTTATGGTACCGGTGGGACCTTTCACATCGTGGTGAACAACCAGATCGGATTTACAACCTCCGATCCGCGTGACTATCGCTCGTCGCTGTATTGCACCGACATCTTCAAGATGATCGAGGCACCGATTTTCCATGTCAATGGTGATGATCCGGAAGCGGTGGCACTGGTGACTCAGCTGGCGATGGAATTCCGCCAGACCTTCCACAAGGATGTCGTGATCGATCTGGTGTGTTTCCGCAAGCTTGGCCACAACGAGCAGGACGAACCGATGGTCACGCAGCCCTTGATGTACAAGAAAATAGCGCAGCACCCGGGCACGCGCAAGCTGTACGGCGATCGTCTGGTCGCCCAGGGCATTTGCGCGCCGGATGAACCCGATCAGATCATTGCCGACTATCGTGCAGCGCTTGATCGCGGTGAACTGCTTTACAACCCGGTACTGACCAATCACACGCGCAAGCTGGCCAGCGACTGGAGTCCTTATCTGGGTCAGAAGTACACTGACGAAGGCAACACCAAAGTCCCAATGGCCGACCTCAAGCGTTTGGCCAAAGGCGTCACCACATTGCCTGAAAACCTGACTCTGCATTCCCGGGTACAGAAGATCATTGATGATCGTCGCCTCATGGCAGAAGGCAAACTGCCGCTGGACTGGGGCATGGGTGAGACTCTGGCGTATGCCACGCTGCTCACGCAAGGCTATGGCGTCCGTCTTTCGGGTGAAGATTCGGGTCGTGGTACCTTCTTCCACCGCCATGCCGTGTTGCATGACCAGAATCGCGAAAAATGGGATGCTGGCAACTATATCCCGCTGCAGCATGTGGATGACAAGCAGGCGCCATTCATCGTCATTGACTCGGTGTTGTCCGAGGAAGCCGTGCTGGCTTTCGAATATGGCTACTCGACCTTTGAGCCCGAAGAGCTGGTGGTGTGGGAGGCGCAGTTCGGCGACTTTGTCAATGGCGCCCAGGTTGTCATCGATCAGTTCATCGCGTCCGGCGAAGCCAAATGGGGCCGCCTGTCGGGGCTGACGCTTTTGCTTCCGCACGGTTACGAGGGGCAGGGACCGGAGCACTCATCGGCGCGTATCGAGCGCTACATGCAGTTGTGCGCCGAACAGAACTGGCAGGTTTGCATTCCCACCACGCCGGCACAGATATTCCACCTTCTGCGGCGCCAGATGTTGCGGAAAGTTCGCAAGCCTTTGATTGTCGTGACGCCCAAGTCGCTGCTGCGCCACAAGGATGCGGTGTCGTCGCTTGAGGATTTGTCGAAGGGCAAGTTCCAGACGGTCATCGGCGAAGTGGATGAGCTGGATTCGAAGAAGGTGACGCGCGTCATCCTCTGCTCCGGAAAGATCTATTACGAACTGCTGGCCTACCGTCGTGAGCACAAGATCACCAATACGGCAATTGTTCGGCTTGAGCAGCTCTACCCCTTCCCGCAACAGGCGTTTGATGCCGAGTTGAAAAAATGGCCCAAGGCAGCCGAAATTGTCTGGTGCCAGGAGGAGCCGCGTAACCAGGGCATGTGGTACTGGTTTGTTTCACGCGAGCATCTGGTCAAGGCGGTGGATTCCAATCAACAGCTTCTTCTGGTCAGCCGTCCGGCGTCGGCATCTCCGGCCGTCGGCTATTACACGAAGCACAACGCGCAGCAAAAAGCCGTCATCGAAGACGCTTTCGGCAAAATAGTTGCGCCGGAATAATCAGGAAAGTGAGAACAAAATGCTGATCGAAGTCAAAGTTCCGCAGCTGTCCGAATCTGTAGCCGAAGCTACCTTGTCGACGTGGCACAAGAAGGTTGGCGATGCCGTCGTTCGCGACGAAAATCTTGTCGATGTCGAAACCGACAAGGTGGTCCTGGAGTTGCCGGCTTCCGATGCCGGCGTACTGGTCAAGATACTCAAGGATAACGGGTCAACCGTCGTGGCTGGTGAAGTCATCGCCCATATTGATACCGAGGCAACAGCCGGCAAGCCGGCGCCTGCCGCGACGGTGACTGCAGCAACTGCCGCAAGCAGTACTGCGGCACCCGCTGCCGCTGCCACTGTGATGCCTGCAGCGCGCAAGCTGATGGAAGAAAAGGGACTGTCCGCCGCTGATGTCGCTGGTAGCGGCCGCGACGGGCGAATCCTCAAGGAGGATGTGCTGGGCACCAAACGAGCACCGGCTCCGACACCTGCGGCTGTCAGTGCGCCGGCTGTCACTGCCAGCAAGCCGGCCCTGCAGCAGCCGAGCGCGGTCAACCCCGATGCCATCATCGCCGACCGCCCCGAGCAGCGCGTGCCGATGTCAAGGTTGCGTGCTCGCGTTGCCGAGCGCCTGCTGCAGTCGCAGGCGCAGAACGCCATCCTGACCACTTTCAACGAGGTCAACATGGCACCGGTCATCGAACTGCGCAACAAGTACAAGGAGAAGTTCGAAAAGGAACACGGCGTCAAGCTCGGCTTCATGTCCTTCTTCGTCAAGGCCGCGGTGGCCGCACTGAAGCGCTATCCGATTCTCAATTCGTCGGTCGATGGCAACGATATCGTCTATCACGGCTACTTCGACATCGGCATCGCCGTGGGCAGTCCGCGCGGCCTCGTCGTCCCGATCATCCGCGATGCTGACCAGATGTCGCTGGCACAGATCGAAAAGAAGATTGCCGAATTCGGCACCAAGGCCAAGGATGGCAAGCTGACGATCGAGGAGCTCACCGGCGGCACCTTCTCTATTTCCAATGGCGGAACTTTCGGCTCGATGCTGTCGACGCCGATCATCAATCCGCCGCAGTCGGCGATTCTCGGCGTGCATGCCACCAAGGACCGTCCCGTTGTCGAAAATGGCCAGATCGTCATTCGTCCCATCAATCTGCTCGCGATGTCCTACGATCATCGAATCGTCGATGGTCGTGAAGCCGTGCTCGGGCTTGTCGCAATGAAGGATGCGCTGGAAGATCCGGCACGTCTATTGCTCGATATATAGAAGCGCAAGGAAATCGGAATGGCTAAACAATTTGATGTCGTCGTAATCGGTGCCGGCCCTGGCGGCTATGTTGCAGCGATCCGTGCCGGACAGTTGGGCTTGTCCGTCGCCTGTATCGAGTCGCAACCCTATGCCGATCCGAAGGGTGAGGTTCGACTTGGTGGCACCTGCCTGAACGAAGGCTGTATTCCTTCAAAGGCCTTGTTGCAATCATCAGAATTGTTCGAGCAGGCGAATCACAGCTTTGTCATGCACGGTATCACTGCTGACAGCATCAAGATGGATGTTGCGACCATGGTTCGCCGCAAGGACAATATCGTGGGCCAATTGACTGGCGGCATTCGCAGCCTGTTCAAAAAATACAAGGTGACGCTGTTGCCCGGTCATGGCAAGTTTGCCGGACGCGGTGATGATGTCTGGCTGGTCGATGTCAATGGCGAGATCGTGGAAGCGAAGCATGTCGTTGTTGCAACTGGCTCGCGCGCACGTCATCTCGACGGGATCCCCGTCGACAACAAGATCATCTGCGACAACGCCGGTGCGCTGTGTTTTGACAAGGCACCCAAACGCCTTGGTGTCATTGGTGCCGGCGTGATTGGCCTGGAACTCGGCTCGGTATGGAAGCGCCTCGGAAGTGAAGTCACCATTCTCGAAGCCTTGCCTGATTTCCTGGCGGCGGCCGATCCGGCGGTTGCCAAGGAGGCATGGAAGGTATTCACCCAGAAGCAGGGGCTCAACATCCAGCTTGGCGTGAAGATCAACAAGGTCACGCAGTCGAAGAAGGGCGTCACCATCGATTTCGAATTGGGCGATGAAGAAAAATCACTGGAAGTCGATCGCCTGATTGTGTCCGTCGGCCGTATTCCCAATACATCGAACCTCGGCATCGAGACCGTCGATCTAAAGCTGGATGACAGGGGGCGGGTTGATGTTGATGGCCATTGCAGAACCAACCTGCCGAACGTATGGGCCGTGGGTGACGTTATTCGCGGGCCGATGCTGGCACACAAGGGTATGGAAGAAGGTGTCATGGTTGCCGAGTTGATTGCAGGGCAGGCAGGGCATGTCAATTACGATGCCATCCCATGGGTAATCTATACCCACCCCGAAATAGCCTGGGTCGGCAAGACCGAACAGCAGCTCAAGAATGAGGGCGTTGAATATCGTACCGGTCAGATCCCTTTTGCCGCCAATGGGCGCGCGCTGGGGCAGGGCGATACGACCGGCTTCATCAAGATGCTGGCCGATGCCAAAACCGATCGCATTCTCGGCGTACATATCATTGGCAACAATGCGTCGGAGCTGATTGCAGAGGCCGTCGTGGCCATGGAGTTTGGCGCGTCATCGGAAGACATCGCGCGCATCTGCCACGCCCATCCGACCCTGTCCGAGGCCATGCACGAGACTGCCCTGGCCGTGGACAAGCGATCACTGCATTTCTGATTGCTGGTGAGGACAAACGCCGCGTCGCGGCGATCGACGGAGCTTCCTTTTGCTGAAAAACTTTGAGCAACTCTGCGCCGAGCGGGGCATCGTCCCCGATGTCGCGCAGCGGCGGGCGGCTGAAAGGCTGGATGGCCTTTATCACGAGCTGCTTGTCTTCAAGCAGTCGCGCAGCAATTCGTTGAAGAAACTTATCTCGTTTGCAAGGCCTCCCCGGGGCGTGTACTTCTGGGGCGGGGTTGGGCGCGGTAAAAGCTTCCTGATGGATGCCTTCTACGATGCGGTTCCCTATCGCCGCAAGCGCCGGGTTCATTTCCATGCCTTCATGCAGGAAATCCATGCCGCGCTCAAGAATCACAAGCAGGAAAGCGACCCGTTGATTCAGGTCGCTGCGGATCTCGCATCGCGAACACGGCTGCTTTGCTTTGACGAGTTTCATGTGTCGGACATTGCCGATGCAATGATCCTGGGCCGACTGTTTACCGGGCTGTTTGAAAAAGGGGTGGTCGTGGTGACGACCTCCAACTATCCGCCGGATGGCCTCTACCCCAACGGCTTGCAGCGGCAACTCTTCCTGCCGACGATCGAGATG
>CANJXH010000132.1 GCA_947478755.1 Betaproteobacteria bacterium | reverse complement strand
GTAATCCACCAGCATCGGGTCCGGCTTCAAGCCCGCAATCGATGCCACATTGATGATCCGGCCGCCGCGGCCGCCTGCCACCATCTGTCGAGCCGCCTTTTGCGCCAGGAAAAATGCGCCCTTCAGGTTGCGATCAATCGTCCTGTCCCAGGTCTCTTCCGTAACGTCGAGCGCCGGCGTGAATGGGTGGGCACCGCCCGCACAATTGACCAGAATGTCTATGCCGCCGAACGCTGCCACGGCCTTCCGCACAATGCCATCAAGGTCTTGCATGCTGAGCACGTCGGCGACGAGCCAGTCTGCCTTGCCGCCATCCGCCACGATCCTGGCTGCTGACAGTTCCAGTCCCTCGGCGTTGTGGCCGGCAAGCAGCACCGCAGCGCCGGCTTCCGCGAGGCGAAAGGCGATGGCCTGGCCAATGCCCTGTGCTGCCCCGGTCACTATCGCGCTTTTGCCCGACAGATCAAAAAGTTCTGCAATGCCAAGTGCTGCCATTTCTCCTCCTGATGTTATTGGTCACGTTTGGGGTGCTTGACCGATCTTGTGCCGTTTGTTCCGGATGGATGTATTATGCAACGACCGTCACAGAAAGTCGCTACCGCGTAAAAGGCGTCAGTATCCGCCCAACCTCTCGCATCAGGTAGCCACCGGCAGGAGGAGTCCATGAGTCAGTATTTCGGCAAGGCCGTACATGCCGCTTTTGTCGTCCCCGACATCGAAAAGTCAATCCGGCGCATGCTGGACAGCGGCATCGGTCCGGTCTATGTAATGCGACGCATCCGTGTCGCAGCCCGCTACCGTGGCACACGCCACGATGTGCTCATCACAGCGGCCTTCGTCTACTCCGGCACGATGCAATACGAGTTTGTCCAGCAGCATGACGATGCACCATCGGCCTATCGTGAATTCCTTCTGCGTCACCCGCAGGGCGGCTTTCACCACCTGGCCTATTTCTGCGACGGTTTCGACGCCGTACTGCAAGAGGCCACCGCCAAGGGTGGCCTGTTCGATCTGGTGCAAGAGTTCATCACCCCCGACGGTACGGCCTATGAAATCTATGTCGAACCGCGAAATGTCGCTGACCCGCTGCAGGTGCAGTTGATGGTGCATGGCCCGATGGAGCCGTTCTTCGCGCAAATGGAGCAAGCCGCCGCCAACTGGGATGGCAGCGAGCCGATTCGCAATGCGCTCGACATGTTGCCGCCGGCCATGCGGCCGCCAGTCGAGTAATCAAAAAATGGAAATGGATCATGACCTGGCCCAATGTTAAGTTTGAATTTGGTGGTGCATCGGTACTTGTTACCGGCGGCACTGGCGGAATCGGTGCCGCCGTCGCCGAAGCCTTTCGGGATGCCGGCGCGGATGTCACGATCACGGGCACGAGAGCGTCGAGTGCCGACTATGACGAGGATTTGACCGGCTACCGCTACCACCACCTCGACGTCGAAAGCCGCGACAACATCGACCAGCTCGCGATCGCCATCCCGAAGCTGGATGTCCTGGTCAACAGTGCAGGGCTTGCCCTCTTCGCACTCGGTCTGGACGAGTACGAGCCGGAGAATTTCGAGCGCGCCATCAACATGCACCTCACGAGCATTCATCGCCTCGCCACACGTCTCGCACCGCGCCTTGCCGAAAGCCGGCTGACCGGCGGGGCATCCATCGTCAGCATGGCATCGATGAGTTCCTTTTTCGGCATCGAGGCCGTCCCCGGCTACGGTGCCGGCAAGACCGGGTTGCTCGGGCTCACTCGCGTGCTGGCGGTACATTGGGCAAAACAGAACATCCGCGTCAACACGCTGGCCGTCGGCATGACGCGTAGCAAGATGACCACGCCGGTGCTGGAAAACCCCGACATCAATTCGATGATGCTGGCGCGCGTGCCGTTGGGGCGGCACGGGCAGCCGACAGACGTGGCAGGCGCGGCGTTGTTTTTGAGCAGCAGCGCTGCTTCCTGGATCACCGGCCAGACACTTGCAATCGATGGAGGGTTTTCGATCGCTGGATAGTTCCAGATGCGAAAACAATTTTGACAAGCTTGAACAGCTTCGCTGACTTTTGAAAGGAAAATCATGACTACCAATGCCAACTCCAAGCTTGTCGAGGCTTGGAAAAAATACTACTTGGGCATCGACGCCGCCCGCCAGGCGATGGAAGCAACGCCGCGCTTCCGCGACAACCCCGACCACCGTGCGCAGATGTACTACAGCCTGGCCGAAGCGCAGGCGATGGCCTACAACTTCGCCATTGCGCCCAAGGTGGATCAGCCCTGGTTCCATACCCATTCGTGGTTTTCCTATTTCTACACACTGGGCGGCACCTGTCCGGATTTCTATTACGGCACGCTGTTTCTTGACGGCAAGCGCAGCTACCGGATCACCGGCCGCTTCGGCGACCTGAAGCTGATCCTGATGCAGGTCTTCAGCCACCTGCTGGGACATCCCGAATCGAAGATGCTGATGAATGCCGATTTTTCGACGTTCAAGAAAAATGCCGACGGCAGCTTCGAAGCCATCATCAGTGCCACCCGGCAAGAGGGCAACTGGATTCCGCTCGACCCGCAATCCGACTACAACTTCATTTTCGTGCGTCGTGCCATTGCCGACTGGCATGGTGATCGGGGCGAACTGAAGATCAGCCTGATTGACGGCCCGATCGACTATGACGAACTCGACCAGGAAAAAATGGCCAGTCGTCTTGAAACCGCTGCGCACTTTTTGAAATTCCTCGTCGACAAGTGGAACATCGGCATCTACGACATGTACCTGGAAAAAAACAGCGGCAAAAAGAATGTCGTGGTGGTCGCGCCCGGTGATTCCATCGCGTCGGACTACGCCGGCAGCCCGACGACGAACTATGTCTGGGGCGTATACGAGATTGCCGACGACGAGGCCCTGATCATCGAGTCTGACGTTCCCGAAGCAGGATATTGGTCAATGCAGCTGTTCGACGTTTTCTGCAAACCCTTCGATTTCGTGAACCGGCAATCGGATGTCAATATGTCGCGCGCCGTGATCGACGGCGATGGTCGCTATCGCTGCGTCATCGCGCTCAAGGATCCCGGCGTCGCCAACTGGCTCGACCCTTCGGGGCGCAAGGAAGGCACTATCGTCGGTCGCACCTACCATGCCAAATCGATGCTGAGGACGCCGGAAATCAAGGTGGTGAAAGCCGCCGATCTGCGCAAGCACCTGCCCGCCGATACGACATATCTCACCCCGGCCGAAAGGCAGCGGGCGCTGGCCTATCGTCGCGATGGCTACATGAAGCTGTACGGCGACTGAACAAACAGGACCGTGGAAGCGCACATGCAAAACACGCAATGGGATGTTGAAACCGACGTGCTGGTCATCGGTTCCGGCAAGGGGGCGATGGCCGCTGCCGTATCGGCCTATGAAATGGGTTGCCGCGACGTGCTACTGGTGGAAAAGGCCGACAAGCTTGGCGGCACCAGTGCGCTCTCGGGCGGCGTGATCTGGATGCCTTGCAATCGCTACTCCCGGGGACTGTACCCGGCCATGGTGTTTGCCTACCAGGCCGCCAAGCACATCACCAGATACCAAGACTGACAGAACCAAGGAACGACCATGCAGAACCAGACCATCAACGCAAATGACGTGAACACCTGGCACGACACTGCCGACGTAATCATCCTCGGCTACGGCATCGCCGGCGCCTGTGCGGCGCTGGAAGCAAAGCGCGCGGGGGCCGACGTGCTGGTCGTCGAACGGGCCAGTGGCGGCGGCGGTACCAGCGCCACATCAAGTGGCTACTTCTACCTCGGCGGCGGCACAGCGGTGCAAAAAGCCACGGGCGACGAAGACGATGCCGACAACATGTTCAGGTTCCTCGCCACCAGCACCGCTGCGCCGGATAGCGATATCGTCAAGCGCTACTGCGATGGCAGCGTCGAGCACTTCGACTGGCTTGAGGCGCAGGGTGTGCCCTTCGAGCGCACGGCTTATCGCGAAAAAACGCTGTCGACGCTCACCACCGAATGCCTCACCAGCACCGGCAACGAAAAGGTCTGGCCCTATCGCGACATCGCCCGCCCCTGCCCGCGCGGTCACCGTGTCGCGATGGCTGGCGATGCGGCCGGCGGCAAGGCAATGGAAGCCCTGCTTGGCCAGTGCGCCAGCGAAAACATTCGCACCAGCTGCGACAGCCAGGCCATTGCGTTGATCGTCGATGCCGGCCGCGTGGTCGGCGTACGCGTGCGCCAGTACGACAGCATCAAGGACCTGAAAGCCGACAAGGCCGTGATCATCGCCACCGGCGCTTTCGGCAACAACCCGGCGATGGTGGCAAAGTACGCACCGCAGATGCAGGGCAACACCTACCCGATCGGCATTCCCTACAACGACGGCGCGGGCATCGAGCTGGGCATCAGCGTTGGTGCTGCCACGCAGGCGATGCAGAACGTGATGCCCACGGCCTCGTTCTACCCGCCCGGTCAGTTGCTCAAGGGTATCGTCGTCAACAACCGCGGCAAACGTTTCGTCGCCGAGGATTCGTATCACGGCCGCACTGCGAGCTTCGTGATGGAACAACCCGAAGGCAAGGCCTGGCTGATCCTGGATGCCGAGATATTTGCCTATCCCGAACTCGAGATGTTCGGCCACTCGCTGGTCGATGGCTGGGAAACCGTCGAACAGATGGAAGCGGGGCTGAAGCTGCCGCCAGGCGCGCTGCAAAAAACGCTGACCGAATACAACCGCGATGCGGCAGCGGGCGAAGACCGCCGCTTCTTCAAATACAAGGACTGGCTGAAGCCACTCGACAAGGCGCCCTACGCCGCCTTCGACATCTCGTTCCAGAAATCGACCTACTTCTTTTTCACCCTCGGTGGCTTGAAGGTCAGCGCCCGTGCCGAAGTGCTCGATGCAAACGGCACCGCGATACCCGGCCTGTTGGCAGCCGGCGCCTGCGCCTGCACCATCCCGCAGGATGGCAAGGGCTATGCGAGCGGGTTGAGTCTGGGCCCGGCATCATTCTTCGGGCGCATTGCGGGACAGCAGGCGGCGCAGGCTGCACGCCGCGACTAAACAATCATTCAAGAAGCGCTGCGATGGCGTGAAGTGCATCCAGCGCGCCCAGCGGCAGGCTTGCGCCGCACGCGCCATCCAGTTCCGGATCGCTGGGGTTGATGCGGATCAGCGGCATGCCAACGCCCTGGCTGAAATGACGTACCGTGGGTATGTGGCGCCCTGCGCCCATCTCGACCACCACGATGCGCTTGGTCTGGTCCAGCCATTTTTCCAGTCGCTGCTGCTGCGCCTGCGTCACCTGCGGCAGCCAGCCCCAGTCACCGAACATCATGATGTTCGGGCGCAGCAGGCCACCGCAATCCGGGCAGCGCGGCAGTGGTGAAACGACGCGACAGCTTGCTTCATCCACCGTGACCTCGATGCCTTCTGCCGGATGGAGCTTCGACGAACACGGTGTCAGGCATTGCATGCGGTGGATGGTGCCGTGGCATTCGACAATGCGCTCAGCGTCGAAGCCTGCCTTCTGAAACAGGCCATCCACATTCGAGGTGAAGACAAACGCCCCTTGCGGCATCCACCCGGCCCACTCGCGCAATATCCGATAGCCGTCGTGCGGTGGCGTGTTGCGATACAGGTTCAGGCGATGTCCGTAGAAACCCCACGCCAGCTCGGGGTCGGTATTGAAGGCATCGGGGCTGGCGATTTCGTCGAGACGGATGCGCGCCTTGCCCAGCGCCGGATAGGCCCGCCAGAAACCTTCCAGCCCGTGAAAATCAGGCAAGCCGGCATCAACGCCCATGCCTGCGCCGGCGGTGATCAGCAGGCCTTCTGCCTGTTCGATCAGCTCTGCACAGCGCTCAAAATCTTCCTTGCTTGTCATCCGGGGCGACAACAACAACTGCTATGCAGGCACCAGCACCGGGAACAGGCTGCGCAGGCCGGTCGCGATCATTTCCACGGCCATTGCCGCGAGCACAAAACCGCTGACGCGCTCGACGATGTCCATCGTTGATTGACGTATCTCCCGTTCGGCATGGGCGGCAAAGCGGAAAGTGATCCAGCAGACCAGGCCGACGAAAAAAATCGGCAGCACAACGTGGACGAGATCTGCGTAGCTGTGCCAATCGCTGTTCGCCATCACATAGCTGAACGCGGCCGGGCCGGCGAGCAAGGGCACGGCCAGCGGCACGATCGACGCCTCCTGGATGCGGCTCTCACCCGCTGCAGCCGGGCTGCCCTTGAAGGTAGTCTCCTTGCCCAACACCATCGCTACCGCCAGCAGCAGCACAATAATGCCGCCGCCCACCTGCATCGCGCCCAGCGACACACCCAGCAGCCCCAGCAGCGGCATGCCAAGGAAGGTGGCCGCCAGCAGTGCCACGGTAACGCTCACTGCGATCGTGCGGGCAAAGCGCGCCTTGCGCCCCGCATCCAACGCCGCGGACGCGGAGAGAAAAACCGGGATCATCGAAATCGGCCCCACCAGCGCAAACAGGGTGATGGCTTTCTTGAATGTGAGGGCGGCGATGGTCAGCATGGTCGGTCGGCAGTTCGCTTGCAAGCGCGGGCAAACACTATTTTGCGTGCAGGTAGAGCACCTTCTGGCTTGAACCGGATGACTGTCGCTCTTCGACGGAGAAAAGATCCGTCCGGGCCTTGATCAGGTCCGACAGCTTCTTGTAGCCATACAGCCGCGAATCAAAATCGGGCTGCAGCTTGGTAAGGTAGTTGCCGAAGGTACTGATATGCGCCCAGCCGGAATCGTCTGCCGACTTCTCCAGCGCCGTGAGCAGGAAGGTGGTGGGAAACGCCAGCTTTGGTTCCGGCGCCTCGTCGGCCACCTTGCGCGGCGTCGCCCTTTTTGCGGCGCGGGCCTTGGGCGCGCGAACGGCCGGCTCATCTGCGACGGTGCCGGGGCGCAGCACTTCGGTGAACACGAACTTGTGGCAGGCATTGCGGAATGCCTCAGGCGTCTTCTTTTCGCCAAAGCCGAGCACGGTCAGCCCTTCTTCGCGCAGGCGCATTGCCAGACCGGTGAAATCGCTGTCGCTGGTGATCAGGCAAAAACCGTCGAAGTTGCGGGTGTAGAGCAAGTCCATCGCATCAATGATCAAGGTACTGTCGGTGGAGTTCTTGCCGGTCGAGTAGGCAAACTGCTGCACCGGTTTGATGGCGTAACGCTGCAAGACCTTTTTCCACGACGCGCTGGCCGAGGACGTGAAGTCGCCATAAATGCGCTTCACTGTGGCTTCACCAAAGCCGGCGATTTCGGCAAGCAGGCCTTCGATGACAGCGGCCTGGGCGTTGTCGGCGTCGATCAGTACCGCCAGCCTGAGCGTGTGTTCTTCATTAACGGGTTTTGAGATTTGTCTGGATGTGATCAAGATGAGTCCTGCCTTGGGTAGGTTTGTGGCGCTGCGAATCGAGTACAGACCCCGCCGCCGATAGGATCATCGTACGCCATAAAACCAGCAGTTCTGCCG
>CANJXH010000131.1 GCA_947478755.1 Betaproteobacteria bacterium | reverse complement strand
GCGTCCCTGGGTTCTCAAGTATCCCGGCTATCAGGGCTTCGAGCCGATATTGCGCCAGGTGTTTCCGGATGCCGTATTTGCCACCACGTATCGCGACCCGCTCAGTACGTTGACCTCGGGCTGCAGCCTTTTCTCCGCCTACTATGAAGCCTGCAGCGACGCTTCCTTCGACCACTTCATCGGCCTTGCGATGATGGAGGGGCAGGCCGCTCGCCTGCAAATCCAGATGAATACCCGCCGTGACCATCCCGACATGGATATTCTCGACATATCGTATGCCGACTTGCTGAAATCAACGGACGACGTGATCAAGCGCATTTATGCCCATGCCGGAATGAATCTGGGTGAGCAGGCGCGTAACGCCATGCTGGCCTGGGAACAAAAGAACGCGCAGCACAAACACGGGGTGCACAAATACACGCTGGAGCAATTCGGCCTGACGCCGGAAATCGCGCAAGGCAAGTACAGCGACTATATCGAGCAATTCGGCCATCTCTTCTAACCATTCGGCACTGACCGCCTCTCCGCATTCTTGGCTCACGAAAAGGAACCCATCATGATTCTGAATCGCTACAACAAAACCCCGGAAAGACCCCGCGTCATCATCTGCGGCACCGGCCAATATGGCGGTCTGGTCGCTGGCGCGCTGGAAGACGTCGGCTATCAAATCGTCGGCGCCTACAACCGGGCCGGCGCGCGCATCGGCCAGGACCTTGGCGATGCCAGCGGCTTCGGGCGCAAGTTTGGCGTCATCGTCGAGGACATCGAAAAGGCCGACTTGCGGAAGACCGGTGCCGATGTCGCCATCGTCTGCCAGGGCAATGCGCTGCGCGCTGACATTCCCACCTACAAGAAAGTCATGGAGGCCGGTATCAACGTGATCAGCCTGGCGATGGAGGCCTATTACCCCTGGGGCAGCGATCCCGAAGCCGCCGAAGAGATCGATGCCTTCGCGCGCAAGCACCGCGTCACCTTCACCGGATCCGGCATCCACGACATGACGCGCATCTGGTCCGGCATCCTGGCCTGTGGCCAATGCAGCAAGATCACCTCGGTGTATCACGAGAGCCTGACCGACGCCGCCGGCCAGACCAAGGTGCTGGAGCAGATGCCGCGTGACTACGCAGTGGGCGCCACCGTCGAGGACTACTGGACGCGGGGCTTCGACAAGCATCGCCTGTGGCCTGTCTACACCGCGACGCTGGAACACATCCTCACCGTGCTCGGCTACACCGTGACCGAGAAAGGCACCAAGATCGAGCCGGTGGTGTGGGAAGAAGACCTCGACAGCAAAATGCTGAACAAGGTGATTCCCGCCGGCCGCGTGCTCGGCACGCGCACCATCGGCTACGTCAAGACCAAGGAAGGTGTTGTCGCCAACGTCAGGACCGAAGGCCGCATCTGCAAGGAGGGCGAGTTCGACTACACGCTTTGGAAGGTCGAAGGCAAACCACGCTCAGAGATGCTGATCAAGCGGCTCGATGGCGACTACACCAACGCGATCTGCCTGGTCGGCCGCGTCAAGGACGTGATCGGCGCGCCGCCGGGCATCGTGCTGGTGTCGGCCTATGGCCCGCTGCAAGGGCCGGAGCTGGTACAGAGGTCGCGATCCTAGCCCAGCTGCAGCCAGTCACCACGGCCTTTGCGTTGCATGTTGATCGCAAGGGTGCCGCCCGACAGCCGCCGCAGGATCAATCGGGCGGGCTGCCAAACTACCCACGCTGCAATTCCTTGCGGCGTGGGCGTAGGGAGTTGTTCGTTCAATCAAGATCGTAGCGGTCGGCGTTCATCACCTTCGTCCAGGCGGCAACAAAGTCGTGGACGAACTTCTGCTGGTTGTCATCCTGCGCGTAGACCTCGGCGTAGGCGCGAAGGATCGAATTGGAACCGAAGACCAGATCCACACGCGTTGCCGTCCATTTGACCTGGCCCGTCTTGCGGTCGCGAAGTTCGTACAGGTTCTTGCCAGCGGGCTTCCACGTGCAGGCCATATCGGTAAGGTTCACGAAGAAGTCATTGGTCAGGGCACCGACGCGGTCGGTGAATACCCCATGCCGGGTGCCGCCGTGGTTGGTACCCAGGACACGCATGCCGCCGACCAGCGCCGTCATCTCGTGCGCACTCAGTCTCATCAGTTGCGTGCGATCAAGCAAAAGCTCTTCGGCACTGACGGCGAAGTCATTTTTCATCCAGTTCCGATAGCCGTCGGCCAACGGCTCCAGCACCTCGAACGACTCGACATCCGTCTGTGCCGGCGTGGCGTCGCCACGGCCCGGTGCAAAAGGCACTGTTACGTTGAAACCAGCGGCCTTGGCCGCCTGCTCGACACCGATATTGCCAGCCAGCACGATCACATCGGCCACGCTGGCGCCACTCTGCGCGGCAATGCCTTCGAGCACTGCCAAAACCCTGGCCAGACGTGCGGGCTCATTTCCTTCCCAATCCTTTTGCGGCGCAAGCCTGATGCGAGCACCGTTGGCACCACCGCGCTTGTCTGATCCACGGAAAGTACGCGCACTGTCCCACGCCGTTGACACCATCTCGCTGATGCTCAGGCCGCTGGCAGCAATCTTCGCCTTGACTGAGGCGATGTCATAGTCCTTGCGGCCTGCAGGCACGGGGTCTTGCCAGATCAGCTCTTCCCGCGGCACGTCCGGGCCGATGTAGCGCACCTTCGGCCCCATGTCGCGGTGGGTCAGCTTGAACCAGGCGCGGGCGAAGGTATCGGAAAAATAAGCCTGATCCTTGTGGAAGCGCTCCGCAATCTTGCGGTATTCGGGATCGAACTTCAGCGCCATGTCGGCGTCGGTCATGATCGGCTTGCGACGAATCGAAGGATCTTCCACATCAACCGGCATGTCCGTTTCACTGATGTTGACCGGCTCCCACTGATGCGCCCCGGCCGGCGATTTCTGCAACGACCAGTCGTAACCGAGGAGCAGTTTGAAGTAGCCGTTGTCCCATTGCGTGGGGTGCGTGGTCCATGCACCTTCGATGCCGCTGGTGACGGTATCGCGACCCACGCTGCGCGACGTGTTGTTGTTCCAGCCCAAGCCTTGCTCGTTCACTTCCGCCGCCTCTGGTGCCGGCCCCAGATTGGCTGCACTGCCATTGCCATGGGCTTTGCCGACAGTATGGCCACCGGCAGTCAGGGCAACGGTTTCCTCGTCGTTCATCGCCATGCGGGCAAAGGTGGTACGCATGTCGCGAGCCGTCTTGAGTGGATCGGGCTTGCCGTCAACACCTTCAGGGTTGACGTAGATCAGGCCCATCATCACTGCGGCAAGCGGGTTTTCCAGATCGCGCTCGCCGGAGTAGCGGCTGTCGGGGTTGTCAGTCGGGGCGAGCCATTCCTTTTCTGAGCCCCAATAAATATCCTTTTCCGGATGCCAGATGTCCTCACGACCAAAGCCGAAACCGAAGGTCTTGAGTCCCATCGACTCATAGGCCATGTTGCCTGCAAGGATGATCAGGTCAGCCCAACTCAGCTTGTTGCCGTATTTCTTCTTGATCGGCCATAGCAGGCGACGCGCCTTGTCCAGGTTGGTGTTGTCAGGCCACGAGTTGAGCGGCGCAAAACGCTGATTGCCTGTTCCCGCACCGCCACGGCCGTCAGCGATGCGATAGGTTCCCGCCGAGTGCCACGCCATGCGGATCATCAAACCGCCATAGTGGCCCCAGTCCGCGGGCCACCATTCCTGGCTGTCCGTCATCAAAGCCTTCAGGTCATTTTTCAGTGCCTCGACATCGAGTGCTTTTACCGCTTTGCGGTAATTGAAGCCTTCGCCCAGCGGATTGGTCTTGCTGTCATGCTGGTGCAGGATGTCGAGGTTCAGGGCCTTGGGCCACCAGGCGGCCGAGCTGGTGACGGACGTAGCGCCACTGTGCATCACCGGGCAGCGACCGCTGCTACTCGCATGTTTCGTATCCTTGGACATTCGTATTCTCCTTTTTACTTCGATTGAAAATCTACGAGGCCATCATAGGAAGTTGCAGTCGTTTAATCCAATTGTTTGGTTTTATTTCTTGCATTTGTTTTTTCTATTGCCCGATACCCCCGGTTCGTCTGGTCTCCCATCACCGGCACGCCAAGTCAGACGTCACGTGCCTCAAGGAACTGTCCCACCGTCTGACCCGACCATGACTTGAATGCACGGAAAAATGTACTGGGTGAAGTGAACCCAAGCAAATGCGCGACCTGCTTCGGCGCCATGTGCCCGGAGAGCAGATATTCCTTTGCCAGGTCGAAGCGAAACTGATCCTTGATGCCCTGATAACTCTGCCCCTGGGTAGTCAGCTGCCGGTGCAAGGTACTTGCGGACATGCCCAATGCGGCGCTGGCTGACGCGATACTTGGCAGGTTTCCCGGTGACGCGAGAAACAGGCTGCGCAACTGGCTGCGAAGTCTGCCGGTCGAGGCCATCGACGTCATCACCTGCCCGCAATGTTCGGCACAGACTCTGAACAATTCTTCGTCCATGGTCTGGATTGGCACATCAAGTTCGGGTTCCAGCACCCTGTATACGGTCTGCGGCGCGCTAAATTCAAACGGGCATTTGAACACCTCCTTGTAGAGGGCGTGATGCGCAGGTTTCGGGTAGGAAAACGAGACTTTGCCCACGACCGGCTTGATGCCGGTCAGCATCTCGACCAGCCTCATGCCCTGGGCCAGGAGCTCTTCGGTTTCGAAGCGCTGAAAGACACCTGCGGACGACTTTGAAGAAACGACAAGCTCATAGCCGGGTGACACATCGTGAAATGACTCGACGTTGATCGGCACGCCGACAAGGGAATTGCTGTACTTGAGCCATATATCCAGTGCCTGGCGCAATGACTTTGCCGAAATCATCGCGTAACCGACGATCCCCAGCTCGTTCAGATTGCTTTCGTCGCCGAGAGAAAATGCGATGCCGGGATTATTGGTCAGTGCCATCATGTTGGCGACAACACGCTGGTACTGATCGAGGGAAATCAGGTATTCCGGATTGGCAACCAGCTTCGGGTTGATCGTGGTTCCGGCCAGCAGTTGCCTGGCGCCGATGCCACGCTGTTTCATGGCCTTCAGATAGATGCCGATCTTGGTGGCGCGAAACACGTCAGCCTCGCTTCTTTCGGCGCGACATCAAGGTCGTCCTTGCAATCCGGTATTTCATGGGTGACATGTTTTGCACTCCAAATGACAGATTTTGCACTTATTATTGGAGCACACCCGATACGCGTCAATCGATAATCAATCAGTCGAATGGTTGCAATGCGTTTTTGGCATACCGCACGCCACGGCACCGGTGCAGAAAAAACAGATTGATAACGGAGGAACAGCATGAGTGCAAGACCAATCAAGATTGGCATCCACATGCCGCCGCAATACGGCGACCTGAAAAAGATGCGCGAGATGTGGATGAAGGCCGAAGAACTTGGCGTCGATCGCATCTACGTCGCCGACCACTTTCACGCGCAGATACTGACCAAGGACGTGGTCAAGGAAGCCGCTGCGTCGCCCACATCGTTCGGCATCAATTTTGAAGCTACTACGGTGCAGGCAGCGATGGCGGCCACCACCACACGCGTCGAGATCGGCTGTCTGGTGCACGCCAACAGCTACCGCAACCCGAACCTGATGGCGGACATCGCCCGCACCATCGACCACATCTCGGGTGGCCGCTACATCCTTGGCATGGGTGCCGGCTACCTGAAGCCGGACTACGACGAATATGGCTACCCCTTCGGCACGCCCAAGAGCCGGATGGAGGACTTCGTGCGTGACATCCCCATCATCAAAGCCCGCCTCGGCAAGTTGAACCCGCCGCCGCTGCGCAAGATGCCGCTGCTGATTGCCGCCATGGGCGAGGGCATGGGATTGCCACTCGCTGCCGAGCATGCGGACATCTGGCATGTCTATGGCGAACTGGACAAGGTGCAGCACAAGCTGGAAGTGTTCCGCAAGCTCTGCCGCGATTTCCGACGTGACCCTGCTGACGTCGAGCTGCAGGTCAGCTACTTCCCCGGCCTTGCCGAAAACGGCGACCCCGACGCTTTCTACAAATTGGGCTTTGACGAAATCATTGTCACGACCTTCGGCCCGGAGTGGGACCTCGGCGGCTTGCGCGAAATCCTCGCCTGGCGCAAGGCACTCGGCTGACGCATTTCCCCATCATGAGTTCGGGTCCCGAGGAAGCTTTCAATCAATCCGTAGCAGCAAGCTGCGCGTTGTTGATCGCCTTTCATGGCGTGATGCACGAAATGATCGGCCCCCTGCTCTTCCCCTGGGCACCAGCGACATTCGGCTTCGCTGTCTGGCATGGCATGGGTTTCGCCGTACTGATCATCGGCGCCCTGATGTTCGCGGCAACCTTGCGCGTGGCCCGGTTTCCGGTGCTGCCTGCCGCCTTGTTTCTCGCTATCCTGGCGACGGCGGTAATCGCCTATATCGAAATTACCCATGGCCAGTTTCATTTTTTTGCGCTGAGCCTTGGCTTGTCCAGCGCGACATGTGCGGTGTTTTATCGCAGGGCAGAACAGCTTCGAAACCGGCCCGTCGGGTAAAGGCAATTGTTGTATCGCTTGCTGCAACCTGTCTCACAATCAGCTGGTCTTTGAGGAGGAAAAAGTCATGCCGCAACGCAAAGTCGAAACCATCCTGCCGCTCAATGCCGACCGTACCTTGCCGCCCGCCGCCCTGGCGCAGATGGCCAAGGCCGCCTATTCAAGCGGCGTGGTTGATCATTTCCAGATATGGGACCAGATGATGGGTTGGTGGCCGCCGGGCATGTGGAACAGCAAGAATGCCCCGCTGGCAGCGATGCTGCCCGATCTTGATTCCAGCGGCGACCCGCTGGCCATCTGCGGCTTTGCCGCCTGCGCGGCACCCGGTGTCGGCCTGACGATCAGTACCGACTCGATTCGCCGTGGCCCGGGTGAAATGATGCAATCCATGCTGACGCTGGCCAACATGGGCAGCGGCAATTTCATTCTGCAGATGGGCGCCGGCGAAATCAAGCAGACCTTGCCCTTCGGCTGGAAACGCAACGAAGGCCTGCGCCGCCTGGAAGACCATTTCCGCTACTACGACGCATTCTGGAAGACCGATGGGCCGATCGACATGGCTGGCAATTTCTGGAATTTCGAGCAGGCATGGATCGGTGCCGCAAAGCAGAATCGTCCGCGCATCTGGGCGCTAGGCGGTGGCCCCAAGCTGATTGATCTCGCCACCACCTATGCCGATGGCTTCGCGACCGTCGCCCCCGGCGTGATCCCGACGCCGGAGCGCTATGCCGAATTTGTCGATGCGACACGCAAGACCGTCGCCGCCAAAGGGCGTGACGCCGACGCTTTTGAATTCTGTCCGTGGATACTGGCGCTGATTCACGAAGATCCGAACGTCATCGAGCGCGCGCTGGATAATCCGGTGATCCGCTGGATGGCAGCGATCTATGGACGCCTCAACAACGCAGACTGGGCAGGCTATGGAATGAAGTCGGCGTTTCCCGAAGATTGGCACTACTCCACCAAACTCATCCCCAATCGCATGACCAGCCAGGCCGAGGTGGACGATATCT
>CANJXH010000130.1 GCA_947478755.1 Betaproteobacteria bacterium | reverse complement strand
ATTTTCTGTCGCGTGCAACGGCGGTTTTGGCGGCGGTGTTTTTCATCACCAGCCTCTCCCTGTCCTATATCGCCACGAATCGTGCGCATCCGGCTGGCCAGAGTGTGATGGACAAGGCCGCTCAGCAAATGCCGGAGACGCAAACGGCGCCGGCAATGCCGCCCGCCGCTGATTCGAAAGCAAAGGAAATCCCGAAATAATCATCTGCAAATGCAGTGTCGGGAGTGCTTCCTGCACTGCATCAATGATATGATTCGGCCCGCTTGGGCCACCCTAAAAAGTGGTCGCAATGCCGACGTGGTGAAATTGGTAGACACGCTATCTTGAGGGGGTAGTGGCGAAAGCTGTGCGAGTTCGAGTCTCGCCGTCGGCACCAGGTAACAAGTAAAGTTTCAGGACGTCCGAACCGTAGTACAACTGCTAAATCATGCTGGAAAACTACTTCCCTGTTCTCGTCTTTGTGATCGTCGGCCTGGCCTTTGGCTGCGTGCCGCTCCTGCTTGGCCGTTTGCTCGGCCCGCATCGCCCCGATCGCGAGAAAACTTCGGCTTATGAGTGCGGTTTCGAAGCCTTCGAAGAGGCGCGGATGCAGTTCGATATCCGCTACTACCTGATTGCCATCATTTTCATTCTGTTTGATCTTGAAATCGCCTTTCTGTTTCCGTGGGCGGCCATCTTCAAGGAAATCACCGAGTCGCCCGCGGTTCGGACGTTCGGTTTCGTCGAGATGTTTGTCTTCATCGGCATTTTGGTCGTTGGCTACGCCTATGCGTGGGCCAAGGGCGCACTGGACTGGGAATAGCAATGGGCATTGAGGGCGTCATGCAGGAGGGGTTTGTCACCACTTCGGTCGACAAGCTGATCAACTGGACCCGCACAGGTTCGCTCTGGCCGATGAGTTTTGGTCTTGCCTGTTGTGCCGTGGAAATGATGCATACGGCCTGTGCCCGCTATGACCTTGATCGATTCGGGGCCAGCGTATTCCGTCCCAGTCCGCGTCAGTCCGATGTGATGATCGTTGCCGGAACCTTGTGCAACAAGATGGCCCCGGCCCTGCGCAAGGTTTATGACCAGATGGCCGAACCGCGCTGGGTCATTTCGATGGGCTCCTGCGCCAACGGTGGCGGCTACTATCATTATTCCTATTCGGTGGTGCGGGGCTGTGATCGCATCGTGCCGGTTGATATTTATGTTCCGGGCTGCCCGCCAACGCCGGAAGCGCTGATTTACGGTGTATTGCAATTGCAAAACAAGATCAAGCGTACCAACACGATTGCCCGGGCATGAGCGCGCGACTCGATCAGTTGTGCGATCGCCTGAAGGCGGCCTTTGCAGGCCGTATCGGCGAGCCGGTGTTTGCCCTCGGCGAACTCACCATCGAGGTGGATGCTGCCAATTATGTTGACGTGATGCGTCAATTGCAGGGGCATCCCGATTTCAAGTTTGAGCTGTTGCTGGATTTGAGCGGGGTCGATTACTCGACCTACTCGAATTGGCAGGGAAAGCGATTCGCCATCGTGTCGCATCTGCTCTCGATTTCGCACAATCTGCGACTGAGAGTGCGTACGTTTGCAGATGACGAAGAGTTCCCGGTATTGCCGTCGGTGATCGACATCTGGGCGGGGGCCAACTGGTATGAACGCGAAGCCTTCGACCTTTACGGTGTCCACTTCGACGGACATCCGGACCTGCGTCGCATCCTGACCGACTACGGTTTCGTCGGTCACCCGTTCCGCAAGGATTTTCCGATTTCGGGCCACGTCGAAATGCATTACGACGCCGAACAGAAACGTGTCGTCTACGCACCTGTGACCATCGAGCCGCGCGAGGTTACGCCGCGGATCGTGCGCGAAGAGCAATATGGCAAGGGCGGGGCGCGATAAATCATGTCTGACATCAAGAACTACACGCTGAATTTCGGCCCCCAGCATCCCGCAGCGCATGGTGTGTTGCGCCTGATTCTGGAACTTGATGGCGAAGTCATCGTCCGTGCCGACCCGCATATCGGTTTGCTGCATCGTGGCACCGAAAAGCTGGCCGAGACGCGCACCTGGATTCAGTCAGTGCCGTACATGGATCGCCTCGATTACGTGTCGATGATGTGCAACGAGCACGCCTACTGTCTGGCGATGGAAAAAATGCTCGGCATCGAGGTGCCATTGCGGGCGCAGTACATCCGCGTCATGTATGACGAGATTACCCGCATCCTCAACCACCTGATGGCGGTTGGTTCGCATGCGCTGGATATCGGCGCCATGGCCGTGATGTTGTACGCATTCCGTGATCGCGAAGACTTGATGGACGCCTATGAGGCCGTATCCGGCGCCCGCATGCATGCGGCTTACTATCGTCCGGGCGGCGTCTACCGTGACCTGCCGGATCGCATGCCGCAATATCGCCAATCGAAATTCAAGAAGGGCGATGCGCTCAAGCAGGTCAACGAGGATCGGCAGGGTTCCTTGCTCGACTTCCTTGAGGCTTTCTGCGGCCGCTTTCCAAAATATGTTGATGAATACGAAGACCTGCTTACCGACAACCGCATCTGGAAGCAGCGGACCGTCGGGGTTGGTGTCGTCGAGCCGGAGCGTGCGCTGAACCTTGGCTTCAGTGGTCCGATGTTGCGTGGTTCCGGCATCGAATGGGATCTGCGCAAGAAGCAGCCCTATGAGGTCTATGACCGCATCGATTTCGATATTCCGGTCGGCACCAACGGCGACTGCTACGACCGCTATCTGGTTCGTGTCGAGGAGATGCGTCAATCCACACGGATCATCAAGCAGTGCATCGACTGGTTGCGCGTGAACCCGGGCCCTGTGATTACCGGCAACCACAAGGTAGCGCCGCCGGCCCGCGAAAACATGAAGGCCAACATGGAAGAGCTGATTCATCATTTCAAGCTCTTTACCGAAGGCATCCATGTTCCGCTTGGCGAAGCCTATGCGGCAATCGAGCACCCGAAGGGCGAGTTCGGCGTCTACATCGTTTCCGATGGCGCCAACAAGCCGTATCGACTCAAATTGCGCTCGCCGGGCTTCCCGCACCTTGCTGCTCTCGACGAAATTGCCCGTGGCCACATGATCGCCGATGCAGTGGCGATCATTGGCACCATGGACCTTGTGTTCGGCGACATCGACCGTTAAAGACATCATGCTCAGCGAATCCTCCCTGAAAAAGATCGACCGCGAAGTAGCCAAGTACCCGGCCGCTCAGAAGCAGTCCGCCGTGATGGCGGCGCTCGCCATTGCGCAGGACGAAAAAGGCTGGCTCGACAAGGACACCATTGCCTGTGTTGCCGACTATCTCGGCATGGCGCCTGTCGCCGTCTATGAAGTGGCGAGCTTCTACAACATGTACGACCTCGAACCGGTCGGAAAGTACAAGCTGACCGTGTGTACCAATCTGCCTTGCGCCTTGTCAGGTGGTGCGCATGCAGCGGAATACGTCAAGGAGAAGCTGGGAGTCGACTTCAATCAGACGACCGCCGACGGACGCTTTACCCTGAAGGAAGGCGAGTGTCTTGGCGCCTGTGGAGATGCACCGGTAATGCTCGTGAACAACAAGCGCATGTGTTCTTTCATGACACCAATGCAGATCGACAAGCTGATCGAGGAGTGCAAGTAATGGCACTTCTGGGGGCAATCAATCCGTTGATGACAAGCGGCTGGGCTGGCGGCGATGCAGGCTGGCGCTTGAAGGATTATGTCGCGCGTGGCGGCTATGAAATGCTGCGCAAGGTGCTCACCGAAAAGGTGTCGCCGGATGACGTGATTGCGACATTGAAAGCTTCGGTTCTGCGTGGCCGAGGTGGTGCAGGATTTCCCACCGGCTTGAAGTGGAGCTTCATGCCGAAGAACTTCCCCGGCGACAAGTATGTTGTCTGCAATTCGGACGAGGGAGAACCCGGCACCTTCAAGGATCGCGACCTGATGCGCTTTGATCCGCATTCTGTTATCGAGGGCATGATCATCGCCGGCTATGCGATGGGTGCCGCGCGTGGATACAACTACATCCACGGCGAAATCTTCGATGTCTATCAACGCTTTGAAGAGGCGCTTGACGAGGCTCGGGCTGCAGGTTTTCTGGGCAGCAACATTCTGGGCTCCAGCTTCAGTTACGAATTGTTTGCGCACCATGGATATGGTGCCTATATCTGTGGCGAGGAAACCGGCCTGCTCGAATCACTCGAAGGCAAGAAGGGGCAACCCCGTTTCAAGCCGCCGTTCCCGGCGAGCTATGGTCTTTACGGCAAGCCGACCACAATCAACAACACAGAGACGTTTGCCGCGGTGCCGTTCATTCTCCGCATGGGCGGCGAGGCTTACCTGAACATGGGCAAGCCAAACAATGGTGGCACCAAGCTGTTCTCTGTTTCCGGGCACGTCAACAAACCGGGGAACTATGAAATTCCGCTCGGCACGCCATTTGCCAAGTTGCTTGAAATGGCCGGCGGCATGCGCGGTGGCCGCAAGCTGAAGATGGTGATCCCCGGCGGTTCCTCGGCACCGGTCATTCCCGGTGAGATGATGATGGACCTGACAATGGACTATGACGCCATCGCCAAGGCCGGGTCGATGCTTGGCTCGGGCGCCGTGATCGTGATGGATGAAACGGTGTGTGCCGTAAAGGCACTGGAGCGGCTTTCCTACTTCTACTTCGAGGAGTCCTGTGGCCAGTGCACGCCCTGCCGTGAAGGAACCGGCTGGATGTATCGCATCGTGCATCGCATCGAAAATGGCGAAGGTCGTCCGGATGATCTCGAACTGTTGACCAGCATTACCCCCAACATCATGGGGCGCACGATCTGCGCGCTGGGCGATGCGGCGGCGATGCCGGTCAGCGGCTTCATCAAGCACTATCGTTCGGAATTCGAATACCACATTGAAAACAAGCGCTGCCTGGTGCCACGTGACGTGCAATGGGCCGGCAGTACCTTCTATACGGGGCCGTCATGCTAGAAATTGAAATCGACGGCCAGGCGGCACAGGTTGCCGAGGGCAGTACCGTCATCGAAGCCGCTCATCAGCTCGGCATCTATATCCCGCATTTCTGCTACCACAAGAAATTGTCGATTGCCGCCAATTGCCGCATGTGTCTGGTGCAGGTGGAAAAGGCGCCGAAACCGATGCCAGCCTGCGCCACGCCGGTCAGCCCGGGCATGAAAATCTTCACGCATTCGGATATGGCGATCAAGGCGCAAAAGGGGGTGATGGAGTTCCTCCTGATCAACCATCCGCTCGACTGCCCGATCTGTGACCAGGGCGGTGAATGCCAGTTGCAGGACCTTGCTGTTGGCTACGGTAGTTCGGCGTCGCGCTATCAGGAAGAAAAGCGCGTTGTCAGCAACAAGGACCTCGGGCCGCTGGTGTCGACTGACATGACCCGTTGCATCAACTGCACACGCTGCGTTCGCTTCACGCAGGAAATCGCAGGTGTCATGGAGTTGGGCCAGGCTTTCCGCGGCGAATTTGCCGAGATCATGCCCTTCGTCGAGAAGACTGTCGATTCGGAACTGTCCGGCAACATCATTGACCTGTGCCCCGTCGGTGCACTGACGTCGAAGCCTTTCCGCTTTGGGGCACGCACCTGGGAGCTGTCGCGGCGCAAATCAGTCAGCCCTCATGATGGCCTTGGTTCGAACCTGATTGTTCAGGTGCTGCACAACAAAGTGCTGCGCGTGTTGCCGCTGGAAAATGAAGAAATAAATGAATGCTGGTTGTCGGACAAGGATCGCTTTTCCTACGAGGGATTGAATTCCGAGCAGCGACTGACCAAGCCGATGGTCAAGCAGGATGGAAAGTGGATAGAAGCAGACTGGGCCGCGGCACTGGATTATGTGTCGCATGCCTTGCGCGACATCGCCGCCAAGGATGGCGCGGAATCGATCGGTGCCTTGCTCAGCCCCCACGCGACGCTGGAAGAATTGTATCTCGCGCAAAAACTGCTGCGAGGCATTGGCTCGGAGAACGTCGACTTTCGCCTGCGCCACAGCGACTTCTCGGCCGATGGCAAGCGCGCAGGCACGCCGTGGCTGGGCATGAAGGTTGCAGAGGTTGATAAACTTGATCGTGTGCTGCTGGTGGGCTCCTTTGTCCGCAAGGATCAGCCGCTGTTGGCGCAACGACTGCGCAAGGCCGTCAAGCGCGGGGCACGTGTCAGCGTATTGCACGCGAGCGATGACGACCTGCTGTTCAAGCCCTTCGCCAAGGCAATTGCCGCACCCTCACAATTGCCGCGCTTGCTGGCCGAAGTTGTCAAGGCCGCCGCAGAATCAAAAGGCGTTGCCGCCGATGCTGCACTGTCCGCCATCGTTCCCGGCGAATCAGCAAGGAAAATTGCGGAAAGCCTTCTCGAAGCCCGTCAAGGTGCGATCCTGCTCGGCAACTATGCGCAGCAACATCCGCAAGCGGCAACCTTGCAGGCACTGGGGCATCAGCTGGCAGAGATAGCCGGCATCAGGCTGGGTTTCCTTGGTGAAGCTGCCAACAGTGTCGGTGGCTATGTGGCCGAGGCACTGCCCAAAGGCCAAGGCCTCAATGCTGCGCAAATGCTAGCGCAACCGCGCAAGGCTTATGTGCTGCTTGGAACCGAACCCGAGATGGATACCGCCGATGGTCGTGCTGCACTCGCAGCGTTGGAACAGGCCAAAACCGTGGTGGCACTGACCGCCTTCAAGTCAGCGGCAATGCTCGACTACGCAGACGTGCTATTGCCGATTGCGCCATTTGCCGAGACTTCCGGCACCTTTGTCAGTACCGAGGGCCGTGTGCAGAGTTTCTATGCGGTCACCAAACCGCAGGGCGATACCCGTCCGGGATGGAAGGTATTGCGCGTGCTGGGCAATCTGCTTGAAGTGGCCGGCTTTGACTATGAAAGCAGTGAACAGATTCGCGACGAAGTGCTCGCGGGCCAGGACGGATTTGTTTCCGGCCTCGACAACGCTGCAAGCGGTGTTTCCCTGACGCTTGATGTGGCCGCATCAACCTTTGAGCGTGTGGCCGATGTTCCCCTTTATTTTGCCGATGCCCTGGTTCGTCGCGCGCCCAGCCTGCAAGCTGCACGTGATGCAGTGGCTCCGACGGCGCGGCTCAACGCGGCGTCATTGTCCAGTCTGGGCATTGCGGCGGGAAGCCTGGTTCGGGTCAGGCAGGGAGATGCCAGCGTGCAGTTGCTGGCCGAGCTTGATGGTGCCGTTGCCGATGGCTGTGTGCGGATTGCGGCAGCGCATGTTGATACGGTATCGCTGGGCGCGATGTTCGGTAGCCTGAGCGTGGAGAGAGCGTAATGGAAGCGCAAATACTCCAGCTTCTCGCCTCCTTCTGGAACCTGTTTGGTCTGTGGGACACGGTATGGCCCATCATCAAACCGATCTGGCCGTTGTGCTGGGTCATCCTCCAGATCGTCGGCATCCTGATCCCCCTGCTGATCGGCGTTGCCTACATGACCTTGGCTGAACGCAAGGTACTTGGCTGGATGCACGTCCGCCTTGGCCCCAATCGGGTTGGGCCCATGGGGCTCCTGCAACCGATGGCAGACGGCGTGAAGCTGATATTCAAGGAAATCATTTTTCCCGTTCGTGCCGATCGAACACTGTTCTTGCTGGGGCCCATACTGTCGATGGCACCGGCATTGGCTGTGTGGGCGATCGTTCCCTTTGCCGATGGCTGGGTAATGGCCAACGTTGATGCGGGTGTGTTACTGATGCTCGCCATAACCTCATTTGGCGTATATGGGGTCATCATTGCCGGCTGGTCCTCAAACTCCAAGTATCCCTTCCTTGGTGCGATGCGCGCCTCGGCACAGATGATTTCATACGAAGTCTCGATGGGCCTTGGTCTGATCACTGTGCTGATGGTGTCATCCAGCCTGAACTTGACCGAAATCGTGCGCGGGCAGTCGCATGGTT
>CANJXH010000129.1 GCA_947478755.1 Betaproteobacteria bacterium | reverse complement strand
AATGGCAGCGCGCACCTTGTCTGCCGTCCCGACCGGTACAGTGCTTTTGTCGACAACAACCTTGTAGCCCTGCATATGCTTACCGATGCTTCTGGCAGCAGCAACCACATATTTGAGATCTGCTGATCCATCGTCATCCGGTGGCGTTCCGACGGCAATGAACTGAATAGTGCCATGCGCTACGGCGGCCTCGACATCGGTTGTGAATCTCAGTCGCCCGGCACCAACATTCTTTTTGACCATTGCCTCAAGGCCAGGCTCGTAAATGGGAATTCCACCATCATTGAGAATACGTATCTTGTTCGCATCGACGTCGAGGCAGAGCACGTCATTGCCAACGTCGGCAAGGCAAGTGCCGCTTACAAGACCTACATAGCCGGTTCCTACGACTGTGACTTTCACGAATTAATTCCTCAGGGTGACAAATCGAACTCTTCAGTTCGCTTTGGTGGATAGGTTTCCCAACCGCCACAGGCTGGACAACGCCAATAGAATTGGCGCGCCTTGAAACCACAATTGTCGCAGCGATAGCGCGCTACACGACGGGTGTGGGTATGAATCAGGTTTTTGACCAGTTCCATATCCGGTCGTCGCTCGGGTGGTGCGGCATAAAGTTGAGCCTCCAGCAGCTTATCAAGCCCGATCAGCGTCGGATTGCGCCGCAGTTCGTCACGCACACGTTGGTAGGCAGCTTCAGGACCACCAATTTCCGTTTCTGCGCTGACAACGGCATCCAGCAGATCCAGCGAGGTATGGCGCTCAAGATATGCTCGCAGCAGTTGCAAACCTTGTTCTGCCCGTCCTGCCTTGCGATAGGCCTCCAGCAACTTGTCTGCCACCAGTGCCAGATAGACGGCATTCTGTGACTCTACCCGTGTCCAGGCAGCGATGGCGCCATCGGAATCATTTTCACTCCAGGCCAAGTCGCCCAGAAGAATGGTGGCACGAATGCACTTGCGATTTGCATTGAGTGCACGATCAAGATACTCGCGCGCCGCGGCATTGCGCCCGTGCATCAACTCTGCGGACGCCAATTCGCAACAAAATTCAGCAATTTCCTTTTGCCAAAGGTGATCGCCGTGGCTCGCCAGTTTTTCGGCAATCGCTATGGCACGGACCCACTCCTTTTCTTGCTGATAAATTTCAAGCAGATTTTTCAGCGCATCTTCATCACGCGACGTGTCACGCAGCTTGAGGAAAATTTCCTCCGCCCGATCCAGCAGTCCTGCTTTCAAATAGTCCTGCCCCAGCTCGGAGAGTGCGTTGAGCTTTTGTTCGTCGTTGAGTCCTTCACGCTCGACCAGATTCTTGTGGATGCGAATGGCTCGATCAGTCTCTCCACGGCGGCGAAACAGACTGCCGAGGGTAAAGTGCAATTCGATGGTCTCGGGGTCGATTTTGGCTGCTTCAAGAAAAGCCTCTATCGCTTTGTCCGGCTGCTCGTTAAGAAGAAAATTGAGCCCGTGAAAATAGGAACGCGGCAGCGCTCGCGACTCCTTGACCAGATGACGGATATCGATTCGTGCTGCAATCCAACCCATTGCGAAGAACAAGGGCAGAACCAGCAACCACCAGAGCTCGATTGCCATTCTGTCAGCCTCCACTTGAAGAACTGACAACAACCGACCGGTCACTGCCGCGACGCATGCGCCCAAGCTCGCGGCGCTGCTGCAACAGGGTCGTCACCGAAACGGAAACGCCAATTGCCACTCCAAGAACAAAGGTTCCCAACAGCACAAGTGAAACTGGTGCCTCCAGACGCTTCTCAAAATAAAAGCGCAGATCGACCGTCGCGCTGTTTTTAACGGCAAGGCCGAACAGCGCGATGAAAACAACAATGCGTAGCAGCCAGACGAGGACTTTCATCATTCTCCAGGCAAACCATCAAAAACAACGGGCGGCATCCGCTAAGAATACCGCCCGTTCATGTTACTTGCGTCCGAGATCAACCGGGTTGATCTACGCGTTCTCTCAGTTCCTTGCCCGGTTTGAAATGGGGCACGTACTTGGCAGGAACTTGAACCTTGTCGCCGGACTTGGGATTACGCCCAAGCCTTGGCGGACGATAGTTCAAGGCAAAACTGCCGAAACCGCGAATCTCAATGCGATTTCCCTCTGCCAGCGCATCGGTTAGCGCATCAAGAATTACTTTCACGGCAAAGTCAGCATCCTTTGCCACCAACTGGGGAAAACGTGCCGCCAGCCGGGCAATCAGCTCGGATTTGGTCATGAGTTAAAGCGCAGGACTCAGTTCTGGTTCAGCTTGGCCTTCAACAGCGCGCCCAAGTTGGTCGTGCCGCTGTTGGCGGACGTATCGGCAGCTGCTATCTTCTGCATTGCCTCATTCTGCTCAACCTGATCCTTGGCCTTGATCGAAAGGCTGATCGAACGCGTCTTGCGATCAACGTTGATGATCATCACCTCAAGCGCCTGGCCTTCCTTCAGTTCAGTGCGCAGATCCTCGATACGATCACGCGAAACTTCGGAAACTCGCAGGTAACCTTCGATATCACCGCCCAAATCGATTACTGCACCCTTTTGATCGACACTCTTCACAGTGCCCGAAACGATGCTGTTCTTGTCATGGGTCGCAATGAAGCTGGTGAAGGGGTCGCCATCAAGTTGCTTGATGCCCAACGAGATGCGTTCCTTTTCGACGTCAATTGCCAGAACAACGGCTTCGACTTCGTCACCTTTCTTGAAGTTCTGCTTGGCTTCTTCGCCGGTCGCATTCCAGGAAAGATCGGAGAGGTGCACCAGACCGTCAATACCGCCGGGCAGCCCGATGAACACGCCAAAGTCGGTAATCGACTTGATCGCGCCTTTGACCTTGTCACCCTTCTTGTGGTTGATTGCGAAATCGTCCCACGGATTCGGCTGGCACTGTTTCATGCCGAGCGAGATGCGGCGACGCTCTTCGTCGATTTCAAGGATCATGACTTCGACTTCGTCACCCAACTGGACAACCTTCGACGGATGAATGTTCTTGTTGGTCCAATCCATTTCGGAAACGTGAACCAGGCCTTCGATGCCCTGCTCGATTTCAACGAATGAACCGTAGTCGGTCAGATTGGTGACCTTGCCGAACAGGCGCGTGCTGGCCGGGTAACGACGGGCAATGCCCACCCATGGGTCTTCGCCAAGCTGCTTCATGCCAAGCGAAACACGATTTTTTTCCTGATCGAATTTCAATACCTTGGCGGTAACCTCGTCGCCGACATTGATGACTTCCGAAGGATGACGTACGCGACGCCAGGCCAAGTCGGTAATGTGCAACAAACCGTCGATGCCACCGAGGTCGACGAATGCGCCGTAATCGGTGATGTTCTTGACGATTCCAGTAACAACCGTGCCTTCCTGCAGGTTTTCCAGCAGTTTCTGACGGTCTTCGCCCATGTTGGCTTCCAGCACCGCGCGACGCGATACCACCACGTTGTTGCGCTTGCGATCAAGCTTGATGACCTTGAATTCGTATTCCTTGCCTTCGAATGGCGTGGTGTCCTTGACCGGACGCGTATCAACCAGCGAACCCGGGAGGAACGCGCGAATGCCATTGGTCATGACGGTGAGGCCGCCCTTGACCTTGCCCGTGATCAGGCCCTTGACCAGAATGTTGTCGGTCATCGCCTTGTCAAGATCGTTCCAGGCGGAAATGCGCTTCGCCTTGTCACGCGACAGACGGGTTTCACCGTAGCCATCTTCGAGCATCTCGATCGCCACGGCAACATAATCGCCCGGCTTGACTTCGATAACACCAGCATCATTCTTGAACTCTTCGGCGGCAATGAAGCTTTCGGATTTCAGTCCAGCATTGACAACCACATAGTTCTGGTCGACGCGGACGACTTCGGCAGTGATGACTTCGCCGGCGCGCATTTCCTGGCGCGACAGACTTTCCTCAAAGAGGCTTGCAAAACTTTCGGCTACAGCTGACATATTGGTTAGGACCTGATAAACACCGGTGCCACCTTGGTCGGGCACGCAGTGGGTTGGTTACGATAAGTTGTCAAATCTCCGCGCGGCTGGCACCGCTGCGAATACCTGCAACCCCCTGTGCGTCAACGCCGGTCTTTTGTGTTCTGCTGATCCCAGCCCAACACCGACTCAACCGCCTGCTCAATACTTAACTCAGTCGTATCAAGCAGATGCGCGTCCGCACCCTTCGCCAGAGGCGCGACGCTGCGGGAACTATCCCGTTGATCGCGATCACGCAAATCCTGAAGAAGGGCAGTGATATTAGCAGCAACTCCCTTAGAGATCAACTGTTTATAACGCCTTTCTGCCCTCACCTCAGCCGACGCAGTAAGAAACACCTTGGTCTCGGCCTGCGGGAACACGACGGAACCCATGTCGCGGCCATCTGCCACGAGGCCGGGCCAGCGCCGATAAGCGCGTTGCCGCGACAGCAACGCCGCCCTGACAGAAGGCAACGCCGCTACTTTTGATGAAGCCGACGACATTTCTTCACTGCGAATTGCCTCGGTGACGTCAGTCCCCGCAAGTAAAATGCGGTCAAATATGAATTCGGCAGGCAGGTTCGTCGCCAACAAGGAAACCGCGTTGGCATCCTCATAGCTTACACCGGCCTGCTTGGCGGCCAAAGCTACCAGACGATAGAGCGCACCACTGTCAAGGTAGGCATAACCCAATGCTTTTGCCACCCGCTGGGCAACGGTTCCCTTGCCGGAAGCGGATGGGCCATCAATGGCAATGACCGGGGCCGTAATCTCGGCAAAGCGGAGGAAGTAATCAGGAAACGTCTTGGAGACACAAATGGGATCAAGAATTCTCACCGGAACCCCTCCCAATGCCGCCAAAGACAGACACATTGCCATTCGATGGTCATCGTAGGTATTGATTGAAGCGTGCGGTGTCAGGCAGGCGGCGGGGGGCGGAGAAATCCTGAGCCAATCAGGCCCTTCTTCGACAACGCCACCCACTTTGCGCAATTCCGCCGCCATGGCAGCGATGCGATCCGTTTCCTTTACGCGCCAACTGCCGATATTGCGCAGGGTACAAGGACCATCGGCAAACAATGCGGCGACAGCCAGGGTCATCGCAGCGTCGGGAATATGGTTGAGATCGAGATCAATGGCGCTCAACCTGCCGGACTTTGGCGCTTGTGCCTCTATCCAGTTATCGCCCATTTCAATGCTTGCACCCATCTTCTCCAGCGCTGATGCAAACGCCACATCACCCTGGATACTTTTTCGACCCGCACCTTCAACTCTCACGGGGCCCCCGCCTATCGCACCCGCAGCAAGAAAATATGAAGCCGATGATGCATCCCCTTCTACGTGGATGACCCCAGGACTTGAATAACGTTGATTGGCTGCCAGCGAAAACCTCGACCAGCCGTCCCGTTCCACCTGCACGCCGAAATGCGCCATCAGGTTGAGGGTAATTTCCACATAGGGTTTCGAAATCAACTCGGTTGTCATCTCGACCGTCGTGCTGCGACCTGTCAAAGGCAAAGCCATCAGCAGTGAAGTCAGGAACTGTGAAGAGACATCACCTCGAACTTTTATCGGCCCAGACAAATCGATGCGGCCAGGATTGACCTGAAGCGGGGGATAACCATCATTGCCCAGATAACTGATGGCGGCCCCGATCTGACGCAGGCCATCAACAAGATCACGAATAGGACGCTCGTGCATTCGATCCACGCCCGACAGTCTGTATGTCCCGCCAGACAATGCCAGTGCCGCAGTCAAGGGTCGGAAAGCCGTTCCCGCATTTCCGAGAAACAGTTCCGCCTCACTGGTGGCAAATCGCCCTGCCGCTCCTTTTACCTTCCATGCATGAGTACCCACCGGCGTCAATTCGACGCCCAGTTTCCCCAAGGCCTGAAGCATTACCCGCGTATCGTCGGAATCAAGAAGGTCACGAATCTCTGTTTCGCCCTCGGCCAATGCTGCCAGCAGCAAAACGCGATTGGAAATGCTCTTCGAACCCGGCAGGCGAACGGTTCCCGATGCCCGGTGCAACGCTGGGATATCAAGGAACTCCATGCGCCTACTCGTCGCTGCCAGGCCTCAGACCTTGCAGCCATGCCTCGCGTGCAGCGCGAGCTGTCGCGAATGCTGACTCAAGACCATGGGCATCTGCCGAGGCAAGCAAGGCGCGCAACTGCAAAAGCGTGGCCATGTAAGCATCAAGTTCGTCAATCAGCGGGGTGCGATTGGCAATACAGATGTCACGCCACATTTCCGGATGACTACTCGCAATACGGGTGAAATCACGAAAACCGCCTGCGGCAAAGTTGAACAGTTCATCCGCATTGTCGCGGGCAGCAAACTCGTGCACCAGCGCATAGGCAAGCAGGTGTGGCAGATGACTGACGGCAGCGAAGACGCGATCGTGGGCTGCTGCCGACATAACGTCCACATGGGCTCCACAGTGTTCCCAGGCAGACTGGACCAGCTCAAAGTATTTGGGATAGACCTCCGGCGAGGGGGTAAGCACTACCCGCTTGTCGCGAAACAATTCAGCCTGGGCAGCGACCACCCCGCTTTTCTCGGCACCGGCAATGGGGTGACCGGGGACAAACTGCGCAATACGTGGCCCAAAAACCGTTGTCGCAGCAGCCAGTACATCGCACTTGGTGCTGCCGGCGTCCGTGACGACCGTCTGCACTTCAAGATGCGGAATCAATGCCTGCATCGCGCTTGTCATACCCCCTACCGGCATTGCCAACAGCACAAGGTCGGCGCCCCTCAGCGCAGAAGCCCAATCCTTGGCGATCACATCGATGACGCCAAGAGCCTTGGCCTGCTCCAGCGCAGTGCGCGTACGGCCAATGCCGACAACTTCAGATGCCAGGCCAGCCTTCTTTAGCCCCAACGCAAATGAGCCGCCAATCAACCCGACGCCTGCAATGACGACCCTGTCCAACTTCATGACATGGCCTCTTTCAGCACCTGCAGAAAGCGCACATTTTCCTGCTCAAGCCCAATCGTTACCCGCAGGTAGTCCGGCATCTCATACCCACCAAGCGGCCTCACGATCACGCCTTGCTTCAGAAGCTTTGCATTTACGCCGGCAGCGTTATCGAGCTTGAAGGTGATGAAATTACCAAAGGATGGAATGAAATCCAGACCGAGACTTTTCAGACCGGACTCGAGCTGTACCATGCCCTGCTGGTTCAACTCATGGCTCCGTTCGAGAAAAGCAGCGTCATCCAGCGCAGCAATGGCAGCAGCAGCGGCCAGATTGTTGACGTTGAATGGCTGGCGAACACGATTCATCAAATCGGCCACTTCGGCTGAGGCGACACCAAAACCCACACGCAATCCGGCCAGACCATAAACCTTGGAGAAAGTGCGCGTAACAATCAGGTTGGGATATTGCGCCACCCAGGGAATCGTGTCGACCCGCAATCCGTTTGGCAGATATTCGTTGTAAGCCTCGTCCAGAACCACCACCACGTCTCTGGGCACACGTTCGATGAATGCCTTTACTTCAGCATGTGGCAAAAAGGTACCGGTCGGATTATTCGGGTTGGCAATCCAGATCAAACGCGTGTCTGGCAGTAATGCCGATTGCATTGCTGCCAGATCGTGCTCGTAATTGGCGGCCGGCACCACGATCGGGCGAGCACCGGTAGTGATTGTCGCCAGGGCGTATACCGCGAAGGCGTGGCGGGCCATGACGGCAGAAGATCCCCGTGTCAGAAATACGCGCGCGGCAAGATCAAGCACATCGTTCGAGCCATTGCCAAGCACTACCTGATCGCGCCCTACCTTGACGCTGCCCGCGACGGCGGCGACAAGATCAAAAGTATCCGGGTAACGCTCGATGCCGCTGATGGCCATTTCAACCGCAGCCCTGGCCTTCGGACTCATGCCCAAAGGATTTTCATTCGAGGCCAGCTTGAGGATTTTTTCAACCGGTAGCCCCATCTCCCGGGCAAGCTCGGTAATCGGCTTGCCTGGCACATAAGGCGAGATGGACCTGATCCACGCAGGAGACTGTTCGGCAATGCTCATTTGTCTTTGTCAAACGGGTTTT
>CANJXH010000128.1 GCA_947478755.1 Betaproteobacteria bacterium | reverse complement strand
GACCGATCACCTCAAGCTCGAACGTGACATCAAGGCGGAAGAAAACATCACCAGCCGCGTCATCGACATCATTGCACCGATCGGCAAGGGCCAACGCGGCCTGCTGGTTGCCAGCCCGAAGAGCGGCAAGACAGTGATGATGCAGCACATCGCCCACGCCATCACTACCAACCACCCCGACGTCACGCTGATCGTGCTGCTCATTGACGAGCGGCCTGAAGAAGTCACCGAAATGACCCGTACCGTGAAGGGAGAGGTCGTTGCTTCGACATTTGACGAGCCTGCCACTCGCCACGTCCAGGTCGCCGAAATGGTGATCGAGAAGGCAAAACGCCTGACCGAGCACAAGAAGGACGTCGTGATCCTGCTCGATTCGATCACCCGCCTCGCCCGTGCCTACAATACTGTGCAACCCGCGTCCGGCAAGGTGCTGACCGGCGGCGTCGATGCCAACGCACTGCAAAAACCGAAGCGCTTCTTCGGTGCCGCGCGCAATATCGAAGAAGGTGGCTCGCTCACCATCATCGCCACCGCCCTGATTGACACTGGCTCGCGCATGGATGACGTGATCTACGAAGAGTTCAAGGGGACCGGCAACATGGAAATCCACCTTGACCGTCGCATGGCAGAGAAGCGCGTCTACCCGGCGATCAACGTCAATCGTTCCGGCACCCGCCGCGAAGAGTTGCTGCTCAAGCCCGACGTCCTGCAAAAGATGTGGGTGCTGCGCAAGCTGCTCTACAACATGGACGATCTTGAAGCGATGGAATTCCTCCTCGACAAGATCAAGGCCACCAAGAACAACGGCGAATTTTTCGACTCGATGCGTCGTTAAACAGGCAAATCGTTGTATTTGCAAAAAAAAGCCGTTTCAAGGATAATCCGGCCCTCTTGAAGCCAGCCCTGCCACCAGTCGGTTCGTTACCAAAAGCTCGAACCGCGCGAACCACGCATTAAAGGAAAAATCATGAAAGAAGGCATTCACCCGACTTACGCTGAAATCGAAGTTACCTGCAGCTGTGGTAACCAGTTCAAGACCCGCTCCACGAGCGTAAAACCGCTGCATATCGAAGTCTGCTCAAACTGCCATCCGTTCTACACCGGCAAGCAGAAGATGATCGATACCGCCGGCCGTGTTGAGCGTTTCCGTCAGAAGTACAGCAAGAAGGCTGCATAAACCAATGCCGCCCAAGAGAAAGGCAGCCAAGGCTGCCTTTTTTGCTTTTTAGGCCATGCTGACGACAGCGCCCAAACTTCCCCTGTCCAACTGGATGCTGGCGCTCTTGTGCGCGGTATACCTGTTGGCGGGAACCATTGGCCATGATCCGTGGAAGGTCGAGGACGCCATCCATTTGGGCATTGCGTGGGAGTTTGCCACCCACGGCGACTGGCTGAATCCCCGCATAGGCAGCGAAGCCTGGCTGGGTGGCCCGCCGCTCTACCACTGGTGCGCAGCGTCACTGGGACAGGTGCTTTCCTTCCTGCTGCCATTCCACGATGGCGCGCGGCTGGCCACCGCATTGTTTGGTGCCCTGCTGTTGCTGGGTCTTGCATTGTCGGCGCGGGCGTTACGGCATGAGAACGATATCGTTTGGCCGGCGCCTATCCTCGCCATCGGCACACTGGGCTTGCTGGTGCCAATCCATGACGCACAGCCGGCGATCGCCATGATCGCAGCACAATCCTTTGTCTATGCGGGGATCGCAATGACGCGAACGCGGCCCGGCCTGGGCGCCCTGCTTGCCGCCGGTGCGCTCGGTATCGGATTGTTGGCAGGTGGACTGCAAGGATCGGCGGCGCTCTTGCCACCTTTCGTTTTCCCGCTGCTCCATCGTGAATGGCGGAACTGGAAAACCCTGACGGCCTGCGCAGGCGCCCTGCTTTGCGGCATCGCACTGGGGGGCATATGGCCACTGTTGCTGGCACAGAACGTACCCGACCAACTGCTGATCTGGTGGAACGCCGAACTAGGCCGTATCGTCGGTTTTGCGGCAGACGAATACTCGCTCAAGGATCACTTTCAATTGCTGGCCTGGTTTGTCTGGCCGATCTTGCCGATTGCCATCTGGTCGATATGGATCAAGCGCAAATCACTGGCAGAACCGGCCATGTTGCTGCCTCTCGTCGGTTGCGCGCTGTCGTTTATCGAGTTCTTCCTGCTCTCTAATCCCAAACCCCTGCCGTCACTGCCTCTCATCGTGCCACTGGTCATGCTGGCACTCCCCGGCGCCGAACGTTTGCGGCGTGGCGCGGCAAACGCCATGGACTGGTTTGGCATCATGACCTTTACGCTGCTGGCTGGCCTGATATGGCTTGGCGGCATCTCCATGGCGACCGGCGAGCCGACGCGCGTGGCCAAGAATTTTTACAAGGCGGAACCGGGATTCATCGGCCAGCTATCCATCCCTGCCTTTATTGCAGCCGGCTTTCTGACCGTCGCCTGGCTCTGGATTTTGTTTGGCACTCCGCGCTCGCCCTGGCGCAGCGCAACGCGCTGGGCGGCGGGCGTCACGCTGATGTGGGGCCTGATCGCGACGCTCTGGCTACCGTGGATCGACTTCGGTAAAACCTATCGACCAGTTGCGCTCTCGCTCGACAAGGCGCTGGGAAACTCCAAGGAGTGCGTTGCAAGCATGGGCATCGGACTGGCGCAAAAGGCTTCGCTACGCTACTTCATGGGCCTGAGCATGCAGCCTGTCGAAAAAGACAATTCGTGTCCGTGGCTTTTGATTCAGGGTGCCAGCGGCAAGGAACAGGAACTGAAGGGAATGAAAAAGGTTTGGGAAGGCAATCGCGGCGGCGACAAGAGCGAGCGGCTTCGCCTCTATCGACGCAAATGATCAAGCAGCGGAACATCTGAGGAGAATGAAATGGAAAAAAAACCGGCAATTCTGATTGTGGGCGCAGGTTCGATGGGTATGGTGACCGGCTATCACCTGCAACTGGCTGGTGTCGATGTCACGTTTCTGGTTCGCCCCACGCGCGTCGAAGATTTCAAGCCGCCCCAATTGCTGTACTGCTACGATGACGCAACGCTGAAGAAATTCGACGACTATCGCGTTATAGGGAACATGAGCGAATCTGGCGGCAAACCGCTTGATTTCGTGATCGTCACGCTGGATGGCGCCACCACTCGCAGCGCCGAAGGCACTGCAGTGCTGCGCGACATCGGCAATGCAATCCGTTCCACCGCGGCCTATCTCGTCATGGGTGGTGTTGGTGTCGGTCTGCGCGAGCACTACCTGAAGACTACAGGGCTGCCCGAGAACCGCGTTTTCGGCGGCTTCCTCGGCTTGCTGGCCCATCAGGTCAGCGCCAACCTGCCGGTCAACCCGCCGACTGATCCGGCGACACTGGCCAAGGCGTCCATGGCCTATCGACATTTTTCCAACAAGAAGGGGTTTCTGCTTGAAACCCGCGTGCCTGAGGCAGCACGCGCCTTTGCCGCGCTGTATGACCGTAGTGGTGTATCACTCTGCGGGGCGATGGGCAAGACACTGGTAGACATTGTGACCAACTCGGCCTTCCCCATGCTGGCGGCGAGCGAGATCGCCAATTGGCCCAACGTCACTGCGCTGGTGGCGAACAAGGAACTCTGGCAGCTCGCGTGCCGCGCACAAGCCGAAATCATGGCATTGCCGCAACATGGCTTGCTGGGCAAGCTGATGGCCGTGATCATGGGCCCGGGTATCACCGCGAAGCTGCAGCTGAAGTTGGAGAGGGAAATGCTTCCGCTTGACTACCAGGCATTCAATCGTTTCCACCACGGTGCCAAGGTGCGCGCACAGGACGTGCAGGTAATGCAGAACTGCGTGGCCGATGGCGAACGCCAAGGCAAACCAATGGCTTCGCTGCGTGAGTTACTGGCTCGCCAGGCCGCTCATCACGCCACCACGACTACAGCTTGAGGAAGTTGTCGCGGTAGTACTTCATTTCCTCGATCGATTCATAGATATCGGCGAGTGCTTCATGCTTGCCGTGCTTGGTCAGTCCCTTTGCCAGCTCTGGTTTCCAGCGCTTGCAAAGCTCCTTGAGCGTCGACACATCAAGGTTGCGGTAGTGGAAATACGTTTCAAGCTTCGGCATGTAGCGCGCCATAAAGCGACGATCCTGGCAGATCGAATTGCCGCACATTGGTGATTTGCCTTGTGGAACGTGCAGTTTGAGAAACTCCATTGCCTGCACTTCCACATCCGCTTCCAGCAATGTCGAGTTCTTCACCTTGTCGATCAGGCCGGACTTGCCGTGGGTTTTCTGGTTCCACTCATCCATGCCCGCCAGCACTGCATCTGACTGCTTGACTGCCCATACCACGCTCTCGGCGATGGTTTCCAGATTGTTGTTGGTCACCACCATGGCCATTTCGAGGATGCGGTCGTTGTCGGGATCAAGCCCGGTCATTTCCATGTCCAGCCAAATCAGCGCATTTTGATCCTGTGCCATAATTTTTCGCCCAGCCGTTGTATTCTCCGATGGCTTTGATTTTCTCATACCTCGCCACCTTTCCTCGTTGACTGACTTGTGACCGAAACCTGCTCGCAAATATTCCTTGCCCTGGTAGTTGCCGTGACCGTAATGCGCCTGTGGCTGACGCAGCGACAGATTCGGCACGTCGGCAAGCATCGCCATGCAGTTCCTGCGCGTTTTGCCAACCGGATCAGCCTCGACGACCACCAAAAAGCGGCGGATTACACACTGGCAAAAAGCCGTCTGGCGCAGATACACACGCTGATCGAAGCCGCGCTGCTGCTTGCCTTTACGCTGGGCGGTCTGCTTGATGCATGCGCACATCTGCTCCAGCAATATCTGCCGGATGGCAGCTATCTTTATGGGCTGGGTCTGTTTGCCAGCTTTGGATTTATCGGCTTTGTTGTCGATCTTCCGTTTTCCCTGTATCGCACCTTCAGCGTTGACGAGCGGTTCGGATTCAACAAGATGACTCCACGGTTGTATCTCACCGACATTGCCAAGCAAACCATGTTGGCCATCCTGATCGGTGCGCCCTTGCTGGGTGTCGTGCTGTGGTTGATGGCGCAGATGGCTGAACGCTGGTGGTTGTGGGTCTGGCTGTTCTGGCTGGGCTTCAATCTGCTGGTGATGGTCGCCTATCCGACCGTGATCGCACCAATGTTCAACAAGTTCACACCGCTTGCCGACGATACGCTTCGTACACGGATTGACGCATTGCTGGCGCGTTGCGGCTTTCGCAGCAGCGGCGTCTTCGTGATGGACGGCTCAAAACGGTCGACACAAGGCAATGCCTACTTCACCGGCTTTGGCGCTGCAAAGCGCATCGTATTTTTCGATACTTTGCTGGAGCGCCTGCAACCTTCCGAAATCGAAGCGGTGCTGGCGCATGAGCTCGGCCATTTCAAGCGACGCCATATCTGGAAAAGCATCACCCTCATGGCGGTGCTCAGCCTTGGCTTTCTCTGGCTGCTGGGCGTACTGATGCTTGCGCCGCAGTTCTATGCGGCACTGGGTGTCTCTGCCCCCGGCACCGCGATGTCCCTGATTCTTTTCTCGCTGGTCCTGCCGGTAGTGCTTTTTCCGCTCTCGCCACTGCTTTCCGCCTTTTCGCGCAAACATGAATTCGAGGCGGATGCCTTTGCTGCCGAGCAGACCGAGGCGAGCGAACTGGTCATGGCCCTGGTCAAGCTCTACCGCGACAATGCCTCGACATTGACGCCGGACGCGCTGCATTCGCTGTTTCACGATTCGCACCCGCCCGCCAGCATCCGCATCGCGCGACTGGATGCCCTTGGGAAAACGGCGTGATCGCCCCCGCTACAACCCGACTGGACGAGGCCACCATTGCCGGCGAACTGGCAAGGCTCGATGGCTGGTTGCGGACTGCCGATACCATTCACAAGACTTATCATTTTGCGAACTACTACGAGACGATGGCTTTTGTGAATGCCACGGCGTGGATATCGCATCGCGAAGACCACCATCCCGACATCACGCTCGGCTACAGGCAATGCACGCTGAGCTACAGCACGCATTCCGTAAGCGGACTTTCCATCAACGATTTTGTTTGCGCCGCAAAAATTGATGCGCTGTTCGTGCTTTGAGTAAGGACATCGGTACTGTCGTCGCCGCATTCGGTCGACAGTACGACGTGCGCCTGGCCGACAACACCATCGTCACCGGCTCGCCCAAGGGCAAGAAAAGTCTTTACGCCTGTGGCGATCGCGTGGAAATCGAATTGGGCGCCGTCGGGCAATGCCTGATCAAAGGCCACGAGGCCCGTCGCAGCCTGCTCTATCGCAGCGACCAGTACAAGCAGAAACTGATTGCCGCGAACACCTCGCAACTGGTTTTTGTCTGCGCGACGGAGCCCGCATTCAGCGACGAACTGCTCAGCCGCGCCATCGTTGCTGCCGAACATGAGCAGATGAAGGTACTCATCGTGCTGAACAAGTGCGACCTCGCTGAGGGCTTGCCCGCAGCGCGTGCGGCATTGGCCCCCTACGCCAGGCTCGGCTACGAGGTCATCGAGCTCTCGGCGAAGCAGAACATTGATCCTCTGCTGCCCCGGCTTGCCGGCCAGTGCAGCGTACTGGTCGGCCAGTCGGGCATGGGCAAGTCAACGCTTATCAATACTCTCGTTCCCGGTGCCAATGCCGCGACCCGGGAAATATCAACGGCGCTGGACTCGGGCAAACACACCACGACATATGGGCGCCTTTATCTCACGCCGGCGGGTGACGCCATCATCGATTGTCCGGGCGTACAGGAATTCGGATTGGCCCATCTGAGCTTCGGCGAAATCGAGAACGCCTTCGTGGAGTTTCGCCAGTTTCTCGGCAAGTGCCGTTTTCACGACTGTCGCCACCATTCCGAACCGGACTGCGCGATCAAAAAGGGTATAGCAGAAGGGCTGGTTTCCGCACGGCGCCTCGACCTTTTCAGAACGCTGGTCGAGCGCTCCGGAATCAAAACCTACTAGTGTTGATGAGGCACTTGCACAATGCGCTGATCAGCGCGTCTGTCCGAGGATGTTTTCCGCTGCCTTCTTGCCGTAGTGAATGGCGGAGTTCTGTCCTGTGCAAGTGAAGTAGTCACCCGCGTATTGAATCCTGTCGCCGGGCAACAGTTGCTGTCTCAGTTTATGTATCTCGCGGTAGACACCCGGTTCCGGGTACGGGATGCCGAGCGGCCAACGCGACACGAGTGCCATGTCGCACTGTCCTGCCAACTCCGGAAACAACCTTTCAAGATATTCGCGGGCGATGGTGCTGACCTGATCATCGGACATTCCGTAGCAGTTCTCGGCACAGCCGTCGTCGAAGTAGCAGCTGATCAGGCTATGCCCGGGCGGTGCGCATTCGTCGTTCTTGTTGTGTTCCATCCAGACCAGCGCGATCTGGGCATGTTCCTGCTGCGGCATGAATACGCCGATGGCCTTGCTGCGCGTGACCTTGCGAAAACCCACATGTGCAATCAACCCGCGCCCGTATTTCAGCTTGACGCCAAGCGGTGAGGCAATTCGGGCGTAGTCGGGACAGATCGCCATGGCTTCCGGCAGTCGCGTGGCAATCACACAGGCGTCGACCGTATCGCTGCGCTCGCTGCCTGCCTCAAGCCACTTGACCTTCACCTTGTCACCAAGCTGTTCCACGGAGGTTGCCGGCGCATTTAGCCGCGTGTCCAACTGACTTGCCAGTTTCCCTGGCAAGGCGGTGAGGCCGCCATGGATGGACATCATGGTCTGGCCGGCGAAATTGTCGGTGATCGAAAACCACTCCAGCTTGGTCGCCCGATCCGGATTGCTGACGAAATTGCCGCGCAACAGCGGTGCCGCAAGATAATCATAGGCTTCACGACTCATGCGTCGCAAACCGTAGTCTCGAAAGGATTCATCATCGTCGACATGGTTGGCGCTGATGTCGAGATAGTTCAGGCGCGGCTTCAGGCACATTTTGTCGAAAAGCGTCTTGAGCATGGTCAGCTTGCTACACAGGCTGACAATCGGTGACAGCGGACCGGACAGCGCGCTGCTGCCATCAATTT
>CANJXH010000127.1 GCA_947478755.1 Betaproteobacteria bacterium | reverse complement strand
CGGCAAAGGCACAGCGCATTGCGCAACTGCGTGCCCGCGCCCTCGAAATTGCCAAGGATCTGGTGCATCGCCGGATCGATGATCAGCTGGACAATGGCAAAGACGTGGAACAGCACCTGGACGATGTGCTGGCGCGCAAGGCTGATCCCTATGCTTTCGCGCAGGCGCTGCTCGGACGTCTGGACAGCTAGCGGATGCAACCCCGGCCGGCTTGCCGGGGCCACTCACGACAAGCGCGTCGGTGCTTTACGGCGTGATGATCGGATAGTCCAGTGGCGGCACATCAAGGGCGTTCTGCAACGCCAGCAATGCGGCACGGTCGCCGCTGATCCTCAATCCATCGGCTTCAACCTGTTCCAGCGGCATCTTGCGTAACAGCAGCTTGCCGAGTTGTGCCTTGGTCCCCGTCAGGGTCACACTCGGGTTTGGGATGCTTTTGCCGACTTCGTTGACCAGCACCGCGTTGTGCACGCTGACCAGCGATTTGTCTCCATCCGATACATCAACGGCCATCGTCATTGACCGTGTACCGATCCTTTCCGGGTTCAGGCGCGTGGCGATCAGGTCGAAGAAGCCGGCAGTCGTGATTGCGGCGGCAATGTCCGGGCTGCTCAATGGAAGCTTCGACGCCACCTGGCCACGCAGCTCCGACGCGCCGGACAAATAGATATTGCGCCAGACCGCACTTTCGGCCTGATAGCCCATCTGCTCATAGCTGTCTGCCAGCAGCGATTTGGCATTGTGGTTGCCCGGGTCGGCAAAGACCAGATGATTCAATACCTCGGCAGCCCAGCGATAGTCGCCTTTTGCAATCGCGGTGTTGGCTTCGCGCAGCACATTTTTCGCGCCACCCATGGCCGCCACGTAGCGCTTGCCCTGTTCAACCGGCGGGTAGAGGTTGAGATGTGCCGGTATACCATCCCACCAGCCGATGTAGCGCTGGAACACGCCCTTGGCGTTATGCCGGTAGGTGGCGTAGTACTCGCGCGTCGACCATTCCTTGCTGATGGCTGCTGGCGGTTTCATCTGTTCGGCAATTTCGTTCGGCGTTTCGCCCATGTTCATCAGCCGCACCGTCTGGTCATGCACGAACTTGTAGTTGTCGCGTTGCAGGGACAGGAAATTCTTCACCACGTCGTTGCCGAAGCGCGGCCAGCAATGGCCGGCAATGACGGCATCGCTGCGATCGCCGTAGCGCGACAGTGCCTCGGTGATGTAGCCGGCCCACTTGAGCGAATCCCGCACCAGTGCCCCGCGTGGTGTCTGCACGTTGTGCATGGTGCAGATGGCGAATTCACTGATGAACAAGGTCTTCAGGTCGGGCAGGAAGAAATTCATTTCCGATGGCGCCTCGGTATCGGGCACCATTTGAAACTCGAAGGTGACGCCGTCGATCACGCGTGTTTCGCCTGTTTCCCTGATCATGTCTGTCGGCGGGATGAGGGTTATTGTCCCTGGCGACGTTCCCAGCGACAAGCCGCTGCCGATATATCCCTGCGGACCCGGTTTCAGGCCGGTACCGAACTGGTACGACGCCCGCCTGCCCATGGCGTTGCCTGCCGTCAGATATTCAGCGGAGGTTTCTTCAACCAGATGTGAGGGCGCAATGATTGGTGGATTGGTCGCCGCATCAATCACCGCGCGAACACCACCAAAATGATCGGGGTGGCTGTGCGAATAGATGATGCCGGTGACGGGACGCTTGCCCAGATTTTCATTGATCAGGTTCAGCGCGGCGGCAGCCGTTTCTTTGGTCATTCCGGGGTCAACTAGAATCCAGCCGGTCTTGCCGCCGACGACCGTCATGTTGGCGCCATCAAGGCTGCGAACCTGCCACAGGTTGTCGGTAACCTTGAACAGGCCGTGCACGGTGTGCATCTTCATCTGTCGCCACAAACTGGGGTTGACCGTCGGCGGGGCATCGCCCTTGATCCAGTCGAACTTGTTGGCGTCCCAGACCACGTGGCCATCTGCGGCCCGGACGATCGGGTCCTTGAAGGAGGCAATGAATCCGCGATTGACGAACGCGACATCCTGACCGTTGTCGCTCGGCAACGCGGCAAGCATTTTTGCCTGTGCCGCAATGGTGGCCGCGCTTGCAGGCTTGGGTTGTTCAGGCGTTGATGTGGCTGAGCAGGCAGCAGCCGACCACAACGAACAATATGCGACGGTCAGGATACGAATCGAATTCAGTTGCTTCATTTTTCTCCCCTCATTTTTTTTGGATGTTTTGATTTCTTCCTTACTTGCCCTTGCCCAGCTTTGCCCGCATTGCGGCGAGCAGGGAGTGATGTTCCTCACCAAAGACAATGCTGCTCGCGGCCAGGCGTTCGACGTTTCGTGCCTGTGCCCGGTCAAGATCGGCGACTAGTTCAATGGCGAGCTTGCCCACGGCAACGGCTTCGGGCGGTTGCTTGGCCAGGTTGAGGCAGAAGTCCCATACCCGTTTATCAAATTCCTCGTCGGGATAGACGTCATGCACGAGACCAATCATCAGCGCCCGCTCGGCATCCATGGGCAGGTTGGCCATGATGAACCAGCGTGCCCAGTGCGGGCCGACAATTCTGGTCAGGCGGCTGGTGCCGCCCGATCCTGGCAGGGCACCGATCGCGGTTTCCGGCAGCGCATATCGCGCGCTTTTGGCCGCAAGGCGGAAGTCGCAGGAGAGTGACATCTCCAGCGCGCCGCCAAGGCAGGGCGCGTGGTGGGCGACGACGATCGGTTTTTCGATGGCCTCGAATTCATCGTGCAGCGGGTGCAGGCTGGTTGGCCGACTGCGATAGCTGCGACGAAAGCCGCTTGGGCTTTTTTCGTCTGGATCCGGAAACAAACCGCCCTGGATGTCGGCCCCTGCAGAGAAATATTTTCCTTTGGCGCGAATCAGCATCACACGCAGGTCGCGCCGTGACGCGAACAACTGGCTTGCATCAAACAGCCGGTCGGCAATCTCGATGTTCAGCGCATTGTATTTTTCGGGTCGATTCAGCACACATTCCAGAATGTTGTCGCGTTCTGAAACCAGGAGGGCGGGTTCGGTCATGTTGATCTTCTGTCGAGTGGAAATTGATGCGCAACGGTAGCACAGCAGCAAAAGCTTGGCGAAAAAAAACCCCGGATGATGGCATCCGGGGTTCTGGCGAAGACGTGGCTACGGATTCAGCCAGGTATCGCGGTCGATGCCTGCATTGGGGCGGGCATCAGCGCAGATCTTGTGGATCGCGGCATTGAGCGATTCCGGATCCTTGGTGGCGGCCGTGATCGGGCCATGGCTCCAGCTTTCGGCGACGGCATAGCCGTTGCCCCAGGCTTCGAACACGCGACCACTGATGTCCTTCGCTTGTGCGCTGCACAAATAGGCAACGAGGGCGGCGATGTAGTCGGGGTTGCGCTTTTCGAGCTGTTCCGGCGTCCATTCCTTGAGGCCGGCGGTCATGCGGGTTTCAGCGCGCGGGGCGAGCGCATTCACGGTGACGCCATAGCGTTGCAGTTCGCGTGCGGAAACGATCGACATCGAGGCGATGCCGGCCTTGGCAGCGGCGTAGTTGGCCTGGCCGATATTGCAGAACAGACCGGAGTGCGAGGTGGTGTTGATGATGCGTGCGTCAGGCTGCTTGCCGGCCTTTGACTGCTCGCGCCAGTAGTTGGCGGCGTGGTTCATCGGCGCGAAAGTGCCCTTGAGGTGGACCTTGATCACGGCATCCCAGTCGTCTTCGGTCATGTTGACCAGCATGCGGTCGCGCAGGATGCCGGCGTTGTTGATCAGGATGTCGAGGCCGCCGAAGGTGCTGATGGCCTTGTCGACCATGGCCTTGGAGGCGTCCCAGTTGGAGATGTCGGAACCATCAACGATGGCTTCGCCGCCTTCGCTCTTGATCAGGGCGACGACTTCTGCGGCGGGCGACTGGTCGGCGCCCGAACCGTCGGTATTGGCACCGAGGTCATTGACGACGACTTTCGCGCCGTGGCGCGCCAGCATCAGGGCGTGGGCACGGCCAAGACCGCGACCGGCGCCGGTAATGATTGCAACTCTTCCTTCTAGCAGACTCATGGTTTTCTCCTTCAGTAAATATCGTGTGGATGTAACGGCGGATTTTAATCGGTCAGCAAACGAATCAGGCGCTTGCCGGTATTGGTGCCCCGATACAGATCGGCGATGGAGGCGGGGGCGTGCTCGATGCCATCGAGGATGTCCTCGCGGAAATGCAGGCGGCCTTCTCGTATCCAGCTAGCCAGTTTTGCGACTGCTTCCTCGTAGCGATGCTCATAGTCCCAGATCAGGAAGCCCTGCATCTTCGCCGCGTTGTTGAGCAGGTGACGTTCGATGCGCGGTCCGCTGGGCCACGGGTCCCAGGATTCGATCGCGATCGTGCCGCAGACAATGATGCGCGCCCCTTTCTTGATGTGGGTGACCACGGCGTCGGTAATGGAGCCGGACACACCATCGTGATAGATGTCGACGCCATCTTTGCAGGCGGCCGCCAGATCAGCAGCAAAGGTTGGCGATTGGTAGTCGACTGCCGCGTCGAAGCCGAATTCATTGATGCAGGAATTGATCTTGGTGGCGCCACCATCGATGCCCACCGTGCGGCAGCCGAGCACCTTGGCAATCTGGCCGACGGCGGATCCGACGGCACCGGCTGCGGCGGAGATCACAACCGTTTCGCCGGCTTTGGGCTCGCCGATTTCGGTGAGTGCAAAGTAGGCCGTTACGCCATTGATGCCAAGGATGCCAAGCGACAGGGACAGCGACAGATCATCTTCCTTGACCTTGCGGCGTACCGGTTTGCCATCAGTGATGGCGTATTCCTGCCAGCCGAGCATGCCCATGACGCGGTCGCCCTCGGCATAACCCGAATGTTTCGATGCGATCACCGTGCCAGCGGAAAAGGCACGCATCACCTCGCCCAGGCCAACCGGATCGGAATAGTTCTTGGTGGCATTGACCCAGCCGCGCATGGCGGGCTCGACCGAGAGAAACTCGTTTTTTACGAGAAATTCTCCCGACTTGAGTTCCGGGATCGGGCTGGTGATGATCTCGAAGTGCTCCGCCTGCGGGATGCCGTGGGGGCGGGTCTTGAGAATGATCTGGCGGTTCTTGCTGGGAATCATATGTTCCTCCGTATCAAAGTTTTGCGGCAATGCCGTTCCAGGCCGCCTGCAATTCGTCGCGGAACTGCGGCGCAGCGACGCCGATCAGCGCCTGCGCGCGTTCGTGCACGCTGCGACCGCGCAGTCTGGCGATGCCGAATTCGGTGACGACATTATCCACGTCAACTCTGGACAGCGATGTGACGGCATTGAGGCTCAGCGTGGGCAGAATGCGTGTGCCGATCTTGTCCTTGCTGCCAAAGGTGGCATTGAGGGCGACGATGCTGCAGCCTCCGGGCGACATGCGCGCACCGCGGGCGAAATCCGGTGCGCCGCCGCAACCGCTGACGGCACGGCCATTGGCGTGTTCGAGATTGCACTGGCCGAACAGATCGACCTCCAGTGCCGAATTGACGGCGACCAGGCCGGGCGTGCCAATCATGATGGGAAGGTGGTGCGTGATATCGCAACCGACCACGCGCAGATTGTCAAATCCCGGCAACCATTGATACAGCTTTTCGCTGCCGACCAGTACGGTGGTGGTGTGGAGAAAATCGTTGTCGAGCGCGCCGGCTTCGGCCAACTCGATCAAGCCGTCGGAGAGCATGCCGGAGTGCAGGCGCAGCTTGCGGTGGTTGCGCAGCAGGCGCGACAGCGCAGCCGGTACCTTGCCCAGGCCCACCTGCAAGGCGGCGCCATCGGCAACCAGGCTGGCGATGTGGGCGGCAATGGCTTCGGTGGCAGGGTCGGAATCAGTGCTGTAGGTGGGCAGGTCGGTATCGACTTCGCAGACGTGGGTGAGCTGCGCGTGGTCGATCGAAAACGCGCCGCGAATCTGCGGCACCTTGCGATTGATCAGTCCGAGCACGCGCTGCGATTTTTTCAGCACCTCGGGCATGAACTCCACGGCGGCACCGAGGGTGCAGCGGCCATTGCTGTCGGGCGGCGATACCTGCACCACGGCGAGGTCGGGTGCGACGTCATCCTGGATGTGACGCACAAAACCGGCATAGGTCATCGGCAGCGCGCGATAGCGACCATCGCGCTGCGCGGTGCTGAGTCCAGGTTGCATGAACAGGCCACTGACCTTGATGCTTGGGTGCAGGCGATCAATGTCGAGTGCATTGATGCCCGGCACATAGGTGGTGAGCAGTTGCAGCCCTTCGCTACGCTGCTGGTCTTTGAGCAACTCGTCAACGAATGCCAACGGCGCGCCGCTGGAACCGGGCAGATAAACCAGGTCTCCGCTGGAAACCAGAGTCGATAACTTGTCGATGGCGATGCTGGATGGCATGGGGGCGAAGGGTCAAATGAAAAAGACCACGGCAATATACCGTGGTCTTTTCACGCGGCGTTTTACAGCAGGCCGAGGATGGAGATAGCCGCGATGCCGAGGTAGGGCACGCCACCGAGGTTATGACACAGACCGAGGGTCGGGTCTTTCAACTGACGCGGGCCGGCACGATGCAGCAACTGGTTGTAGACCTCGTAGGCCATGCGCAGGCCGGAGGCAGCAACCGGGTGGCCGAAGCACTTCAAGCCGCCGTCGATCTGGCAGGGCATGCCGCCGTCGGCATCGTAGAAGCCGTCGAGGATGTCCTTGACCGCACCGCCATTTTCGGAAATGAACAGATCTTCCATGGTGACCAGCTCGGTGATCGAGAAGCAGTCATGCACTTCAAGCATGCTCAACTGTTCGCGCGGCTTGGTAATGCCGGCCTCGGCATAGGCGCGCTTGGCGGCGTTACGCGTGTTCTGCACGTAGCTGCCATCCCACAAGGTGGTGTGCGACTCGACGCCGGAGCTCGACGAAAGTTGCAGTGCCTTGACGCTGACCAGATCGGACTTGCCCAACGCACGGGCGATTTCCGGTGTGGTGACGATGGCGCAGGCGGCGCCATCAGAGACGCCGCAGCAGTCGAACAGGCCGAGCGGATCGGCGATCATCGGTGCATTGAGGATCTGCTCCATGGTCACTGCCTTGCGCAAGTGCGCCTTGGGGCTGTTGACGCCGTTCTGGTGGCTTTTCCACGATACGTGGGCCAGCGCCTGCTTGAGCTCTTCCTTGGATATGCCGTACTTGCCGCGATAACCGGCGGCGAGCTGGGCGAAGCCTGCGGGGGCGGAGCCAAGCGCCAGCCAGAGGTCGTTCAAGGTGCCCTTGTAGGGCGTCGGCAGACCACCGTAACCGGTGTCCTTCAGTTTCTCGACGCCGATCGCAAGTGCGATATCCACGGCGCCGGAAGCGACCGCGTAGGTCGCTCCGCGCAGGGCTTCGGTGCCGGTGGCGCACATGTTTTCCATGCGGCTGACGGGGATGCCTTCGAGGCGAAGCGCCAGCGATGCGGGGATCGACGAGTTGCCGACGTTCACCGCGTCCATGCAGGAGCCGAACCAGGCGGCTTCAATCTGCTTTTTCTCGATACCGGCGTCGGCCAGGGCTTCGTCGAACGCTTCCGACAGCAGCTGGTGCGTACCGGTATCCCAACGCTCGCCGAAGCTCGAGCAACCCATGCCAAGAATGGCGACTTTATCCTTGATACCTGATGCCATGATTGATTGTCCTTGTCTTTTCTTGCAGCGTTGGGCTGTTAGGCCTGAACGGGCGTGGTTTTCCAGAAATAGCGCGGGTAGTTGCGGTCGTGGTCAATGTCCTTGATGCGGAAGGTGACGCGCAACGGCGTGCCGACATCGATGCCACTGGGGCCGACATCGACCGTTTCCAGCAGCATGCGGGCACCGTTGTCAAATTGGACGAAGCCGACATACAGCGGAGGCGCCGGGTGGTAGGAGAGCCAGTCCGAGGTGAAGGTCAGCACCTGGCACTTTTCGTCGACCAGCGAGATCTGCTCGAAGCCGACTACCGGCGTGTTACAGGTCGGGTTGACGCAGTAGGCCAGTTGCGGGAACTGGATGGTGCTGCACTTCGG
>CANJXH010000126.1 GCA_947478755.1 Betaproteobacteria bacterium | reverse complement strand
TGAGTACGAAAGCGGCGAAAAACATCATGGCCATGGCGATGGCTATCCGCCCCTCGTCCTTTGGCCCACCGAATGCCTGAAAGAGCAAGACCAGTACCAGCAGCAGCCATTCGATCTCGGCTACTGTGCGGGCCAAACCCCGCAACTCCTCCTGTTCCAGGCTGACGGGTTTGTCGGTCGGCTTCATGAAAAATACCGGTAGTTGGCGCATTGACCGGAAATCAAGACCATTCCCCGCTGATGAGCTTTTCAGCCCAAACCAAGGCGGTAATGGTCTTGGCGTCTGTGATATCCCCGTCGCGAATCGCGAGCATTGCATCTGTCACGCTCATTTCGATCACTTCAAGGAACTCTTCATCATCAAGGCCGCCGCCAACAAAACTGAGCCCATGGGCGAAGAAAATTTCAATTCGCTCGTTGGAGTAGCCAATACACGGATGCATCGTTCCGACATGGCGCCAGTTGCGTGCCTTGTATCCGGTTTCCTCCTGTAGCTCACGCTTGGCGGTATCAAGTGCATGCTCGCCGCTGTCAATCTTTCCCGCCGGAAGTTCAATGAAAATCCGATGCATGGGGTAACGAAATTGACGTTCAAACAGCAGCTTGCTGTTATCGAGCTGGGCAATCACAACGGCAGCACCGGGGTGGTCGACCCACTCCCGAACGGCAATGGCGCCGGATGGTGTTCTAACCTCATCCCTTTTGACTCTGAGGAGTACCCCATCGAAAAGCTCTTCGCTAGAAACTTCGGTTTCAATAAGGTCTGCGTCGCTCAAGATTCAACCTTTTTGTCTGCGCCAAAGATAGCGAACCACAAAGCCGGGATAGGCAAAAACGACAAACAAACAGGCGGTAGTCGCGTAGAACTGCCAACCTTGCGGATAGCGACCGCCGTAGGCCTGCGACTCAAACAAGGCTGCAGCCAATCCAAGCAACAGATAGAGGACAAACAACTCAGCAAGGCGCCAAACCAGTGATTTGTCACCACCAGTCCCGGGGGACGGCCCGACGAAAAAAATACGCCGTGTCACAAATGGCAGGTTCGCTGCGACGAGCGAAAGGGTGACGATCAGGGCTTGCGCTGCCGTCACCGGTTAGACTCTACAAGGACCTGAGAAGGGCGAATTGACACAACGACATCACCTGCTGCGGGAACAACCCGAGCAAAGCAACCGCCAATCCATTGACTGACAACACCAGGCGCATGTCGAACCCAACCCGCAAAGGAAGATTGTCCTGCGGGGCATCGAAGTACATGACCTTCACGACTCGTAGATAGTAGAAAGCGCCAATCAGGGAGAAGATCACCGCGAACACCGCCGTCGCCGTATGTTCTGTCGCCACCAGCATTGACAGAACCGCAAATTTGGCGAAAAACCCTACAAAGAACGGGATGCCAGCCATCGAGAACATGAAGATCAAGGCCATCAAGGCAAACCAAGGGCTACGCTTGTTGAGGCCCTTGAAGTCGGTAAGATTTTCGGCCTCGAAGCCGGCACGCGACAGCAACAGAATCATGCCGAAGCTGCCCAATGACGACAGCACGTAGGCCACGACGTAATACATTGCTGAGGTGTAGGCGGCCATGGCCGGACTGTGATCACCACCAGCCAGAACACCACTAGCCAACGCCAGCAGCATGAAGCCCATGTGCGAGATTGCCGAATAGGCGAGCATGCGCTTGAAATTGGTTTGCGCAATCGCGGCAAGATTTCCGAGCGCGATCGATGAAACCGCCAGAATCAGCAACATTGTCTGCCAGTGTTCGGCATATTCGAACATGCCGGTGACCAATAGGCGAATCGTCATGGCGAAAGCGGCAAATTTCGGCGCCGAGGCAATGAACAGTGTTACCGCGGTCGGAGCTCCCTCGTAGACATCGGGGATCCACATGTGAAACGGAACCACACCAAGTTTGAAGCCGATCCCCGCCACTAGGAACACCAGGCCGAAAAGCAGCACGGTATGGTTGCCGGTACTCTGTTGCGAAGCAGCCTGGGCAATTTCGCCAAGCTGAAGTGAACCGGTGGCGCCGTAAAGCATCGACATCCCGTACAACAGAAGACCGGACGCGAGTGCGCCGAGAACGAAATACTTCATTGCCGCCTCGGTGGCGCGCGTCGATTTGCGATCAATCGCCACCAACGCATATTGCGACAGCGAAAGCAGTTCCACGCCAAGATAGATCGTCAGCAGGTTGGCGGCCGAAATCATGACCATCATGCCGAGCGTTGCAAATAACATCAGCAGATAGAACTCACCCTTGTCGAGACCGCGCGCCTTCATGTAGCCACGGCTGTATATGATCACGGCGACCACGGCAACGTATGTCAAAAGCTTGAGGAAGTCCGACATCAGGTCATCAATGAACATGTTGCCAAAAGTGAGCACCGGATCACCGATGGCGGTATTCACCGTCACAAACGCGCATACCAGCAAGGCAACGACAGACAGCAAAGGCACCATCCAACGATGCCTGGCACCAAAGATCAGATCGACGAACAGAATGCCGCACGTCATCGACAGCAACAAAATCTCCGGCATCGCCGGGTTGAAATCGGGCATTACGAAATTATTGAGCATGTTTTCTTTTGCGCCCTATAACTTGCTGATGGCAACGTGCCTGAGCAGGTTGTCGACTGAAGCGTGCATGACCTCGGTCAGCGGGAATGGATACAGGCCGAGAGCCAGTACGCAAGCGGCAAGCAGGCCAAGTACCAGAAACTCTCGTCCGCCGATATCAGAAAGCTTGGCCACGTGACGATTGGCAACCGCACCAAAGACCACGCGCTTGACCATCCACAGCGTGTACGCCGCACCGACAATCAAGGTGGTTGCCGCCACGAAACCGGTCCAGAAATTGAACTTCACGGCACCCAGTGCCACCATGAACTCGCCGACAAAGCCCGACGTCGCCGGAAGGCCGGAGTTTGCCATGGCAAAAAATACAAACAGCGCGCCAAACTTAGGCATGGTGTTAATGACACCACCGTAGTCGGCAATCTGCCGCGAATGCACACGGTCATACAGCACGCCAATACAAAGGAACATTGCGGCAGATACAAAGCCATGGGAAATCATCTGCACCAAGGCGCCTTCGATACCCAGGGAATTGAAGATGAAAAATCCGAGCGTGACAAAACCCATATGGGAAATCGAGGAATAGGCGACCAGCTTTTTCATGTCAGCCTGCACCAGCGCAACAAAACCGATGTAGACAACAGCAATCAGGGAAAGGCCAATGACGAAGGGAGCCATCGCATGGCTGGCGTCAGGCACGATAGGCAACGAAAATCGGAGGAAGCCGTAGGCACCAAGCTTCAGTGCAATTGCCGCCAACACGACCGAGCCGCCGGTAGGCGCTTCAACGTGTGCATCCGGCAGCCAGGTATGTACCGGCCACATGGGCACCTTGACCGCGAATGAAAGCAGGAAGGCGATGAAAATCAACTGCTGCACCTTGCCCGGGATCTGCAACTGTTGCCAGTCGAGCACATTGAAGCTACCGGAATGTGCAAACAGGTAAATGAAGGCGACCAGCATCAACAGCGAACCCATCAGGGTATAGAGGAAAAACTTTATGGCGGCATAGACGCGATTGGGGCCACCCCAGATACCGATGATCAGGTACATCGGGATCAGGCTCGACTCGAAGAATACGTAGAAAAGCACGCCATCAAGGGCACAGAAAATACCGTTCATCAAACCTGACATGATGAGGAACGCGCCCATGTACTGGGCCTGCTTGTCCTCAATCACCTGCCATCCCGCCAGCACCACCAGCACGGTGATGAAACTGTTGAGCAGGATGAAGGGCATTGAGATGCCGTCGACGCCAAGGAAGTACTGGACATTGAAGCTGGGGATCCACGGCGCCTGCTCGACGAATTGCATCGCGGCCGAACTACTGTCGAAATGCGTCCACAAAGGCAGCGTTACCACAAGGCCGGCAATGGCCACAGCCAGTGCAAACCAGCGCGAGACGGAACGACTGGACGCGCCGAACACCAGCAAGGGTAATGCGCCGACTATCGGCACCCAGATCGCGAAACTTAACAAATGAGAACTCATCATTCCGTTACCAGGCACTGAGGAACAGGCGTGACATCAAGACCAACACACCGAGAATCATCAGGAAGGCGTAGGTGTAGATATGGCCAGTCTGAATCCAGCGAACCAAGCCGGCCACGAAGCCAACCGTGCGGGCCGAGCCATTGACCAGCAATCCGTCGATCACACCCTGATCGCCCACCTTCCACAGACCCCGCCCCAAGAGGCGGGCGCCACCGGCGAAAACCACTTCATTGAATTTATCAAAGTAGTACTTGTTCTCAAGCAGCGTGTAGATCGGCATGACACGTTGCTTGATCGCCGTGGGGATGTCAGGCCGCTTGAGATAGAAGAACCACGCCAGCACCACGCCGGATGCCGCAAGCACAAAAGGCAGAGAGGCAAAACCATGCAATGCCATCGAGATCGGGCCATGAAACTCGCCGGTCATTTCTTCCAGCGCCGGATGTCGTTCCGCGTTAATGAAAATTGCACTACCGAACCAGTCGCCATGCAGCATCGGCGCAATCGTGAAATACCCGATCAGTACCGATGGAATCGCAAGCAACACGAGTGGCAGTGTCACGACCCACGGCGATTCATGCGGCTTGCCACCACCATGACCATGGTCGTCGTGATGGTGTTCGTCATGCGGAACTTGATCGTAGCGTTCCTTGCCATGGAATACGAGAAAGTACATGCGGAAGGAATAGAAGGCGGTCACAAAAACGCCGGCAACCACCGAGAAATAGGCAAAGCTCGCCGCGGGCAGATGTGATAGCGCCACCGCCTCGATGATCGAATCCTTGGAGTAAAAACCGGAGAAAAACGGCGTGCCGATCAGTGCCAGGGAACCAAGCAGGGAGGTAATCCAGGTGAACGGCATGTACTTGCGGATCGCCCCCATGTAGCGGATGTCCTGATTGTGATGGCAGCCCATGATCACCGAGCCGGCCCCCAGGAACAGCAAGGCCTTGAAGAAGGCATGGGTCATCAGGTGGAACACGGCAACCGGATAGGCCGACACACCCAGTGCGACTGTCATATAACCGAGTTGACTCAACGTCGAGTAGGCGACCACACGCTTGATGTCATTCTGGATGATGCCGAGGAAGCCCATGAATAATGCGGTAATCGAGCCAATCACCAGGACGAAGTTGAGCGCAGTGTCGGACAACTCGAACAGCGGGGACATCCGCGTCACCATGAAAATGCCGGCAGTCACCATCGTCGCAGCATGGATCAAGGCTGAAATCGGGGTCGGGCCTTCCATCGAGTCCGGCAACCAGACATGCAAAGGCACCTGAGCCGACTTGCCCATCGCGCCAATGAAGAGGCAGATGCAGATCGCGGTGATCAATGGCCAACCGGTTGCCGCCTCCGTCATCAATGCCAGTTCTTCGCGTTTGGCAAACACTTCCGTGTAATCAAGGCTGCCGGCGTAGGCCGCAATGAGGCCGATTCCCAACAGAAAGCCGAAATCACCAACGCGATTGACCAAAAATGCCTTTAGATTGGCGTAAATGGCGGTCGGCCGGGTATACCAGAAACCGATCAGCAGGTAGGACACCAAACCTACTGCCTCCCAGCCGAAGAAGAGCTGAACGAAGTTGTTGCTCATCACCAACATCAGCATCGAGAAGGTGAACAGCGAGATGTAGCTGAAGAAACGCTGGTAGCCGGGATCATCGTGCATGTAGCCGATGGTGTAGATGTGCACCATGAGGGAGACGAAGGTCACCACCAGCATCATCATTACGGTCAGCTTGTCGATCAGGAAACCGACCTGCAACGTCAACCCGCCGGACTGCAGCCAAGTATAAATTGGTCCGTTGAAATGATGCCCGGCCTCAACGTCCTGATATACCAGACAGGAAAGGAAGAAGGCTGTCGCCACGCCAAGTATGGTGACGCAATGCGAGGCGGTACGGCCAATCAGCTTGCCGAAAAACCCTGCAAGGATTGCCCCGGCAAGCGGTGCCAGGGGAATCAGCAGATAAGTCGTTTTCATGTCCACCGCTTGCCCTACCCTTTCAGACTATCAAGCTCTTCCACGTCAATCGTGGACAGGTTGCGGAACAGCACCACCAGTATCGCCAAGCCAATTCCCGACTCCGCTGCGGCAACCGTAAGAATGAAGAACACAAAGATCTGGCCCGACGCATCGCCAAGGAAGTGCGAAAACGCCACGAAATTCAGGTTGACCGCCAGCAACATCAGTTCAATCGCCATCAACAGCACAATCAGATTCTTGCGATTCAGGAAGATGCCAACAATGCTGATGGCAAACAGAATTGCACCGAGGATCAAATGCTGGGAAAGCGAGGGAAGATGATTCAACATTATTTGTTCCCTTCTTCCGTGACTGCCTTTTCCACACTCGGCGCTTCCTTGACGGATGCCATGGACACTATGCGCAGACGATCGTCGCGCCGCGTTGCCAACTGTTCGCCGATTTTCTGCGCCTTGGTGTCCTTGCGTTCGCGATGCGTCAATACGACAGCCGCAATTATGGCGACAAGCAGAATCACCGAAGCCAGTTCAAACGGATAGGCATAGTCGGTATACAACAGGCGCCCCAGCTCCTTCGTGTTGCTATAACCGGCTTCGGCTGCTGTATTGGGCAAGGCATCAAGGCTGAAGTATCGCTGCCCCAGCACGGCAGCCATTTCGACAACGAGAATGGTTCCGACCAGCAATCCAAGCGGCAGATAGTTCCAGAAACCACGGCGGACGCTCTCTATGTTGATATCAAGCATCATCACCACAAACATGAACAGGACCATCACCGCACCGACATAGACCATCACCAGCGCAATGGCCAGAAACTCGGCATCCAGCAACATCCAGATACCCGAAGCGTTGAAAAAGGCCAGCACGAGAAACAGCACTGCATGTACCGGATTGCGCGCCGTGACAACGCGCAACGCCGACGCGACCAGCACCGCCGCGAACAAATAGAAAAGGACTGTCTTGAATTCCATTTTTACTTACCGGAACTTGGCGTCCTGCTCGCGATCGGCGGCAATCTGCGCTTCATAGCGCTCACCGTTGGCCAGCAGCATCTGCTTGGTGTAATAAAGATCGCCGCGCTTTTCGCCGTGGTATTCCAGCACGCGGGTTTCCACAATGGCGTCTACCGGGCAGGCCTCTTCGCAGAATCCACAGAAAATGCACTTGGTCAGATCGATGTCGTAGCGGGTGGTACGGCGGCTGCCGTCGTCCCGCTGAGCAGACTCGATGGTGATCGCCAAGGCCGGGCAAACAGCCTCGCAAAGCTTGCAGGCAATGCAACGCTCTTCGCCATTGGGATAGCGTCTCAACGCATGCAGACCGCGAAAGCGGTTCGATTGCGGCGTCACCTCTTCCGGATATTGCACGGTGATCTTGCGCGCAAACATGTAGCGCCCGGTCATGGACATGCCCTTGAGCAGTTCCTTGAGGAACAGGCTACCGATAAAGTCTTTGGCTCCCATATCCGTTCCTTATTTCCAGAGTGAGAGAGGCGACATCATCCAGGCACCGATCACCAGAATCCACACCAGGCACAACGGCACGAAGATCTTCCAGCCCAGGCGCATGATCTGGTCATAGCGATAGCGCGGGAAGGTGGCGCGAATCCAGATGAAGAAGAAGAGGAAGAACGACATCTTCAGAAACAGCCAGCCGAATCCGTCAGGCAGGAAGGCCACCGGTGCCAGCCAGCCACCAAGGAAAAAGATCGAGACCATGGCTGCCACGAGAATCATGTTGGCGTATTCGGCGAGGAAGAACAGCGCGAAGCCCATCCCGGAATATTCGACCATGTGACCAGCGACGATTTCCGATTCGCCTTCGACAACATCAAACGGGGCACGATTGGTTTCGGCAACGCCGGAAATCAGATAGACGAGGAATATCGGCAACAGCGGAATCCAGTTCCACGACAGCAGGCTGAAACCGTGTTGCGCAAAATAACCATGCGACTGCCCGCGCACGATTTCGGTCAAGTTCAGGCTGGATGACACCATCAGCACAGTGATCAGACCAAGGCCCATCGAGACTTCGTATGAAATC
>CANJXH010000125.1 GCA_947478755.1 Betaproteobacteria bacterium | reverse complement strand
GTCAATCTTCCACTCGACCGAGTCGAAAATGAAGAATTCGGGTTCCGGACCGAAATAGGCGGTATCGCCCATGCCGGACGACTTCAGATAGGCCTCGGCACGTTTGGCGATCGAACGGGGATCACGATCGTAACCCTTGCCGTCGGTGGGTTCGACAACGTCACAGCTTAGCACCAGCGTGGTTTCGTCCATGAACGGATCAATATAGGCGGTGTCTGCATCGGGCATCAGTTGCATATCCGATGCCTGGATTCCCTTCCAGCCGGCAATCGAAGAACCGTCGAAGGCATGTCCATCTTCAAATTTCTCGATGCCAAAAGCCTTGATCGGCACGCCGACGTGCTGTTCCTTGCCACGAGTGTCAGTAAAGCGAAAGTCAACGAATTTGACTTCCTGCTCCTTGACCATTTTCAGTACGTCCTGGGGCGTCAACATTGAGTGTTCTCCTTGCGATTGATTCGGATGGTAGGTGGATGTGATGAATTGATTGAGATTGCCGTGGCTTTTTAGCAGATTCTGTGCCAAGACCCTGCAAGTGGCTTGCAATTGTGCCACAAGGACATACGGCTAGCAGCAGCCGCAGGGAACGCACCGTTATCGTGCATTAAAGGTCAAATGGCACTATTTAGGTGCAATTACTTGGTTCAACGAAATACTGGCAAACCATTCATCGCCAGGCAGCCGTTCCTTGAGGCGCGCTTCAAGCCTGGTGACATACTCGCCGTCACCCGTCATGGCGTTCGTCAGGAACACCTCGGCTTCAACCCGCTGCCCCAGAAAATGCAACACGACTTTTTCGAAATTGGCCAGCTCATCTCCCAGCAACAACGCCAGGCGCGCCATCAGCACATCGCGTTCCGGCAAACCGGGCCCACGCAAGGCGGGATCGAGGTCGTCTTCGGCATCAATGTGTACCAGCACATCAAGTACCCCGGGATGATTGTCGAGCACACGTTGTCGCGCCGACTCGGCAATATGGTGGCCTTCCGAAACGCTGATGCGTGGCGAGACCTGAATATGCGCGTCGACCAGCGCCTGGTGCGCCATGCGGCGTGTCCGCAACTCATGCAAGCCGCGTACTCCCGGCGTTGATGCAATCGTGGTGCGGATACCGACCACCTCGTCTTCGTCAAGACTGGTATCGATCAATTCGCGAATGGCCGTCATCGCAAAGCCCAGACCGGATTTGATGATCATGGCACCGACCACGATTGCCGCCAGGGCATCGGCAAAGGGATAGCCCGCCAACGCACCGCCAACGCCGGCAGCGACAACCAGCGAAGACAGGGCGTCCGCACGCGCATGCCAGGCATTGGCCACCAGCAGCGGAGAACGCAGGCGCTGGGCAGCACTCAACATGTACCGATACAAGCCTTCCTTGCAGGCGAGCGTTGCGAGCGATGCCCAAAGCGCTGCATTGCCGACCAGCGGAGCGCTGCCGAGACTCTGCAACCGGGTTACAGCTGCCAACAGAATGGCGGCGCCGGTTGCACACAGAATCAGGCCAAGTACCAGCGATGCCGCAGTCTCGAATCGCGCATGTCCATAGGGATGATCGGCATCGGCCGCCTTGCCACTGCTGCGGATGGCGAACAGGACAAAGCCATCTGACACGACATCGGCCAGCGTGTGTATCGCGTCGGCCATCAGGCTTTGCGAGTGCGCCACGTAACCGATCACCATCTGCACCGCCGTCAGAACAATGTTGACGCCGACGCTGACCCATGTGATCCGGCGGCCGACGGCCGAACGTTCGTCACCGGAAGGTGGCGAAACGGTATCGCGGGAGTGGCGAGAGTGGTCTAGGCTCATGAGGGCAGCTATACTCAGGGCAGGGATTCTAGACCGAGGAGATAAGACAAAATGAGCCAATTAGAAGACATTCTTGCGAATGCGAAAAAACGAGCCGTTGATCAGGGGCTGGCGTATGCCGGGGCGCTGACCCCGAAAGAAGCGGCAGAGTATTTGCAACTCGACAATACCGCGCGTCTGGTGGATGTTCGCACTGCTGCAGAGATCGACTGGGTCGGGCGCGTGCCCGGCGCGATACAGGTTGAATGGCAGCGTTATCCGGGCAGCGTGCCCAACACCAACTTTGTCGCGCAACTGAAAGATGCCATCGGCACCAACGACACGCTGTTATTCCTCTGTCGTTCCGGAGCGCGTTCCAGTGCCGCTGCCAAGGCTGCAACAGAAGCGGGCCTTGATCGCTGCTACAACGTCCTGGAGGGTTTCGAGGGCGACAAGAACGCTGCCGGTCATCGCAACAAATTGAACGGCTGGCGCTTTCACGGCCTGCCCTGGGTACAAAGCTGATTCAACCTGACCAATCGCCTGTGCAAATCGACAATGCAAACTGCCACCATCAATTTTGATCGCTTCAACGCACTGGCCGATCGCGAGGCAGATGAGCGCATCCGCGCGGCCAAGGCGAAACTCGGCAAGAAGGTCGTCATCCTCGGTCACCATTACCAGCGTGCCGACGTGTTCAAGCATGCCGACCTGTCAGGAGATTCGCTCAAACTCTCGCGACTGGCGTCGCAAACCGATTCGGAATTCATCGTTTTCTGCGGCGTGCATTTCATGGCCGAGGTCGCTGACATCATGTCGCGGCCCGAGCAGATTTCGATTCTGCCCGACCTGGCGGCTGGATGTTCGATGGCGGATATGGCAAACCTGTCCAAGGTCGAACGTTGCTGGCGTGAATTGTCAGAAGTCCTCGATCCTGACCAGCAGGTCACGCCTGTCACCTATATCAACTCCGCGGCTGACCTCAAGGCATTCTGTGGCGCACATGGCGGTATTGTCTGCACCTCGTCCAATGCGCCGACAATCCTGCAATGGTCATTCGAGCAACGCGAAAAGGTGCTGTTCTTCCCCGACCAGCACCTCGGTCGCTGGAGCGGACACAAGATGGATATTCCGCTGGACGACATGATGGTGTGGGATCCCGATCTCGAAATGGGCGGGCTCACTGCCGAACAGATACGGCGTGCAAAGATCCTGTTGTGGAAGGGCCACTGCTCGGTACACCAGATGTTTACGCCGGCACACATTCTCAAGTTCCGCAACCAGCACCCGGACGGTATCGTCATTTCGCACCCGGAATGCGCATTTGAAGTCTGTCGCCAGTCCGACTTTGTCGGCTCAACCGAATACATCCTCACCACCGTCAAGGCCGCCGCGCCAAACACGCATTGGTTGGTTGGCACCGAGCTCAACCTGGTGAATCGCCTTGCCGATGAAGTCAAGCATGAGGGAAAAACAGTGCAGTTCATGTCGAGCACGGTTTGCATGTGCTCCACCATGCAGCGCATTGACCCGCAACACCTTGCCTGGACGCTGGAAAATCTGGTGGATGGCAACGTGGTCAACCAGATCAAGGTGCCCGAACACGAGGCAGCACTGGCAAAGGTTTCGCTCGATCGAATGCTCGCAGTTTCATGAACGAAATTTGATCGCAAGGCATGATCCACGTCGCGACCTGCAACATCCACAAAGGGTTTTCACAGTTCAATCGCAACCTGGGCATACATGACCTGCGCGAGCAGCTGCGCGAACTGGGCCCGGACATCGTGTTCCTGCAGGAAGTGCAAGGCATGAACCTGCTGCATTCGAAGCGGCACGAAAACTTGCCTGAGCAACCGCAACACGAGTTCATCGCGGCCGACATCTGGGGTGATACCGCTTATGGGCGCAATGTCGTTCGCGATCATCGCCATCATGGCAATGCCATCCTCTCGCGCTTCCCGATTGCCGACAGCCACAACCAGGACGTCACCCACCTGCGCTTCGAGCGACGCGGGCTGCTCCACAGCCGGATCGATGTCCCCGGCCTCGCCCAGGAAATACATTGCGTTTGCGTGCATCTTTCCCTGCTGGAGCGATCCCGGCGCATTCAACTCGATGCCCTCGCAAGCCGCATCGAAGAAATGGCGCCGCCAGGCTCGCCCTTGATCATCGCCGGCGACTTCAACGATTGGCGCAATCAGGCACATGACGAACTGGCCGATCGCCTTGGCATGACCGAAGTCTTCAATGGCCACAAGCGGCGCCCGCCGCGCAGCTTTCCCGCCTTTCTGCCGGTATTCACTCTTGATCGAATTTATGTACGCGGCTTCCATGTGCAACAGGCCGAGGTACTTTGCGGGCGCGCCTGGTCGCGCATCACTGACCACGCAGCACTCTCGGCAAAACTGATTCCCTTGTGAGCCAATCGTGACTCCGCGCTTTGTCGAAGGGAACACCGTCAAACTGCTGGAAAATGGCACACAGTATTTTCCGGCATTGATCGCCGCCATCGACTCGGCATGCAGGGAGATTCACCTCGAGACTTATATTTTCGCCAACGACGCGACAGCGAAATCGGTGGTTGATGCCTTGATTCGTGCCCGAAACCGCCAGGCAGGCGTCCGCGTAATGGTCGACGGCTTCGGTGCCCGCGACTTCACCGAGGAACTCGGACGCGACCTGATCGACGCCGGTTGCGAGGTCATGGTCTACCGGGCCGAGGCCCCGAAAATGCGCTTCAGACGCAACCGATTGCGCCGCCTGCATCGAAAGCTGGTGGTCATCGACGGCCGCATTGCCTTCGTCGGCGGCATCAACATCATTGATGACTTGACCGACACCGAGCCGGGTTTCCCGCGGCATGACTATGCGGTTTCAGTGGAAGGCCCGGTTGTTGCCGATATTCACTACGCCGTGCGCCACTTGTGGCGACTGGTACGCTGGGCTTACCTTCAGCAACGACCCGAGGCGCCACCCGAGTTTCATCTCGACTGCCACTCCTGCGGAACGGTGAGTGCTGCCTTCCTGATCCGCGACAATCTGCGGCATCGCCGCGATATCGAAAACGCCTACCTTGACGCAATGGCTGCGGCGCAGACCGAGATCATCATTGCCTGCGCCTACTTTCTGCCGGGTAACCGTTTCCGCACGGCGTTGATGACGGCAGCAAGGCGCGGGGTTGCCATCACGCTGCTGTTGCAAAGTCGTGGCGATCACGCCGTGCTGCGCAACGCCGAACGCATGCTCTACGACGCGCTGCTCCCGGCCGGCGTAAGGATCGTTGAATATACCGCGGGCTTTCTCCATGCCAAGGTCGGCATCGCCGACAAACGCTGGGTAACCGTCGGATCGTCCAACATCGACCCCTTCAGCCTGCTGCTGTCACGCGAGGCGAACGTGGTGATCGACGACGCCGGTTTCGCACAAATCCTCCATGAACGCCTATGTCACACCATCGACAGCGGCGGCAGGGAAATACGCCTTGAAGAACTCAAACAACGCTCATGGTGGTCGCGTCTGGTCAACATGGCTGCCTACGCCTTCGTTCGCTTTGCCATCAGCGTTTCGCGCTACGGCGGCAAGGACTATCGCGAATAGTCCGGCGCGGACAGTTGGCGCTGATTTGGCACCCGCTTGATTTGCCATTGCCGAATTGCCTCGGGCCAGAAGGCTTCAAGCGAATCCGGCTCATGGCCTTGCTGCCAGGACTGGCCCAGAAAACTCCACGCCGCCATCATCGTCGTCAAAGGTTGTTTGACATCAATCGGCGTTGCCAGCGTCTGCTTGGAAAGTTTCTGTCCGGCGCCATCGATGGCAACCGGCAAATGCGCGTACCAAGGTGTTGGCAGACCCAGCAACTGCTGCAGCAATACCTGTCGCGGTGTTGAATCCACCAGATCGGCACCGCGCACGATGTGCGAGATTCCCTGCTCGCCGTCATCGACCACCACGGCAAGCTGGTAGGCAAACAATCCATCGGCACGCAGCACGACAAAGTCGCCGACATCGCGCTGCAACTGCTGCGACAGCATTCCCTGTATGGCATCGTCGAACGCAATTTCTGCCGCCGGTACGCGAAGGCGCCATGCGCGGGGAGGCTCGCCGGGTGGCAGCGAATCGCGGCAACGTCCGTCGTATAGTTGGCCGCCATCAATCGTGGTTCCGCCGCTGCTGGCGAGTTGCCTGCGCGTGCAGGCACAGGGAAAAATGCATCCGGCTTCTGTCAGCCGCTCAAAAGCGGCGCGATAGGCGTCGGTGCGCCGGCTCTGATAAACCACCTCGCCATCCCACACAAAACCGAGCGCCCGCAAGGTGTCCAGAATCTGTTCGGCGGCGCCGGGGACGCATCGGGGAACATCAATGTCGTCCATCCGCACCAACCACTCACCCTTGTTGGCGCGCGCATCCAGACAACTGCCAAGCGCCGCGACAAGTGAGCCGAAATGCAGTGCACCAGTGGGGCTTGGCGCAAAGCGTCCACGATAGCGGGATCGTGCTGTCACGCCTGATGAGGGTTTCGTGTTTTCCAGGTTGCCGGCGTTCAATCCGTCAAACCTTAGCGCAGCGCCTCTTCAAGCCGGCGTTCAAGTTGATGGACGTTTGCGGCCACCTTCGCCTTGTAGTTCATCACGGCTACCCTGTCGACAACCCACAACTGGTCTTCCGGAAATACCCGGCCAAAGACGTCGATCAACAAAGAGCGGAACTTGTCCGAGACAATTTTTTGCGTGTTCTCGCGCTGTTCGCGATACGCTACCTTTTCTGCACTGGTCAGTGCGCAGAGCAGCGGATGGAGACGCGTCGAATGCACCCGGCGATAGGACTGTATGGTCTGGATGACGCGATCGAGCGGATATTCGTTCCAGATTTCCTTGCCGATTGTCAGTGTCTTGTCGAGCGAGTTGTTCGCCATGGGGCAGGCATGGATCAGCCAGTCCCCAAGGTGGGACACATTGTTGCGCCCCCTGCCATACAGCAGGACATCCTCTTCATAGCGCGCAAACCAGTGATCGAGGCGGTCAAGCACCAATGCCAGACTCTGTGACGGCAATGCCGCACGGTACTGGGTGCCGAAAATTCCGATCTTGCGTGGTATGCGGTCCATCAATGCCAGCAGGCGGTCATTGATCAATGGCGAAAACAGGCTGTTGCCAATGCCAAGCACCAGCAAATCAAAGTCGTCGTCAGGCACCGTCCAGGGCTTGAAAAATCCATGCGTCACCACCGCATTGGGTGGCAACACCGAATTGATCAGGTGGTAACCCAGACGATCACCGAAGTTGCCGACATTGGCGTAAGAGAGCACTAGCTGTTGAATTCCACTCAAATCTGACCCGGGGTTTTCATCGAAATCTGACCCACCCTGTTATGCGCGCAGTATAGCTACGCAGTTGCTGTTGGGTTGGTGTTTTCGTTTCGTTCATCTCCTTTCGGTTTGGTTGATCGAGTTCTGCCCGGCTGCAGCCGGGCAGAACTCGATTTGAAGCGCCACGACTCATTGCCGGTTTCGACGATATGGCAGTGATGGGTCAATCGGTCGAGCAAGGCGGTCGTCATCTTGGCATCGCCGAACACACTGGCCCACTCCGTGAAACTCAGGTTGGTGGTAATGACCACGCTGGTGTGCTCATAGAGCTTCGAGAGCAGATGGAACAGCAGTGCTCCTCCAGCCTGGCTGAAGGGCAAATACCCCATTTCATCAAGGATCACCAGATCGGCGTACATCAGACGAAAGGCCAGTTGTCCTTGTTTGCCCGCCGCCTTCTCCAGTTCCAGCGTATTGACCAGTTCCACCGTCGAGAAGAAGCGCACCCGTTTGCCATGATGCTGGATCGCCTCCATCCCGATGGCGGTGGCCAGATGTGTCTTGCCGGTGCCCGGCCCGCCAATCAGCACCACGTTGTGCGCGGCCTCCAGAAACTGAAGCGCGTACAACTTGCGGATCAACGCCTCATCGACCCTGGCCTGAGTAAAGTCGAATCCGGCCAGGTCCCGATGCGCCGGAAACCTGGCGATCGTCGTCTGGTAGGCAATGGAGCGCACTTCACGCTCCGCGCTTTCTGCCAACAGGAGCTGGGTCATGAATTGTTCCGGCTCGAATCCCGTATGGCGTGCCTGTGCCACCAGTTCCGGCCAGCTTTGCGCCATGCCGTGCAGCTTGAGCGACTTGAGCTTGGCCACCGTATCAATCGACATGGCAGTCCTCCCCGCGCAAGCGCTCATAGCGATGTACATCCGCCGAGGGTTCCTCGGTCAGCGCCAAAGTAAGCGTGACCGCATCGGGCACGGGGAGTGCCGCTGACTTGAGCCGGGCCAACACATTCAGCACATGCTCACCACTCGGACGACCCGACTCCAGAGCAAGTTCTACAGCCACCAATACGGCCTCGATACCATGGACCGGGACAGCGGCCAGCACCTGCGCCATGACCCGATCGCCGCCCGGATGCTTGAGCAGATGACGCTGCAACGTGATGAGCGGTTCCGGCATGGTGGCAAACGGTGCGCCGTTCCTGAGCGCGCCGGGTTTCCTCTCGATCAGGCGGATGTAATGCCGCCAGTCATAGAGGGTTTGATAGCGCTCGAAGCAGCGGACGACTCGCGCAATCGCCTGACCATCGGCGACCATCACCAGCTCGGCAGGATAGATGCGCAGGCTAATGACCCGATGCGCAAACTCCGTGGGGACGCTGTAGCGGTTGCGGTGGAAATGAGTCAGCCCCGTGGCCGAGACTCGTACCGGCTGCTCGACATACCCATCGAACGGTTTCGGGTTGGGCATG
>CANJXH010000124.1 GCA_947478755.1 Betaproteobacteria bacterium | reverse complement strand
TGGAGCCGGCTCAAGAGCGATGACAACGTGAACTATGACTTCTCCAATGGCGGTGTCACCGCCGCCGGCATCGGCCTCGGCGCTGATCCATCCGGCATCGCCGTCGGGATTCGACATACGTTCTAATACTGTTTGATCGTTCAGCAGAACCCAAAACGGCCGCCATTTGGCGGCCGTTTTGTTTGCCAAGCGTACGAAACCCCAATCAATTCAATAGATTCAGCTATGTATTTCACAATTGTTGCAATAACGAGACAGGGCGTCATGTGGAAACCTGCCCGTTGAAAGGTGGACTTGCTTAAGGTGGGCATAATTCGCCTCGGCTGTTTGATGTAGAGAGCGCAGCAAAGATTAATGCTTAATCCGGCTGCCCTGAAACAGACATTTCCACTCTAGGAGAAATACATGCAAAAGAAACTTATCGCTCTGGCTATCGCTGGTCTTGCCAGCACCGCCGCTTTCGCCCAAACCAACGTTACGTTGTATGGCGTTGCCGACGTAACTCTTGAATCTGTATCGGCTAACAGCGCTAATGACGGCTTCAGCCGCGGCAGCCAAGGTCGCGTCAATTCCAACTCTTCCTATATCGGCCTCAAAGGCACGGAAGACCTAGGCAACGGCCTCAAGGCCCTGTTCCAGTTTGAAACTGGTTTTTCGGCTGATGCCGGCATATACAACGCATCTGCCCGCGATACATATGTAGGCTTGAATGGCGCCTTCGGTACGTTGGTTGCTGGTAACTTGACAGCCCCGACTCGCTCACTCGGCAACCGCATGGAAATGCTGCCGGGCAACACCGGCATCGGTGATGCAGTTTCACTGTTGGGCAACCCGCTGAATGCTGCCAGCACCGGTACTACAGGCGAATTTGACACCCGTCAAGCCAACGCCGTAGCATACATGTCTAACGACTACAACGGCTTCAGCTTCGCAGGTGCTTATGCTTTCGGCGAAAACAAAGCATTCGCCAACGCAGTTCCTGGCGCCTCGGCATTTAACAATTCCAAGGTTTATGATCTTGGCCTGAACTACGTTGTTGGTGGCTGGGATCTGGGCTACAGCTATGGTCACGCCGACACGGGTGGCGATTTGGTTGGCTTTATTGACACCGCCAAGAACCACCGCATCGGCGTGGGCTACAACTTTGATGGTGGCCACAAGGTTACCTTCCAGTGGAACAAGCAATCGGCTGATTTCATCGGTGGTGGTGATATTGACGCAACCTCCTACAGCCTGCAAGGCAAGTACGCTGTGAGCCCGGCCGGTTCGTTGATCGCTGAATACACCGTAGCTAGAGACATCACTGGTAGCGCTGGTGCAGTTGATACCGGCGCCAAGATGTACACGCTTGGTTATCTGCATGCCCTGTCGAAGCGCACTCTGGTCAAGGCTGTCTACTCACGCATCAACAACGACGATGCTGCAGCTTATGACTTCTCGTCAGGTGCTGTTCGCGGTGTAGGCGCTCTGGTAGGCACCGGTTCTAACGTCCAAGGCTTGGCAGTTGGCGTTCGTCACTCGTTCTAATATCGGCTAAACCCGATAGCAGTACTCAACGGCCACCTTCGGGTGGCCGTTTTCCATTTGGGACTCAGGAAAATAGCGTTTCCATCCGCGCCAGATAGTCAGGCGCACCTGCTTCATGCTCCTGCGGCGCCCATGGCGCTTTTTCTTCCGCGGTAAAAGGCGCGAAGGGGCCAGCCTTGGCTTCGAAGAAGATGCTTCCTGTCTGTAGCGCGACCAGGCTGTGCCAGGTACCGTGCGGGATATCGACGCCACAGACTTCGCCCCCGGCCTCGATCAGAACGGTTTTCACCACCTTGCCTGCATCATCGAACTGCACCAGGCCGAACTTGCCGCGCAAGGCGACGAGGGTCTCATCCTTGGTCGGGTCCGTATGCCGATGCGGAGCGATGTAGGAACCGGGCTCTACGGCATTGAGCAATCGGTTCGCCGGCGCGCTGTCCGTGGTGTGGAAGTTGCGGTTCTTGCGCTTGCGCGGGCTGTTGCCTGCCTCGCTGCAGACTTCGTCCAGCAGCTTGCGGTCGATCAGGCGAATCACGAATAAATCACTTTCACGTTATCTGCTGTCAGCCATTCCTTGAGCGAGGCGATCAGCGCATCGTCGAGGCGTACCCGCCAGCTATCCGGCAAGCTGAGTTCAGCTTCGGCACTGCCATTTCGGTAGCTCACAAGCACCGGGCAGGGGCCGTTGCGATAGGGGGCGAGCAGGCCGCGCAGGCGCTCTGCCGCCGGTTCCCTCTTGGTGCCACCATTCATGGCCAATCGCAGCGATTTGGCAAAACGGCCGCGCGCCTCACCCAGCGTCAGCAGGCGTTCGGCCGTAACGCGCAAGCCGCCGGTAAAGCTGTCGTTCTGCACCTTGCCCTCGACCAGCAGCAACTCGTCTTCCTTTATCTTGGAGCGCTCGGCATCCCACAGTTCATTGAAGACCGTGACCTCGACCTGATTCGATGCATCGTCGAGCACGACAATCGCCATCTTGCCGCGCCGGGTCATTTGCGTCCGCGTCGACAGGACGATGCCGGCGATCATCATCAGGTCCTTTTGCGGTTCGAGCTGCGACAGGCTGCGGCGGACGAAGGTCGACACCTCGGCCTTGTAGGCATGGAAGGGGTGACCGGAGAGGAAAAAGCCCAGTGCCTGCTTTTCATTGAGCAGTTGCTCGCGTTCACCCCAGGGTGGAACGTCAATATAGCGCGGCGCTTCGACGCAGTCGGCACCGCCACCATCGAACAAACTGTTCTGCAGGGCATGGCGTTCGGCCTGTTCGGCAGCTTCTAGCGCGATACCGGTTGAGGCGAGCATCCGCGCGCGATTCGGGTCGATGCTGTCGAAGGCGCCAGCGCGGATCAGCGCTTCGATCACGCGGCGATTGACCACGCGCTTGTCGATGCGGCGGCAGAAGTCGAACAGGTCCTTGAATGGCCCACCCTCTTCACGCACCTTGAGGATGACCGCCAGCGCAGACTCGCCACTCCCCTTGATGGCGCCGAGACCATAGCGTATGGTTGTTGCATTGACCGGCTCAAACCGGATGCCGCCGTTGTTGATATCCGGCGGCTGAAAGCTCAGGCCATTGTCAAGGCAGTCCTTGAAGAACAGCTGCACCTTGTCGGTGTCGGCCATTTCGGACGACATCGTCGCCGCCATGAACGCGGCAGGATGGTAGTGCTTGAGCCAACCGGTCTGGAATGCCACGAGGGCGTAGGCGGCCGAGTGTGACTTGTTGAAGCCGTACTCGGCAAACTTCTCCATCAGATCGAACAGCTGCGTTGCCAGCTTTTCCTCGACGCCGCGTTCCCTCGCGCCACTGGTAAAGATTTCGCGCTGCTTGGCCATTTCTTCGGGCTTCTTTTTGCCCATGGCCCGGCGCAGCATGTCGGCACCGCCCAGCGTATATCCGGCCAGAACCTGCGCCACGAGCATTACCTGCTCCTGGTAGACGATAACGCCGTAGGTCGGCTTTAGCACCGGCTCAAGATCGGGATGGAAATACTCGGCCTTGGCCCGCCCGTGCTTGCGGTTGATGAAGTCGTCTACCATGCCGGAGCCCAAGGGGCCCGGACGGTTCAGCGCCATGAGCGCAATGATGTCTTCGAAGGTATCGCCCTTGAGCCGCTTTTCAAGATCCTTGGCCGAACGTGATTCGGACTGGAATACCGCCGTCGTGTTGCCATCGGCGAACAGGGCGTAAGTCGCCTTGTCGTCAAGCGGAATGTCCTCGAGCCGGAATTGTTCCATCCCGGGGTTGAGCTTGCGCACAAACTCGACGGCCTCGTCAAGGATGGTCAGTGTGCGCAGCCCGAGGAAGTCAAACTTCACCAGGCCGACCTTTTCGACATCGTCCTTGTCGAACTGGCTCACCACCGAACCCCCGTCGGCAGAATAAAGCGGGCAAAAGTCGGTGAGCTTGCCTGGTGCAATCAACACACCGCCAGCATGCATGCCGACATTGCGCGTCATGCCCTCCAGTTTTTCGGCCAGCACCCAGAGCTCGCGCAATTCCTCTTCGCGTTCGAGCCGCTCGGCAATGGCGGGCTCCTTTTCGCGCGCCGATTCCAGCGTGATGCCGATTTCCATCGGGATCAATTTGGCAAACTGGTCGACGAAGTTGAAGGGCAGATCCAGCACGCGACCGACGTCGCGAATCACGGCCTTGGCCGCCATGGTGCCGAAGGTGGCAATCTGCGATACGGCGTGCGCGCCATATCGCTGCTTTACGTAATCAATGACCCGGTCACGCCCTTCCTGGCAGAAGTCGATATCGAAGTCGGGCATCGACACCCGTTCCGGATTGAGGAAGCGCTCGAACAGCAGGGCGTAAGCCAGCGGATCGAGGTCGGTAATCCCGAGTGAATACGCCACCAGCGAACCGGCACCTGAACCACGCCCCGGCCCCACCGGCACACCATTGCTCTTAGCCCAATTGATGAAGTCTGCCACGATCAGGAAATAACCGGAGAAGCCCATCTGCACAATGGTCCGGATTTCGAATTGCAATCGCTCGGCGTATTCGGCACGACGTGATTCGCGCACCCCTGCCTCCGGGTACAGCTGCACTAGGCGTTTTTCAAGCCCGGCTGCCGATTCGGCCGCCATGAATTCGTCCAGCGTTACGCCATCCGGCGTCGGAAACAGCGGCAGCTGGTTCTTGCCCAGCTCGATCGACAGGTTGCAGCGCCGCGCAATTTCGACGCTGTTCTCGATGGCCTCCGGCATGTCGGCGAACAACTCGGCCATCTCGGCTTGCGTCTTGAAATACTGTTGTTCGGTAAAGGTCTTGGGGCGGCGTTTGTCGGCAAGCACGTAACCCTCTGCAATGCAGACACGGGCTTCATGCGCGCGGTAGTCGGCCTGATCGACAAACTGAACCGGATGCGTGGCGACGACCGGCAAACCGGCGAGGGCCGCAACATGAGCCGTGGCCAGCAACAAGGACTCCTGCTGCTGCGTTTGTCCGTTGCCCGGCGTGCCATCCGGGCGCTGGACCTCAAGGTAATAGTTTTGCGGGAAAAGCTCGGCCCACAGTTTCGCCCGATTGAGCGCCTGATCCTGTTTGCCACTCAACAACAGTTGCCCGATGTCGCCATGCTGCGCGCCGGACAACGCAATCAGGCCGCTATTGTCGCCATTGCGAAAAGCCGACATTGATATTTCAGCGCGCCCTTTGCGTCGCTCGGAGACATAGGCTCCGGTGAGCAGCTCGCACAAACGCAAATATCCTTGCCGGCTTTTGACCAGCAGCAACAGTCGGGCTGCACCTTCGCGCTGCGAATCCGGCTCTGCCTCATCGCACACCCAGGCATCGCAACCAATGATGGGCTTGATTCCCTTGCCCCGTGCGGCGGTGTAGAACTTGACCATGCCAAACAGGTTGCCAAGGTCGGTGAGCGCCAATGCCGGCATGCCATCGGCTGCTGCGCGCGTGATGGCTTCATCGAGACGGACGATGCCGTCCGTTATCGAATATTCGCTATGGAGACGAAGGTGAACAAACCGGGGCGCGGGCATGATGTGATTTTAACTCGCGACCTTGACCAGCATCGACGCAAGCGTGGCAAGGCGTCCGATGGTCAGATGATGCGATGAACTTCGTCAAACGCTGGACGCGGCCCGCGTGGATGCACTTTAGATCCATCACCATAGCCGAGCGCACAGATGAAATTGGAACGCACCATATTGCCGGGGAAAAACTCGACATCCACCTTGGCATTGTCAAAGCCCGACATCGGTCCGCAATCCAGCCCCAGTGCACGTGCAGCAAGCATGAAATAGGCGCCTTGAAGGCTGCTGTTGCGCATTGCCGTGGTGTTGACCAGGTCCTGGTTGCCGACGAACCACGATTTGGCGTCGGCCACGGGAAACAGTGTAGGCAGTCGGTCATAAAATGCCATGTCCATGCCGATGATGGCCGTCACCGGCGCTGTGCGGACTTTTTCGACGTTGCCGTCAAGCACCAAGGGGAGCAGGCGTTGTCTGGCGGTCTCGGACTTGACGAACACCACCCGCATCGGCCAGCAATTCACGCTGGTCGGGCCCCACTTCATCACATCGTGCAGCTCGCGCAGCAAACTGTCGGGTACCTCTTTCGGCAGCCAGGCATTCTGGCTGCGGGCGTCGCGAAACAGCTGGTCAAGCGCCGCAGCATCGAGCCTCATTCGGACTCCACCCATTTGAGCAGCGGCTTCCACTGCTCCCAATCCTGGGCACCACGCGAAGGCGACAAGTCAAATACCGTCATGCCATAGGCGGCGGCCTGCACATAGGTCTGAGTATCACGCAGATAGGTGACTACCGGCAGATTCAGGGTTTTAAGAAAACGTTCGAGCTGTGTTGCGGCGCGCGTGCGTGCATCGACCCGCATGCCGACGATGGCGATGGACACCTGCTCTTTCCTCACCTGCTTGGTAGATGCCAGCACCTCAAGAAAATCCTGGGTGGCAAGGATGTCGAAAATGGATGGCTGCAAGGGCACGATGATGCGATTCACCTGCGTCAGCACTTCACCCAGTTGCTTGACGCTCATGCTGGCCGGGGTATCCAGCACGGCATGCGTTGTGCCCTCCGGCGGCTTGGCAATGTTGTCATGGGTAATTTTCCAGGTCCCGATTGCCGGCAATGCGGTCGAACGCAGCTTCAGCCACTCTCGCGACGACTGCTGGCGGTCGGTATCGCCAAGCATGGTGTTGTAGCCACGGCGGGCGAAATACCCGGCCAGATTGGTCGCCAACGTGCTCTTGCCGACGCCACCTTTCGGATTTGCAATCAGATAGCTTTTCATGGTTTCCCCAGTTCTGTGACAACTAAAAGTCTTGGCAGATTATCACGTGGCATGCCCATGACGGCAATGCGTCATGCCGCTTCAAGCTTGGCCACGGACAGCGCCAGCCACTTCATCCCGGCCGCGCCAAAATTGACCTGCACGCGTGCGTCATTGCCGCCACCTTCTGCATTGACGATGACGCCAGCGCCAAACTTGGCATGCCTGACCGATTGACCAATGCGGAAACCGATGCCGCTCTCGGCCCGAGCAGATGACCGAAAGGATTCGGTCGTGCTGCTGGCCCAGTTGCTGGCGGAGGATTTGTTCATTTTCGGTGTCAGCCATTTGACCAGACCGACGGGAACTTCCTCGATGAAACGCGACGCCATGTTGTAACGCGTTTGGCCATGCAGCATGCGGGTCTGCGCGAACGACAGGTAAAGTCGCTGCCGTGCTCGCGTCACGGCGACATACATCAGACGGCGCTCTTCCTCGAGTCCCTTTTCCTCAATCACGCTGTTTTCGTGCGGAAACAGGCCTTCCTCAAGACCGCTGATGAAAACGGCATTGAACTCCAGACCCTTCGACGAGTGCACCGTCATCAGCTGCAAGGCGTCATCACTGTCGCCGGCCTGGTGTTCGCCGGCTTCAAGCGCCGCATGGGAGAGGAAACTGGCGAGATCGGCGGCCAACTCACCTTCCTCACCCGGTCGCCCCTCTTCAGCGACAAAGCTTTCCGCAGCATTGATCAGTTCATCAAGGTTGGCGAGCCGGTCCTGTCCTTCCTTTTCATGCTGGTAATGCGTCCGCAAGGTCGAAAACTCGATGACATGCTCCACCAGCTCCGGCAACGGCAGCTCAATCGCCTCATGCATTTTTTCAATCAGCGCTGCAAAAGTGGCCAGCGACGAGCCGGCCTTGCCCGGAACCGCAGGAATCGCCGAGAACAGGCTGGAGCCTGCCGACTTGGCGGCATCCTGCAGTTGTTCAAGGCTGCGGGCACCAATGCCACGTGCCGGAAAATTGACGACGCGGGCAAATGCCGTGTCGTCATCCGGATTTGCGATCAAACGCAGATAAGCCAACGCATGCTTGATTTCCTGGCGCTCGAAAAACCGCAACCCGCCATATACGCGGTAGGGAAGCCCCGCCGAGAACAGCGCGTGTTCCAGTACACGTGACTGGGCGTTGGAGCGGTAGAGCAAGGCTATCTCGGAGCGACTTGAGCCATCCCTGACCAGGCCCTTGATTTCCTCGACCATCCAGCGTGCTTCTTCACCATCCGACATGGCCTCGAAAATGCGGATCGGTTCGCCCGCGCCGGCCTCGGTCCACAGGTTCTTGCCGAGGCGCGCCGTATTGTTCTTGATCACGGCATTGGCGGCATCAAGGATATTGCCGTGGGAACGATAGTTCTGCTCCAGTCGAATCACGTTTTCGACCCGATATTCGCGCTCGAAGTCGCGCATGTTCCCAACATCGGCGCCGCGAAAGGCGTAGATCGACTGGTCATCGTCGCCGACGCAAAACAGGACCGCAGAATCACCGGCAAGCAACTTCAGCCAGCGATATTGCAGCGAGTTCGTATCCTGGAATTCGTCGACCAGCACATGCCGAAAACGACTTTGATAGTGGCGACGCAAAGGCTCATTGCGCGTCAGCAACTCGTAGCTGCGCAACAGCAGCTCGGCGAAATCAACGACGCCCTCGCGCTGGCATTGCTGTTCATAGGCGCCATACAACTCGACCCGCTTGCGCGTGAACTCGTCCCAGGCTTCGACGGCATGGGCACGAATGCCCTGTTCCTTCTGCGCG
>CANJXH010000123.1 GCA_947478755.1 Betaproteobacteria bacterium | reverse complement strand
TACTCCCGCTCTTTGTTCGAGCGGGCAAGTCAATCACGTGGGTCAAGTTTCAGTGAAAATTACTCCCCTAAGTGGGTCAGTTCTGGGTGGACGTCAACAGTGAAGTTGGCGGTGATGGCCAGCCAGTTGAGCAAGGGTTGATCTTCCAGCCCCGGAACGCGCAGGTCCGGATTCGCAGCCAGGCCAACCGTCATCAGGGTTAGCGCATTCAGCACCACGGCGAGGATGGTTGGCCGCAGCCCGATGAACAAGGCCGTTACGACGGGGAAGGCCATCAGGTAGATCTGGCTGACAACGCCGATCGAAAAAAGCGTACCAAGGCCGAACAGATACACCAACACGGCGAGGATGCAGGCCTTGCGGTGCACCGAGATCGACTTGGTGAACCACAAGGCGACCAGCGCCGCCTCGGCAATGACATCCAGCGCGATCATTGACCACTTCTGCGCTTCGGCCAAGGCGATGATGCTGGGAATTGCCACGACAAAACCGAGCGCCATGATAAACAGCAGAAGCCGTGACAGGATGTAGCTGCGCCAGCCGTCAAGGCTGTCGATGAGGGTGCCTTCAACAGTGCTGCTTTGGTGCGCCGGTTCAATGGCCGACATGGATGATCCCTTTATCCCTTGATGCAGTGTCAAATCTGCTTGAGGCGGTATGCAATATCTATATAAGCGAGGTTACCCCATATCGGTGCCAGCGTATTGATAAGGATCAAGCGGCGACAGCACGCAAACAAGCGTGGCAGATGCTGCGTGTGACGATCCCGATTCGGGGGGGGGGGGCGGTGCGCCCGGATGTCCGGGTCGTGAAATCAGTGCGTCTGGCGTGGCGCCGGCCACAGCAGGCGCTGGATCGCCAACGCGAAAAATACGCTGAGCAACTGCGCCACGATGAACAGTGGCGCATCGTCGGGCCGGATGCCGGCAAAGCTGTCGGTGAGCATGCGTGCGGTGGTCACGGCCGGATTGGCGAACGAGGTGGAGGCGGTAAACCAGTAGGCGGCGCCGATATAGGCACCCACGGCAGCGGCGATGCGATCAAGGGCATGCCGTGCCAGCCCGAGGATGAGCAACAGCAGGCCGGTGGTGGCGACGATCTCGCTGGTGAATTGGCCAAGGCCGCTGCGCACATGGTGGCTGGTCTGGAGGATCGGCAGGTCGAACATCAGGTGCGCGAGCCAGACGCCGAACACGGCGCCCACCCATTGTGCGGCCCAGTAGAGCGTGGCGTGCGGCCAGCGCAGTTTGCCCAGCAGCGCCTCCGTCAAGGTGACCACGGGATTGAAGTGCGCGCCGGACAGTGGCCCGAAGACAGAGATCAGGCAATACAACGCAAAGGCGGTGGCCAGCGAATTGGCCAGCAGGGCGATGGCGACATTGCCGCCCGCCAGCCGCTCGCCCATGATGCCCGAGCCGACCACGACGGCCAGCAGTGCGGTGGTGCCCAGCAGTTCGGCCGCAGCGGCACGCAGTGTGGTGCTCATGCCGACTTGCCGATGCTGCGCAGTTCGTTTTGCAAGGCGAGGTGATCCAGCTTTTCCATCGGCAGGGCGAGGAACAGCGCGATGCGCCGCTGCAGGCGATGGAAGGCGAGGAAGAAGGCCTTGCGCTTTTCTTCGTCGCTGCCCTCGACGGCGGCCGGGTCTTCGATGCCCCAGTGCGCGCTGACAGGCTTGCCCGGCCACACCGGGCAGGTTTCGCCGGCGGCGTTGTCGCACACGGTAAAGATGAAATCGATTTTGGGCGCTGCCGGGTCGGCAAACACGTCCCAGCTCTTGCTGCTCAGATTGTCGGTCGGGAAGCCTTCGCGTTGCAGCAGGTCGAGCGCGAACGGATTGACGCGGCCGTTGGGAAAGCTGCCGGCGCTGAAGGCGCGGAAGCGACCTTCGCCCATGCGGTTGAGGATGGATTCGGCCAGGATGCTGCGGGCCGAGTTGCCGGTGCAGAGAAAGAGGACGTTCTTGACGGGGTGAGACATTTCAGGCTCCTGAGATGGACGGTTATTTGGAATGGCGCAATGGCGAAGGCGTGGTCAGCAGGCGCAGTCGATCAAGTCCGATCGGTTCTTCCTGCAACAGGGGCACCACCGCATGGCGTCGTGCATGCTGGTGGGCGACGGTGTCTATCAAGGGCAGCTCGTTGGCGGCGCGACGCAACAGCAAGGGCGAGGTGGTCGTCGCGGCGGCGAGGCTGTTGTTGATTATCCAGCCCCAGGGCTCGATGCCGGCACGGCGCAAGTCGGCCTGCAGGCCGGCGGCTTCGAGCACGGGGGTTTTTTCGGCCAGCGTGACGATCAGGACCTTGGTCTGTTTCTCGTCCTGCAGCTGCATCATCGGCGTGGTGAAGTGGCGTTCGCTACCGCCCATCTGGCGAACCACGTCGCGGTGATAGGCGCCCGTTGCATCGAGCAGCAGCAAGGTGTGGCCGGTCGGCGCCGTATCCATCACGACGAACTTTCGCCCCGCCTCACGGATGATGCGCGAGAAGGCCTGGAACACCGCGATCTCTTCGGTGCAGGGCGAGCGCGGGTCTTCTTCGAGCATGGCGCGGCCCGCATCGTCGAGTGCTGCGCCCTTGCTCTGCATCACATGCTGGCGATAGCGCTCGGTTTCGGCGTGCGGGTCGATGCGGCTGACTGTGAGGTTGGGGAAGGATCCGTCGAGCGTCTCGCTGAGATTGGCGGCAGGGTCGGAGGTGGTGAGATGTACCTCCAGCCCGCGTCGCGCCAGATCGACCGCCACGGCGGCGGCCATGGTGGTCTTGCCGACACCGCCCTTGCCCATCAGCATGATCAAGCCGTGTTGCTGCTCGGCAATGCCGTCGACCAGGGTGCTCAATGCCGGCATGTCAGGCAAGGCGACCTTGCCGGCAGCGGCGGCAGTGGTGATGGCGGATTCGGCGAACAGTTGGCGCAATGCATCCAGCCCGACCAGATCAAAGCCCTTGAGCGAAATCTGATCGCTTGGCAATGCCGCGAGCATGGCCGGCATTTTTGCCAGGGTCGCCTGCTCTCTGCTGCGGATGGCGAGCGCCAGCGGGTCGGCGGCGTCACTGGCATCACCAGCCTCAGTATCTGGCACCGGCAGCACGCCATTGATCACCAGATATTGCTGGCCAAGGCCGATGGCCGCGAGTTCGTCGTGGGTACGTGCGGCTTCCTTGAGCGTGGAAGCCTGCGCGCGGGCGACCAGCACGAGGCGGGTGCGCTGCGGGTCAGCGAGGGCGGCCACGGCATCGGCATAGCGTTCGCGCTGCTTTTCCAAACCGGCGAGCGGGCCGAGGCAGGAGGCGTCGCCTTTGCCCTCTTCGAGAAAGCTGCTCCACGCGCCGGGCAATTGCAGCAAGCGAATGGTGTGGCCGGTGGGCGCGGTATCGAACACGATGTGGTCGTAGTCGCTTTCGAGCTTCTCGTCGGTGAGCAGCGCGGTGAATTCGTCAAAGGCGGCGATTTCGGTGGTGCATGCGCCGGAGAGTTGTTCTTCGATGCTCTTGACCACAGACTCGGGCAGCACACCGCGTACCGGGCCGACGATGCGGTCGCGATACCCTTGCGCTGCCGCTTGCGGATCGATTTCCATTGCCGCGAGCCGTGGCACGGTGGCGATTGGCGTGATGTGGTTGCCGATGGCAATACTAAAGACCTGGCCGACATTGGATGCCGGGTCGGTGCTGACCAGCAGGACGCGCTGGCCCGCATCGGCCAGCTGTACGGCCGTTGCGCAGGCAATGGAAGTCTTGCCCACACCGCCCTTGCCGGTGAAGAACAGGAAGCGCGGTGGCTGCTGCAGGAACTTCATCAAGGTTTGCATCAGCAGCAGCCCTTGGGGCCACAGCATTTGTTGTCAGCGTTTGCATTGGCGGCGGTGGCCTGTTCGATCAGACCGGTCCAGCGCGCCAACTCCTTGCGATTCGGGTAGCGACCAGCCAGCGCGACTTCGCCGTCCAGCAGTACCAGCGGCAGGGCTTCTTCGCCAGAGCGTTCGAGGAAATTTCAAACCGTGGCATTTTCGGCAAAGGCCATTGGCTGCTGGGCCAGGTTGAAGCGTTCGATTCGGGCGCCGCCTTGCTGGGCCCAGGCGAGATCAGCCGCGAAGGAAACCAGTTGCTGGTCAACGTCAACGCCGCACACACCTGAACTGCAGCACAGCGCCGGATCAAATATCTGGATGGATTTCATGGGTTTTCCTTGATGATGTTCGGGGATGACTACGCTGCCTTCGATTGGCGGCGGCGTGTGGATGATGACGATGCGGCAGTCTTTGGCAGGCAGACTTCATTGCCCTGACAGCAGTTGTCGGTGAGAAAGGCGACGAGGCTGTCCATGGTCGTGTAATTTGCCGCGTAGTAGATGAAGCGGCTTTCCGGCCGGGCGACCACGAGTTTGGCGCGCGCCAGTTGCGCGACGTGGAAGGAAAGTGTGGCAGCGGGCAGCTTCAGCTTCTCGGCAATCGCGCCCGCGCTCATGCCGTCACGGCCAGCCTCGATCAGCAGTCGGAAGATCGCTAGCCGGGTGTCCTGCGCCAGTGCAGCCAGCATCGGAACGGCGTCCTTGGTTTTCATATTTCCATTATTATGGAAATGACAACAGGGCGCAAGGCAGTGCAACGCAACTGTCACATTGGCGCGGCAGTCATGGAATCGTCACACGCCTGTCACAAGGCTGCCACGGGTCGCAGCCATCATGCCGGGCATGAGCAAAAAGGTAAGAGCAATCTTCCTCTCCGACATCCACCTGGGTACGCGTGGCTGTCAAGCCGACCGCCTGCTGGATTTTCTGAGGGAATACGAGTCCGAGTATCTGTTCCTGGTCGGCGACATCATTGATTTCTGGTCCATGAGCCGCGGCATTGTCTGGACCCAGCAGCAGAACACGGTGGTGCAGAAGGTGTTGCGCCGCGCCCGCCACGGCGAGCACGTGATGCTGGTGCCGGGCAACCACGACGAGGCGCTGCGCGAATACGACGGCATCAGCTTCGGCAATATCCAGGTCGTCAATGAACACGTGCATGTGGCCGCAGACGGCAAGCGCTATCTATTGATCCACGGTGACGAGTTTGACCAGGTAACGCGCTATCACCGCTGGGTGGCCGTGCTGGGCGATGTGGCCTACAACTGGCTGGTGCGGATCAACGCGGTGCTGTCCTGGTTCCGCCGTCGGCTCAATCGCCCCGGCTACTGGTCGCTGGCCGGCTACGCCAAGCGCAAGGTCAAGACGGCGGTGAGCTTCATCTTCGATTTTGAAGACTCGGTGCTGCACCATGCACGCGAGCGCGGCATGGACGGCGTGATCTGCGGCCATATCCATGCCGCCGCCATTCGCGACGTGGATGGCGTTGCCTACATCAACTGCGGCGACTGGGTCGACAGCTGTACTGCGATCGTCGAGCATCTGGATGGCCGCATGGAGCTGCTGCAACAGGGCGGCATGGTGCAAGCACTGATGGTGACGCCAGAGGAAGCGGCCGTTACCGCCTGACTACCCGGCATCTGCGGCACCTGCCTTATTCTGCGGCGATGATCAGTGCGTCGCGGGCGCGCTGCTTTCGGTCGTGGGCCTTGATCACGGCACGCAGCCGGGTGGTGAAGTCGTCGCCGATCTGCGCCCAGTGCAGGTGGGATACCGACGCAACGGCGCGCAGGCGCATGCGCGAGAGCAGGGCGCGGTTGGTCGCCAGCGCGACGGCACTGTTGATGAAGCCGTTGGGGTCGTCGATGGCGGCCAGCAGGCCGTTGTGTCCATCGTCGATCAGCTCCGCCGCGGCGGCGTATTGGTAGGCCACCACGCCGAGGCCGCTGGCCATGGCCTCGACGGTAACGTTGCCGAAGGTCTCGGTGAGACTGGGAAACAGGAACAGGTCGGCCGAGGCGTAATGCGCGGCCAGCGCTTCGCCGCGCTGCATGCCGCTGAAGATGTGTTGCGGATAGCGTTTTTTCAGCGCGTTTAACATCGGGCCATCTCCCACCAGCACCAACCGGGCATCGTGCCGTGCGCACTGGATCTCGGCGAAGGCTGCGAACACCATGTCCATATTCTTCTCGGCCGCGATACGGCCGACATAGGCCACGACCAGGTCGTCGGGGCGCGCTTCCCACTGGCTTCGCAGATTGGCCGAACGGCGCAGCGGGTTGAACAGCCGGGTGTCGATGCCGCGCGATATCACGCTGGTGTTGTGCAGGCCATTGCATGCCAGCTCGCCGGCGAGGCTGCGGGTGGGCACCATGGTTGCATCGGTGCCGTTGTGGAATTTGCGCAGCACGCTGGCGATCAGCGGCTTCATCCATCCCACGCCATAGTGGCGGCTGTAGGAATCGAAGTTGGTATGGAAGCTGGAACTCACGGCAATGCCGAGGCTGCGCGCCGCATTGCGCGCTGACCAGCCCAGCGGGCCTTGTGTGGCGATATGCACGATGTCGGGCCGATTCGCGCGCCAGCGATTTTTCAGCGCGGTGGTTGCCGGCAAACCGAAGCGCAGTTCCGGATAGCCGGGGATGGGCAGCCCCTTGACCAGATGATCACTGCCGGCGGCCTGCGTAGCGCGTTGTGGTTCATGCTGCCGCTCATGCGCCTGCCGTGGCCGGGTGATGTCCACGATATGGCCGCGTTCGCGCAGCGCCGTGACCATGCGCCCCAGCGTCATGGCAACGCCGTTTATTTCGGGCGGATAGGTTTCGGTGACCAGCGCAATGCGCAGCGGCTGGGCGGCCCGGTTGGGTTGTTCGGTGAATGCGGAGGTGTCGGTGTTGGCGTCGTCGAGTTTCATGTCGACAATGATGTCGACAGGCCAAGACAGGCTGATTAAAAACCGGTGACGGCGCCGTTACAGCGCTACAGCGAGTGTCGATCTGCTTCGATGTCTGAGCGCAGGCTAGAAGAACAGCACCAGCGCCCACACGGCAACCACATTGACCAGCGAGATGAATACGGCGGCGCTGCCGATGTCCTTGGCGCGTGCCGACAGCGTGTGGTCTTCGAGCGAGACGCGATCGACCGTGGCTTCGATGGCGGAGTTGAGCAGCTCGACGATGATCACGATCAGTACGCTGGCGATCATCAATGCCTTGCCGATGCCGGAGGCGGGCAGGAAAAGCGCCAGCGGGATGAGCACCAGCGCGAGCCAGACTTCCTGGCGAAAGGCGTCTTCGTGCCGATAGGCGGCGGTGAGGCCGGCACGCGAATAGCCGAAGGCATTCCAGAGGCGGATGAGTCCGGTCTTGCCCTTGTAGGGGCTTTCAGTGTTGTTGTTCATTGAGCGGGGAAAGATGAGTGCGGCGTCCGGGGCAGAGGATACACAGACAAAAGCGCGAAGAAAAGCGCAGGTAAAGGCAAACTGCAAATGTATTTTTGCGCAGGCTGCCTGCCTTTCAATGCCTTGCCAGCGAGTGATACAGCGCTGCCAGCTGGCGGGCACGTTCCGGTGCCGACCATGATTGCGCAAACTGCCTGGCCTGCTGCGACATCTGCATCAGCCGCGGGTGGTCTTGCAGGAGTTGCCGCAGGCCGTTGGCGAATTCGCCAACGTTGTCCGGCGCGGCGATGGCGCCCTGTTGCGGGCCGACGATGTCGCAGGTGCCCATGGCGGCGAAGGCATAGACCGGTATGCCAGCAGCCATGGCCTCCAGCAGCACCAAGCCCTGGGTCTCGGTCTTCGAGGCGAAGACAAACACGTTTGCCGCTGCGTAACAGTCCGGCAGCGCGCTGGCACGATCGAGGTAACCGACAAAGCGCACATTGGCCTCGATGCCGAGTGCCGCTGCCTGGCGCCTGAGCGCGGGCAGCGCCGGGCCTTCGCCCGCCACCATGAGGATGAAGCCAGGCAGGCTGGCAGCGATCTGCTTTGCAGCGTCAAGCAGGAAGCCGATGTTCTTTTCGTGTGCGACGCGGCCGACGTAGAGGGCGAGCGGGGTGTCGATGGCGATGCCATGCAGGCGGCGGAACGCCTTGCCGTCGCCGCCGGCAAACTGGCTGATGGGGATGCCGGTCGGCAGCACATGCATTGGGGCGGTGACGCCGTAATCATCCAGCGTATCGCGCATGATCTGCGACGGCACGACCACGGCGTCGAGTTCGTTGCACTGGCTGCGGGCGAGAGTGCGTGCGGCGGCGCGCAGCAGGGGGCGCGGCATCACCGGCAGGTAGTGATGGATGTATTCCTCGAAGTGGGTGTGATAGGTGGCAATCGCCGGCACCCCGAACATGGCCTTGGCGCGGACGCCGGCATAGTGGGCGATGAAGGGCGTCTGGATATGGATCAGGTCCACATTGTCGCGACCGCTGGTCTGCAACTGCGCGAGCAGGGGTTTCCAGTGCATCAGGCGGTCTTCGGGATCGAACGGCACCTTGCGCGAGGGCACGCGCTGCGCCTTGCTGCTGGGGTTGCTGGGGTTTCCAGAGTTGCCAGAGTTGCTGGCGGCCTCCTGCGGGTAGTCCGGTGCGATCAGGGTGACGTCGATGTCCTGCGCGGCCAGGTCGTTGCAGAAGGTTTCGATCGAGGTGGAGACGCCATTGATGCGGGGAAAGTACACATCCGACACCATCAGAACGCGCATCGCCATGATTCAGGCGTTGACGAAGTGCTTGACGTAACGGCTGCTGATGCGCGACATCGGCAGCAGCACCAGCAGGTCGGCGGTGTTGAAG
>CANJXH010000122.1 GCA_947478755.1 Betaproteobacteria bacterium | reverse complement strand
CGCAGCAAGACAATGGGCGTGAGCCGCAGCGACCTCGATGAACTGCAGCTGACCGGACTCAAACGCCGCTTCGAACAGTTCCGCGGCAGGTTGCCGATGATGGACAAACTAGCCGACCTGCAGAACGTTCATGCCATCGAACAGTTGAACGACGTACTGCCGCTGCTGTTCGACCATGCTACCTACAAGTCCTATCCACCCTCGTTGCTGGAAAAGCATCGCTACCCGCAACTCACCGCCTGGCTCGCCAAACTCACGACTGTCGATCTCTCCAAAGTTGATGTTTCGGGTTGCCGCAGCATCGATGAATGGTTGATGACCCTCGACCGCGAGACGCCCCTCGCCGTCTGCCATACATCCGGTACCAGTGGCAGCATGTCCTTTCTACCCTGGTCGAAGGCTGAATGGCGCAAGATGCTGGGGACCTTCGCCATGATGTATTGCGATGACTTCGGCCCGGATTCCACCCTGCCCCTGAACATTGACTGCGTCTACCCCTTCTTCCGCAGCGGCGGACTGTCGCATACCGTGATCAATGACGCCATCCGTGACGTGATTGCCGGCAGTGAGGAGCGGCTGCATACCGCCTACCCGCAGCGTCTCAGCGCCGACATGATGCTGTTGGCGACACGTCGCCGCGTGGCGGCGGCAAAGGGGCAACTGGATCAGCTCGTGATCGACCCGGAACTGGAATCCCGCCATGACGAGTTCGCCGCACAGCAACGCGACATGCCGCGCCACGTGGCAGAATTTTTTGACGCCATGCGCACGCGCCTGGCCGGCAAGCGGGTATTCATGTTGGGGACTTCCAACCTGCTCTACACGTTGGCGCAGGATGGACTCAAACGCGGCCTGCGAAACGTGTTCGCCCCCGACTCGGTCATCATTACCGGTGGTGGTGGCAAGGGGATCGTGCTTCCCCCCGATTGGCAGGACGTTGCCAAGGAATTTCTCGGCGTCAGTCGGCTACACAACAACTACGGCATGTCCGAGTTGATGGGACAGTACCCGTCATGCACGAACGGCCACCATCACGGTACGCCGGGCCTGATTCCCTACATCCTCGACGACGACTACAAGCCGCTGCCGCGCGCCGGTAACGTTACCGGCCGCTTCGCTGCCTACGATCTGCTGATGGATACGCGCTGGGGCGGTTTCGTCACCGGTGATGAAGTCACTTTTGAATGGGACAAACCTTGCGGCTGCGGCTGGACGACGCCCTACATCATTGGCGGCAGCATCCGCCGCTTCAGCGAGAAAAAGGACGACGGTGGCGAAGAAAAGCTCAGCTGCGCCGCCGCACCGGAAGCCTATGCCGAAGCGCTCGACTTTCTCAACACCGCTGCTGCCTGAAAACCCACTGCAAAGGAAAACAGACATGAAAAACTTCAAGGCCGGCATTGTGATCCGCGGCGAATGGATCGAAGACAACCTGCAGGAATTTGGTGGCCGCAGCACCGGCATCACCTTTCTTTCACCGGACCCCAAGCTTTATCTCTCACGGCTGCCGCTCGGCAGCCCGAAGGCGCTGGGCGACCTTTACCAGATCAGCTTCGACGATATCGCCGACTACCTGCACCGGCTCGGCGATCGCCTTCGCCTTGCCGACAATCCCTATCTTCAAGAAGCGCTGGAGGCCTCCTGCCTGACCTCATCGCTGACGCCGCCGTTGCTGAAAAAGAGCTACGAGTCGCTGCCGAACCTGTTCAACCGTGAGACGGTGCGTGAAATTGCCGACAGCACGATCGGCATCGACCACCTTGAAGGCTGGGTCGAGCAGACCATGAACGATGGCCGCAAGGTGTCGATCCGCGCTTTTGGTGCACGGGCGCTGCACATCATTGCCGGCAACAGTCCGGTGATTGCCGGACTGTCGATCCTGCGCAACGCCATCACCCGCAGCGATGCGATCATCAAGAGCCCATCCAACGATCCGTTCACGGCACTGGCCATCGCCCGCACCATGATCGATCTCGATCCGAAGCACCCGATCACACGCCACCTGTCGGTGGCCTACTGGAAGGGTGGCGACGAGGCCCTGGAACAAAAACTGTACCAGCCGCGCAACGTCGAGAAGATCATCGCCTGGGGTGGCTTCGCCTCGGTCAAGCACGTGACCAAATACATCCAGCCCGGGCTCGAACTGATCTCGCTCGACCCCAAGCGCAGCGTCAGCATTGTCGGTCCCGAGGCATTTGCCAGTGACAAGACCATGCGTGAAGTGGCCCTGCGCATGGCTACCGACATTGGCGCCATGAACCAGGAAGGCTGCGTCAACGCCCGCGTGATCTATGTCCTGTCAGGCAGCGACGAAGCTGGTTTGGCAAACCTCGACAAGCTTGGCCGCTACACCTATGAGGCAATGCTCGGCCTGCCGGAGAGCGTCTCCACCGCACCCAAGGAAGCCGATCTGGAGTTGCGTTCGCTGGTGAATGCGATGCGCCTCAATGACGAGTGGTATCACGTTGTTGGTGGCATGCGCGACGAAGGTGCCATCATCGTCTCGCACCTGCCCGAACCTGTCGACTTCGCCGCCCGTCTTGGCAAACGCATTGCCAATCTGGTGCCGATTGACGATGTCGAGGAAGTCTGCGCCGCCGTCGACGCCTATACGCAGACCGTGGGCGTCTATCCGGAAAGCCTCAAGCGCACACTGCGCGACCGCTTGTCCCTCTACGGTGCGCAGCGCTTCACCTCGCTCGGCTACGCGGCCCACGCCACGGTGGCAACGCCACAGGACGCGATCGAATCGACACGCGAACTGTGCAAGTGGATCGTCTGCGAGGATTGCGACCCGGCCGTAACCACGCCGTTGTGGGAAGCCGGCGATATGTTTGCCAGCAAGGCGGCCTAGTGATCGGGTAACATCGGCGCTCGTCCCGCCGGGTGGTTTCGTCACGCAAACCGCCCGGCCAAAAACAAATATCAACTCACGAGGAGCACCCATGTTGCCAACCAAAGCCTACGCCGCGCAAACCGCCGGCGCCCCTCTCGGTCCGTGGCAGATCGAGCGCCGCGACCCGAAGCCGAACGATGTCCTGGTCGACATCCTCTATTGCGGCATCTGCCATTCCGACATTCATTTCGCCCACGGCCAGTTCCCCGGTGCGCAGTTTCCCGCCGTTCCCGGCCATGAGATCGTCGGCAAGGTGGTGCAGTCCGGCAGCGCAGTGACCCGGCACAAGGTCGGCGACATCGTTGGTATCGGCTGCATGGTCGACGCCTGTCGTCATTGCGTCGAATGCGATGACGGCGAAGAGCAGTTTTGCGCCGGCATGGTTGGTACCTACGCCGGGGTCGAGGATGGCAAGCCGACATACGGCGGCTATTCCTCACGTATCACGGTCGCCGAGGATTTCGCCCTGAAGATTTCGCCGAAGCTGCCACCGGCTGCCGCTGCGCCGCTGCTGTGCGCCGGCATCACCCTGTATTCGCCGCTGCGTCACTGGAAGGTCGGCAAGGGCAGCAAAGTTGCGGTGATCGGCCTCGGCGGCCTCGGCCACATGGGCGTCAAGCTGGCCGTCGCGATGGGTGCCGACGTTACCGTGTTCAGCACCTCGGAAAAGAAACGTGCCGATGCGCAGCGTCTCGGCGCCCACGACTTTGCCGTGTCGACCAACCCGGAAACTTTCACCAGGCTGGCCGGAAAGTTCGATGTGATCCTCAACACCGTGTCAGCCAAGGTTGATTACAACGCTTACATCAGCACACTGAAGCGCGATGGCACGCTGGTGCTGCTCGGCATTCCTGACGGCCCGGTCGAACTCGACGCCTTCGGCCTGCTGTTCCGGCGCAAGAACCTCGGCGCCTCCATCATCGGCGGCATCAAGGAAACCCAGGAAATGCTCGACTTCTGTGCCGAGCACAATATTGTTTCCGACATCGAGATGATCCGCATGGATCAGGTCAACGAAGCCTATGAGCGCATCTTGAAAAGCGACGTGCGCTATCGTTTTGTGATCGACATGGCGACGCTGGGCTGATCAATTGCCCCGGCCTGCCAATTGCCGGCCGGGACTCCGTTTTCAGTATCGCTGTGCAGCCCGCGAGCGGCACGTTGTGAAGACGAAATGCGGGTCTGCTGCGCAATGATCACCTGCATGAACAGCAGTATTTTCATATCGGGGAGCTCATGAATCGCAAAGGTGAAATGCTCTGCGCCTGGACCGGGCCGCTGTGCGTGCTGCTGTTCTTCATCGCATGGGTGGCGCTGGCCGACTGGATGCCGCCGCCAACGCCAAGCATGGGCGCGCAGGAGATTGCGGCGATGTACCAGAACCGCACCGGGCTTATTCGCGCCGGCATGATGCTGATGATGTACTCGGGGCCACTCTACGGCGTGTTCTCCGCCATCATCACCATCTGCATGCTGCGCATGAAGGGGCCGACACCGGCAATGGCCTGGGGCCAGCTCACGGCCGGCACAGCGACCATCCTCTTCCTCATCATCCCGGCGCAGCTCTACGGCGCAACGGTGTTCCGCCCCGATCGTCCTATAGACATCACGCAGTTCGGTAACGACCTTGCCTGGTTCCAGTTCGACATGGTGAACAGCACCCTGATCACGCAATACGTGTTGCTCGGCATCGCCGTGCTGTACGACGAATCCGTACGGCCGGTGTTTCCGCGCTGGTTCGCCTTTTTCAACTTCTGGTCGGCCCTGCTACTGATCCCGGCCAGCATGATCACCTACTTCAAGACCGGCCCCTTTGCCTGGAACGGCATCCTCGGTTTCTACCTCGGCGTGGTGATCTTCACGCTGTGGTGCCTGGTCACTTTCTGGCTGGTTCGAAAGAACATAATGTGTCACGAAGATTGGGTGGCCGAGGCAAGCCGCTAGGCCTGCCCCGCACCAACAAGCAATGACGAGGGGAAAAAACATGAACACGAAAAAAACCGGAAAGCGTTCGCTCTACTACGATGCCGTGCTGAAACTGCTTGACGACGACATACGGCCAGAGCTGGGTTCCACGCGCAGCCTTTACGCCTTCAACTTCGTCCGCCGCGAGCTGGCCCGGCTGGCGGCGCTCAACGACTACGAGCCGTTTCTTCCGGAGAACCTCGCCGCCCTGCACCCCGACGCGCAACCTACGACGGGAACTGCGCTCGCTGGTGACGCCCTGCGCGCTGCCGTCGCGCATGAAGGCAAGCTGCTCGACGAAATCGAAGCCGCTACCGATGCACGGTTGCAGCCGCGCGAACGCAAGGTCACCGAAACCTCGACCGCCCTGCCTGAGGGGCTGACACCACAATCGCTGCAGTCTTACCTGCGCAAGGCATTCGACCCCGCGATCAGCGTCACCGCGCTGCGCGTGCTGAGCGGCGGCCGCTCGAAGCAGACCATCCTGGTCGTCGTGAAGGACGGCGCGGGCAAGGAAGCCGAGCGCATCATCCGCCGCGACCTCAGCACCAGCCCGACCGGCTCGACCGTGGCTGACGAATACGAACTGCTGCGCATCCTGTCCGACTCGGGCGTGCAGGTGCCGCGCCCGCTGCATTGCGAGCCGGATACCGGCAAGTTCGGCTGGCCCTTCATCATCGTCGACAAGGTGAACGGCGCGCTTTCCGGCCACATCTACGACCCTCCCGGTCGCACTGGCGTGCTCGACAGCGCACGCGCGCTCGGCCGCCTGCATGCCATCTCTGCCGCCAAGGTGGCGCCGACCATCCCCGCCCCTCGCAACGTCGCGCCGGATCGCGCGGCACTGCGCGCCCTGCTAGCCTCGATGCAGGACACCTGGAACCAACGCGCCCGCGAACCCAGCGTCAGCATCGACGCCGCCTTCGCCTGGATGAACGCGAACATCGAGCAACTGAATCCGCTGGTCAGCGTCGTGCATGGCGACTACAGCTACCACAACATCCTGTTTGACAGCGACAATCTGAGCGCCATCCTCGACTGGGAACTCGCCCGCATCGGCCACCCCGCCGAAGACCTCGGCTACGTGCGCCCCGCCGCACTCAAGAGCGTCGCATGGGAAGACTTCATGGCCGCCTACCGCGAAGGCGGCGGACCGGACATCACGCCCGTCGAAGTGGTGTTCTACACCCTGCTCGAAAAACTGCGCCTGCTGATCATGATGTTCAAGGCCCGCGACTTCGTCGACAACGGCCTCACCGACGACATCGAATTCATCGACGCCTTCGTGATCTCCATGCCGCGTGTGGTGCATCAGGCATCGGTGGAAGTTCGGAAGGTTATGGGGATTTCGTAGCTGACGCCCAAAGTCTACGCAAGGACAGCTGGCACTAACGATACCGGGCAACAGTGTCGATCAATTCGTTAGGACGCATTCCTAATCTGAAGAACTTCGATCACGAGCGGCCTCATATGCCAAGCTGTATGCGCATGGAAAACCTTGCCTCGAACGACAACCGAACGCGTTGATGTCTGCATGACGTGCTTTCTCAACTGAGGCTCCAAAGCCATAAGCTGCACCTCGCTAACGCACTGCTCCTCCACGTCCACGAGGTAACTAGGGTCGCCGGCAGGGATGGACACGGGTTTATACAGATGCATGACAGGATAGGTCATCATCATTCCATTCGGGTGCCTCGCGTGTGCGATCCGAACTACCCCTGAGAGCTCGACGACGTTGGGCTCATAGGAAATTTCTCGAGCGTCTTCGCAGGGGGCCGCGCTGACATTCACGAAGGAAAATACAAGGACGATTGCTAGCACTGTTTTCATGCGTTGTGACGAAACATCAGTGGATTTGGGAGCTGCATCATTTTTGTTTCACAAGCTTATCCCAATGGCAACCCAAGGTCGATTGCCCACTCGTTATCCCCTCTGCGCCGCCGAGTGAGGAAGGTTTGCCGGGGGGTGTCCGATGCCGTTGTCCGAGCGCAGCGAGTTTAGCGGCCGGCCCGGAAAACCTTTCGCAGCGAGGGCACCCGACCGAAGGGAGGGCGGTAAAGGGGCGCCGGGCAAACCGGCGCGGGCGCAATTGATTTGCCCACCCCCATCCCCGCCCCGAGGGCGGGGCTATCAATTGCCTCCCTCGCGTGGCGAGGGAGGACAGGAGGGAGTGTCGTTACTTGGGCCTTGGGCAGTGGCGCAGCCAATGCCCGCCGGGGCGAGTCCCGGCCAACGAACCCTCATCCGATCCGCGCAACGATCCGCTGATCGTGCCCAATCATCCGGCGCTCGATCACGGTCATGCCGATCTTGCCAGCGAGCTCGGTCAACTCGGCAAAGTCGGCCATGCCGCGCGCCCTGTCGCCCAGCAAGACAGGCGCCTGATAGAGCAGCAGTTCGTCGACACAGCCTTCTCTTAACAGCGAACCATTGAGCCGCGCACCAGCTTCGACCATGACCTCATTGATGCCGCGCTTGCCGAGGGCAAGCAGCAGGGCGGCAAGGTCCACCTTGCCGTGGGCATTTGGGATCACGATGACCTCGGCACCAAGATCGGACAGCAGCTTGATTTTCGCCGCATCATCTTGCGCCGCGGCGATCAGCACCTTGCCACCACCCAGAATTTTTGCGCTCGGTGAAATATCGAGTCGGCTGTCCACGATCACGCGCAGCGGCTGGCGCGTGGTAACAACGTCTCGCACCGTGAGGCGCGGATCGTCGTCGCGCACGGTACCGATGCCGGTGAGCATGGCGCATGAGCGAGCCCGCCATGCGTGTGCATCGCGACGCGCTTCGGGCCCGGTGATCCATTGCGACGCGCCATTGTTGAGCGCCGTCTTGCCATCGAGGCTGGTCGCGACCTTGAGCCGCACCCAGGGCCGGCCGCGCGTCATGCGCGAAACAAAACCGATGTTGAGCTCGCGCGCTTCGGATTCCATTACCCCGACCAACGTTTCGATGCCTGCTGCACGCAGCTTTTCCAGGCCATTGCCTGATACCTGTGGATTCGGGTCCTGCATGGCTGCCACCACACGCACAATGCCGGCGGCGAGCAAGGCGTCGGCACAAGGTGGGGTTTTGCCATGATGGCTGCAGGGTTCCAGCGTCACGTAGGCGGTGGCGCCTTTGGCTTTGTCGCCGGCAGCGGCAAGGGCGTGGACTTCGGCATGCGCCTCGCCTGCCCGCACATGCCAGCCTTCACCAACGATGACGTTGTCGCGAACGATGACACAGCCGACACGCGGATTCGGCGTGGTGGTGTACAACCCGTTTTGCGCCAGGCGCATTGCCCGGGCCATGAACTGATGATCCTGCGCAGATGCCATCGACAGCGGTCAGGCCTTGGGGCGGGTGGTACGCGGTTTCTTGACTTCGCGAATCACGTCGGAAAACTCTTCGATATCCTCGAAATTGCGATACACCGAGGCAAAGCGGATATAGGCAATCTTGTCGAGTTTTTTCAGCTCGCGCATGACCAGCTCGCCGACGCGATCGGATGCGATCTCCCTTTCGCCTAGCGTCACCAGTTTTTCTTCGATGCGGTCAATCGCCGCTTCGACACTCTCGGTGGCCACTGGCCGCTTGCGCAGTGCGAGCATCATGCTGGCGCTGAGTTTTTCGCGCTCGTAAACCGAGCGGCTGCCATTCTTCTTGACCAGATGCGGCAATTGCAGCTCGACGCGCTCATAGGTCGTAAACCGTTTGTCGCATGCGGCGCAACGGCGGCGGCGACGCACCGTGTCGCCGTCGTCGTTCTCGCGGGTATCGACCACCTGGGTGTTCGGGT
>CANJXH010000121.1 GCA_947478755.1 Betaproteobacteria bacterium | reverse complement strand
GGTGTGGGACAAGGACGAAATCATTTTGCCGATACTCTCCCGCACACCCCTGGGCCGGTTTTCCGATCCTGATGAACAGGCCCGTGTCGCCGCTTTCATGGTGTCGGACGACGCCAGTTTCATGACTGGCGAATCCATCTATGTGGATGGCGGCCGCTCGGCACTGAATTACACCGTGCCGGTGAAACCCGGACAGCGCTGAACTCTATTCGGGTTTTTTGACGAAGCCACCCAAAAGCGCTGCTACCGGCTTCATCGATCGGCGCGGGGGCGTGTTTTTGGATGCATGGGCGTTGCTTGTCGGCTCAGTAGTCGACTTGGACTCATAGGGTTTGCTGAAGTCGAAGCCGTCGGCGGCTTTCATCGGCAGGTGGCTTACCGGATGCGGCAGCGCCGTGGAGGCACGTGGGCCGTGGGGACGACGTTCCTCACGTTCGCGCTGGTGACCGTGCGGTTTGTCGTGGCTGCGGCCACGACTACCGCCGCGTTCGCGGTCTTCGCCATGTGGCGCCGATCCCGGTGCGAATTCAGGCGTCGTTACCTGGTCGATCTTGAACTTGATCAGCTTTTCAATATCGTGAAGGCGACCCTTTTCTTCGGGGGCGACCAGCGATGTTGCGTCGCCCTTTTTGCCGGCCCGTCCGGTACGCCCGATGCGGTGCACGTAGTCTTCAGCGGTATGTGGCAGCTCGTAGTTGATGACGTGGGGCAGGTCGTCAATGTCGAGCCCGCGTGCGGCGACATCGGTGGCTATCAGCACGCGTACCGTGCCGGCCTTGAATGCTTCGAGCGCTTCCGTACGCTGCTGCTGGCTCTTGTCGCCGTGGATCGCCGTGGCGTTGATGCCCTGCCGCTCGAGCCAAACCGCAAGACGACTGGCACCGAACTTGGTACCGAGGAACACAAGCACCTGCGACAGGTTTGACTCTTTCAGCAGATGCAGCAACAGGTGACGCTTCTGGTCGCTGTCGACCATATACACGCGGTGGCTGATCGTCTCCGACACCATGTTGCGGCGCGCGACCTCGATCAGTTGCGGATTCTTCAGCATCACGTCGGCGAGTTTCTTGATCTCGTCCGAGAAGGTCGCCGAGAACAGCAGGCTTTGCCGTGTTGCGGGCAGCATGGCGAGGATGCGCTTGATGTCGGGAATGAAGCCCATGTCGAGCATGCGGTCGGCTTCGTCGAGTACCAATACCTCGACGTTGGCAAAGCTCACGCTTTTTTGCTGCACATGGTCGAGCAGGCGACCGGGCGTGGCCACCACGATCTCGCGGCCTTCGCGCAGTTCGGCGATCTGTGGCCGGATGTCGACGCCACCATAGACACAGACCGAGCGCAGCGGCAGGTACTTGCTGTAGGTCTTGACGCTGTCGTGAACCTGCATCGCAAGTTCACGTGTCGGTGCAAGCACGAGTGCGCGCACCGGGTGCTTGGCCGGTGACGGTGAGCTGTTGGCGTGGCGTGCGAGGCGTTGCAATAGCGGCAGGGTGAAGCCGGCTGTCTTGCCGGTACCGGTCTGCGCACCGCCCAGTACGTCAAGACCTTGCAGCACGATGGGAATGGCTTGCGCCTGGATGGGGGTGGGCTCGGTGTAACCGGCCTCGGTAACCGCTTTGAGTAGTTCGGGCAATAACCCAAGATCACTGAACGCCATGGGGCCTCCGCTGAGTAGTCATGGGGAGACAAACGTTGGCAAAAGAGAACAAGACCAGTGGCTGATCGGTCGTCGTCCCTTTTCGTGGAAAAAGGATTTGGGGCAAGGCTGTCATAGATACTCCTGAATCGGCCCGCTCCTTGCGGAGTACCGGTTCAGGCTGCGACGCACTGGGGATTGATAATTTGGCCGGAACGGCCTTTGATGTGCGCCAACCGGTGGGGCGCGCACGGCATTATACGTGCTTACTCAGGAGGTCTTGACCGGTACTTTGGCAGACTTTTCAGCATGCGCCGGTTCGGCTGCCTTTTCGTCCGCGGGTACCGCCGGTACCGCAGCAGGTACAGCTTCGGCCGTTTTCTTCGTTGCCTCGCCTTCCTTGGCAGGGGCCGGTGAGTCCGGATCCGTCGGTTTGACCACGGCGATATTGTTTTCACGCATGTAACCGTCCATCTCGCGCCAACCTGCATAGACCGCCGCCTTGGAAGCGCGCCGGTTGATTTCGTAGCAGTTTTCCAGCGCACGACCGGCATGGCGGCAGGCGCCACCAATGGCCTTGCCATCGGCTTCAACACGGGCTGCCGCCTTGTCGGGCGTCTCGATACCCAATTGATCGCAACCGGCAAGTGCCAACAGAAAGCAGCCCAGAATAAGTGAGGTAAAGGGTCTCATGTAGGGAATATCGACACCTTTTGCGAAATCTTGATACGGGGCGGTTTCCGGCCCGGACGGCGACCGATCAGTCCGAAATGACAGCCGTGGCTTCGATTTCAACCTTGGCAGCGTCTTCAACCAGCGCGCCGACCTGGACCACGGTCATTGCGGGGTAGTGGCGGCCCATGACCGAGCGATAGGCCATGCCGAGCTCTTTGGCCTGGTCGAGGTATTCGCGTTTGTTGGTGACATACCAGGTCAGACGAACGATATGGTCAGGTCGGCCGCCGGCAGCGGCTACGACATCGACAACGTTTTTCAGCGCCATGCGCGACTGTTCGACAAAATTGTCGCTGACGATCTGGCGTTCTGCATCCCAGCCGACCTGGCCCGCAATGCTCACGTATTGATGGCCACTGGCCTTGATGCCGTTGGAAAATCCGCGCGGGCGTACCCAACCTGTGGGCTGGATGACTTGAACCGATTGGCGGATGCCGTATTCGATCCCCGGCGCTTCTTCCTTGAGTCGAAAGCGCTGCAATTTACCGGTTTCGGTCCGTGGCAGGCCGGCGCGAAACTCGATCACCCGCGGATACTTGTAAAGGGCGAGCGATTTCTTCACGTGGTTTTGCAGCCTGACCGCCAAGCCTGCGTCCGGTGCATGGCCCGGATGCAATACGACAAATGCCTTGACCAGTTGGCCTCGTTCCGCGTCGGGAACCCCGATCACGGCGCACTCTGCAACCGACGGATGAGCGCAGAGGACTTCTTCAATCTCGACACCGCTGACGTTCTGTCCGGCACTGATGATCAGGTCGTCAATGCGGCCGCGATGGAAAAAATAGCCGTCCTCATCCATGACGTAGGCGTCACCGGTGATGTTCCAGCCATTCTGGACATAGTCTTTCTGGCGTGGGTCTGCAAGATAGCGGCAACCCGTGGGACCGCGAACGGCCAGACGTCCTGTTTGACCATTGGGCAAGGGGTTGCCGTGTTCATCGACCACCAGCGCCTGATAGCCTGGAATCGGTTTTCCGGTGGCACCGGCGCGTATCTCGTCGGGCCCTGCCGAAATGAAGATGTGCAGCATTTCCGTGGAGCCTATCCCGTCCACCAGACGCAGACTGGTCGCCCGGCGCCAGCCTTCACGGGTCGTCTCCGGCAATGGTTCCCCGGCGGACACACACAGCCGCAACGACGACAGGTCAAAGGCTGCGGCACGAGGCGTCATCTGGCGATAGACCGTTGGCACAGTAAAACAGATGGTCGCGTGGTAATCCTGAATGGTCTGCAGCAGGATGTCGGGCGAGGACTTTTCGTACAGCACCGCCGAGGCGCCGTAGCGAAGCGGGAACAGCAGCAGTCCGCCAAGGCCGAAGGTGAACCCGAGTGGGGACGTACCGCAAAAGATGTCCTCGGGCGTCGGCTTGAGCACTGTGCGAGGAAATGCATCGCATATCGTCATGATATCGCGATGAAAATGCGCGGTACCCTTGGGCGCACCGGTGGTGCCCGAACTGAAGGCAATCAGGCTGATGTCGTCGGATGCGGTCGCGACATTGGTGAACGTGTCTGGTTTGCTGCGCATCCTGTTGCCCAGACCTTTACCCGACGGGGTTGCGTGGAAAAACTCCAGATGGCGCAGGTCCGGGCATTGCGCCACCGTTTCATGCATGGTGTCGGCCAGAAGCTCGTCGCACAGTGCGTGGCTGATGTTGGCCTTGTGAATGATTTCCCGCAGCTCCTTTGCCCTCAGCAGCGGCATGGTCGCAACACCGATGGCCCCTGCTTTCTGGATGGCAAACCAGCACGCTGCCATCATCGGGTGGTTATGGCCATGCAGCAGTACGCGGTTGCCCGGCACTACACCCATATCTTCAACCAGGACATTGGCGATGCGATTGGCGATACCCAACAGATGGCGATAGCTGTAGTCGCCATAGGGGCCGCGCAGCGCTACCCGTTCGCCCCAGCCATGAACATGCACGGCATTGTCGAGCAGCTCCGTGGCGCAATTCAGCTGTTCGGGGTATAGGAATCCCGGCGCCAGAAGCATCTCCGGCCATTCTTCGCAGGGTGGCAGATTGCTGCGCGCGTAGTCGTCACGGTGCGCGGTGTAGCGGTTTAACGGCATGGGTGACGAGTGCTACTGATCAGGTTTTTTCAGGCGGGATCGTGGCCATGTGGGCTTTGAGTGAGGCCAGCAGGGTATGCAACTGGTGGCGATCCAGATCTTTCATGCCGTCAAAGAATTCGATGACCCATTTTTCATGCTCGACCGCCATCTTCGCAAACAGTTCACGGCCCTCCGGTGTCAATTTGACAATGTAGGCGCGCCGATCCTTGGGGTTTTCTTCGCGCACGACCAGATTTTCCGACACCAGCTGGTCGGTGATTCCCGTCACGTTGCCACCAGTGACCATCATTCGTTTTGACAGTTCCCCCATCTTGAGTCCATTTGGGGCACGTTCAAGTTGGGCCATCAGGTCAAAGCGTGGCAGGGTTGTGTCGAATTGGGTACGCAAACGGCTGCGGATATGCCCCTCGATCAGGTTGGTGCACGCCAGCAGGCGCAGCCACAGCCGCAGGGCATGATGATCTTGCGCGGTAGCGCGCGTTTCGGTATCTGAGGTGCTTTTTTTATCGCTCATGTTTTTGCTCGGATAGGGATTCAATTGGGGATGGAAATGATTTGACCATTAAAGCGTTCACTTGGGGAGATGCAAATGTCGATTACTGCCGATGCAATGTCGACTGGACTGACAATTCGACCATCAGCATTGGTGCTTGCCAGCACGGCGCGTGCCTGATCGGCCGAAAGCGCCGTTTGGCGGACAATATTGCCGATCGATTCATCCAGCATGTCCGTCTGAGTATAACCGGGGCAGATGGCGCTGATCGTTACGTTCCTGTCCTTCACTTCTGCCGCCAAGGCCCGCGTCAAGCCCACCAGCGCATGCTTGGAGGAACAGTAAGCACTAATGTAAGCATGGCCATCGAGCCCCGCCACCGACGCGATGTTGATGATTTTTCCCCATTGCCGTGACAGCATGCCCGGCAGTACCCTTTGGCTGCAATACCAGGGGCCCTTGAAGTTGGTGTCCAGCATGCGCTCCATCATGGCGGTATCGGTGCGCACAAATGGTGCGCTGCCGGCGATGCCGGCATTGTTGACCAATATGTCTATCGGACCATGTCGCAATTCCGCTTCGCGTACAGCGCGGTCAATTTGCTCGGCTGACCGGACGTCACAGGCAGCGATATCTGCTCCGGCATGCAACGATACCTTGGTAACTGCTGCACCCGCCTGTGCCAGATGTTCGGCAATGGCTGCCCCAATGCCGCGCGATGCACCAGTGACAAAGGCATGTCGACCCGAAAGCGGACTCATCTATTCGTTTCCTTGGCCAGGTGGGATTCGAATTGGGCTCTGGCGCGCTCATATTGGCGCGGCCAGCGCAGGTCGTGATAGCCCTGTGCCGCAGCTGCACGCAACGTCCAGTGCGGATCTGCCAGGTGCGGACGGGCAATCGCGCACAAGTCCGCACGACCGGCGGCGATGATGGAATTGACATGGTCATGGTGAAAGATATTGCCGACAGCCATGGTGGCAATCCCGATTTCGTTGCGGATGCGATCGGCAAACGTCGTCTGGTACATGCGTCCGTAGACCGGCTTCGCCAGGGGCGTGGTTTGGCCTGACGAGACATCAATCAGATCGGCACCAGCCTGCTTGAAAGCGAGGGAAAAAACAACTGCGTCATCGCCGGTATTCCCGCCCGGCGCCCAGTCATGTGCCGATATTCGAACGAACATCGGCTTTTCCTGTGGCCATGCTGCGCGCATCGCGCGGAAAACCTCCAGCGGATAGCGCAGCCGGTTTTCCGCACTGCCGCCATATTCGTCGTTGCGATGATTGGTCAGGGGGCTGAGGAAACAGGACAGCAGATAGCCATGAGCACAATGCAGTTCGAGCAGGTCAAAGCCAGCCTGGTTTGCCCGTTGTGTGGCACTGACGAATTGGTGGCAAATGGTGTCCATGTCGGCTCGCGTCATCGCCCTTGGCACCTGACTGGTCTCGTCATAGGCTTTTGCCGAGGCCGCGAACAATGGCCAGATCATTGCGGTATCGCCCGCTTGGCCAGGAACTGCGGTCGCGCCCTTGGGGCCGGAGTGTCCGAGCTGCATGCCGATCCGGGCAGCTGATTGTTTGTGCAGGCAGGAGACGATATCGCGCCATGCCTCCATCTGCTGCTCGTTCCACAAGCCGGCGCAGGCGTGGGTAATCCGGCCATCAGGTGCTGGCGCGGTCATTTCCACCATCACCAACCCGGCACCGCCCGCCGCGCGTTCACCGAGATGGGCGATATGAAAGTTTCCTGGCTGGCCATCCGTGCAGGAATACATGGCCATCGGCGATACCACCACGCGATTCGGCAGCACCAGATCCCGCAACCGAAATGGCGTGAACATCGGCGGTGGCGCCGGACGGGCATCGATACCCGCGCGTGAAGCAACATGCTGCTCTGCCGAAGCCACGAACGCCGGATCGCGCTGGCGCATGTTGCTGTGGCTGATGCGTTGGCTGCCGGTGAACAGCGAATAGGTAAATTGCACCGGTTCAAGGCCGGTATAGCGCGCCACATTTTCAAACCACTGCATCCGGTTGCGCGCCGCGTTGACGATTTTCAGCGCCTCGGGCTCGCGCTCTGCCTGATAGCGTTGCAGCCCAGTACTGATCGCATTGCCGTCGTCAATGCATCTGGCGAGCGCAATGGCGTCTTCCATCGCCATGCGCGTTCCTGCGCCAATTGAAAAGTGCGCCGTATGCGCGGCGTCACCGAGCAGCACCACATTGTCGTGGTACCAACGTTCACAATGCTTGACCTCGAAATTCACCCATTGCGAAGTGCTGCGATGGCGTGGATTGCAGAGCAGTGGCTTGCCCTGCAGTCGATCGGCAAAAAGGCGCTGGCAAAATGCCAGCATGTCGGCAACGGGAAGATTGTCCAGTCCAGAATCCCGCCATGTCTTTTCACTGGTCTCGATGACGACGGTTGATGCGTTGGCGTCGTAGCAATAACCGTGAAGAATGAACCAGCCCCTTTCGGTCTCGCGAAAATCAAAGGTGAATGAATCAAACCGGTGTTCCGTACCAAGCCAGATAAAACGATTGCGTCCGGTATCGATGCGTGGCTTGAAATATTGACGGTAGTGCTGACAGATATCACTATGTACGCCGTCGGCACCCACGACCAGATCGTATCCGGACCATTGCTCCGGCCTGAGAATCCGGGTTCCTGCATGCAGTGTCACGCCCAGTGCTCTTGCACGTCGCCGCAGGCTTTGCAGCAGGCTGTCGCGGGCGATGCCCGAAAAGCCATGGCCGCTGGAACGGATCGTTCGTCCGCGGAAATGCACCTCGACGTCATCCCAACGTTGAAAAGCGCTGGATATCTCGTGGCAGCTGTCGGCATCTGCCGCCAGCAGCTTTTCCATGGTCTGGTCGGAAAACACGACCCCCCAGCCAAACTTGTCTTCCGGGAGGTTGCGCTCGTAGACGTCAATGTTCCTGGCCGGATCGCTTTGCTTGGCAAGAATGGCGAAGTAGAGGCCGGCCGGCCCCGCTCCAATGCAGGCAATATTGCGCACGGACGTCATGGCTCCTAGCGCCGCTGCTGCGTTTGCAACTGTTTTGCCAGCAATTTCATTTCCTCCGGGCTCAAGGCATTGTTGCCCTTGTCCTTGAGAAAAAGCATGATCAATCCGGCGTTTATGAGCAGCAGGGTGATCTCGATGTAGAGAATTGGCGTCACCAGTTGTCGTTGCGAGTTGTCACCAAAGACAAAATAGAAGCCCTCGAAGCTGGGCAGGATTGCCTTGGTTACCGAGGCGTAGTTCTCGAAGGGGGGGAACAGCAGCATCACGATCAGGTTCGTCGCCACCAGCCATAGCAGGCCGCGGCGCCAGAACTGCTTCTTGGCCCCTGACTTCGGCTGGCCGCTGAATTGCAGCCAGGCGATACCGGCGTTGATCAAGACCACCAGGTACTCGAGGGTTTGGAAGTTCGCGTTTACAACGTAATTTGGGTGGGACCCGAATATCCAGTAGAAACCGGCAAAAGTCGACACATCGCCGTGCATCAGGGACTGATAGTCGTAGGGCGGAAACAGCGAAATCAGTGCCGAGTTGATTAATGCGGCAATCAGCGTGATCCATTGTTGTCGGCTTAGTTGGCTCATGGCGTGACGTGAACTGAAGACGGATGAATATTATCGCGAAGGGTAGTCGAGTTCAGCAGCTGCTGCAAATTGCCCGGACCCGTTTGGTAACAGGCGCTACGGGTCAAGGCGCTTCGGGATAAACTCGTCAGTCCGCGATATCCCGAT
>CANJXH010000120.1 GCA_947478755.1 Betaproteobacteria bacterium | reverse complement strand
GCTGAAGCCAAGACAAAGGTCGAGTAATTTTGTCGGGAATGATATAGTTCAGGTATTGGAATCAGGCAACAACTTGCAAAGTGCGCGACGGCACGGAGTGCTGTCCAGAACAGGAATAAATCGTCATGAATACAGTCAAAGCCGAAGGCATAGCCGACGTCCAGAGTTCCGTGGATACGCGGCATCTGCCGATCAACAAGGTCGGGATCAAGGCTATCCGCCACCCGGTAAAGCTGCGTGATCGCAATGGCGGCGTGCAACATACCGTGGCCACCTTCAACATGTATGTGGAACTGCCGCACAACTTCAAGGGCACCCACATGTCGCGCTTCGTCGAGATCCTCAACGAGCACGACACGGAGATTTCGGTCGAGAGTTTCGAGTCCATCCTGCGCGAAATGGTGCAGCGCCTTGAGGCCGATGTCGGCCACGTCGAAATGCACTTCCCCTATTTCATCAACAAGTCGGCACCAATCTCCGGCGTGAAAAGCCTGCTCGACTACGAAGTGTGCTTCCTCGGTGAAGTGCGCAAGGACGGAAGCTACAAGCAGACCATGAAGATCGTGGTGCCCGTCACCAGCCTGTGCCCCTGCTCCAAGAAGATTTCGGACCGCGGTGCGCACAACCAGCGCTCGCACGTGACGGTAACGGCGACGACCAACCAGATGATCTGGATCGAGGAGCTGGTGCGCATGGTCGAAGATCAGGCGTCGTGCGAACTGTATGGGTTGCTGAAGCGTCCGGATGAAAAATATGTGACGGAGCGTGCTTACGACAACCCGAAGTTCGTCGAAGACATGGTGCGCGACGTGGCGGCGGTGTTCAATGCCGATGCGCGAATCGATGCCTATGTGGTCGAATCGGAAAACTTCGAGTCGATCCACAACCACTCGGCGTACGCACTGATCGAGCGGGACAAGAAGTCCGGCTGAACGCTTCCATTCTCCAACAACAGAACGGGCCGGAGCTGATCACTCCGGCCCGTTTTTCATTTGTCGCTACTTTTTGCTGCCCGGTGGATCAATCACGCGTTCGTTCGATGCCGTGCTTGTCCACGCGCGCGACGGCGGGGCGTTTCTTTTCGCCTGCCTGAAATATTCGTTCATCTGCGGCTCCAATGCCTGCAGTGCCTCGATCCGTTTGGGCGATGCCGGGTGGGTGCTGAGCCAGTCCGAACGCGACTTGTTACCGCTTTCCTCGGTCATTTTTTCCCAAAGCGTGACGGCAGCATGCGGGCTGTAGCCGGCCTTGGCGGCCAGCTCGACACCCAACTGATCGGCTTCGCTTTCGGCACCGCGGCTGTGAGGCAGTGAGATCAGCGTCAACGCCGCCAGTCCGGCGATGGTTTCGCGATTGCTGCGGCTCGAATCGGACACCGCCGTCGCGCCGATAAGGGCCACGCCGACGCCCATCACCGCCTGCTCCGACATCTGCTCGCGGCTGTGCTGCAGCAGGGCGTGCGAGATTTCATGGCCCATCACGGCGGCAATTTCGTCGTCGCTGGCGTTCATCTTCTCGATCAGCCCGGTATAAATGCCCATCTTGCCGCCTGCCATGCAAAAGGCATTGACGGTCTTCGGGTCGTCGATGACTCTGACGCTCCAGGCCCAGTCACGCGTCTCCGGTCGATAGTTCACGGCTTGGTCGATAAGGCGATCGGTAATCAGATGGACTCGGGCATTCAACTTTTGATCGGTGCTGATCTTGCCCTTCTTGTCGAGGTCGCCCATCATTGCCTGATAGGCCTGCGATGACTGGGCAATCGCTGACTGCTCGGAAATGACCAACAACTGGCTACGCCCGGTAATCGGATTGGTCGAGCAGGACGAGAGCAACATCGCCGCCAATATCAGCAGCCACTTTGCCTGTTTCAGGTTTGTCATGTCTTTGATGGCCTCAAAACAAAACGGGGTGCTCAGGATATTCCCAAGCACCCCGTATTGACCACGGCCGAACCGATCAGTTCGAACGGGCCTTGAGTTTTTCCTTGATGCGAGCCGACTTGCCTGAACGCTCACGCAGGTAGTAGAGCTTGGCGCGACGCACTGAGCCACGACGCTTGAGTTCGATGTTGGCAATGATCGGCGAGTAGGTCTGGAAGGTCCGCTCGACGCCTTCACCGCTCGATATCTTGCGCACGATGAAGCTGGAGTTGAGACCGCGATTACGCTTGGCAATCACGACACCTTCAAATGCCTGCACACGCTTGCGCTCGCCTTCGACGACGTTGACGCTGACGATGACCGTGTCACCGGGGGCGAAGTCGGGGATTTTTTTGCCGAGACGCTCGATTTCTTCTTTTTCGATCTGTTCAATTACATTCATGTTGCTTCCTTTCTTCTATGGCACGCGACTGATACGTGCCTTTCGTGTAGAGCAGGACTTGACCGCTTTGCCTGTTGCACGCAATTTCTATATACGCTCTCGCTTGAAATCTTCAAGCAATTGCACCTCTTCACTGCTCAAGTTGCGCTGCCCCAGCAAATCGGGGCGCCGCAACCAGGTTCTCCCCAGCGACTGCTTCAGCCGCCAGCGGCGAATCTGTTCGTGGTTGCCAGACAACAGCACGTCCGGCACCCGCATGTCCTGATACTGCTCCGGTCTCGTGTAATGCGGGCAATCCAGCAGGCCCGTCACAAACGAATCCTCTACTGCCGATGCGTCGTCATTCAGCGCTCCCGGCAACTGCCTGACACAGGCATCCATCAACGCCAGCGCCGCGATTTCGCCCCCAGACAGCACAAAATCACCAATCGAAATCTCTTCATCAACACAGCGCTCGATCAAACGCTCATCAACGCCTTCGTAGCGACCACACAGCAGTACCGCACCGTCGCTACCTGCCAATTCGAGCACCTTCTGGTGCCTGAGCGGCTCGCCCTGAGGCGAAAGGTAAATCACTTTTGCTGCCAGCCCTGCCAGTTGCCTGGAGGCTTTTGCTGCGTCAATTGCCTGTTCCAGCGGTGCTGTCAGCATGACCATTCCGGGACCACCGCCATAAGGCCGATCATCTACGGTACGGTGATTGTCTGTCGCCCAATCCCGCGGGTTCCAGCACTGCATCGCCCACAACTTCCGCTCCAGCGCTCGTCGCGAAATACCTGACTCGGTCAGCGCGCCAAACATCTCGGGGAACAGCGTTATTGCATCAAACCGCAACATCACCAGTCCGCCTGCCAGTCAACCGTCAACATCTTGCCGGCAACATCCACTTCTTTCACATACTGCTCAATGAAGGGTATCAATCGCTCCTGATCACCATCCATCAGCCTGACCACATGGTGTGCCCCGGTTTCGATAATGGTATCAACTGCACCGAGCCCCACATCCTGCAAATTGACTGCCTGCAAACCAATCAGGTCAGCCCAGTAATACTCTCCGGCCTTGGCTGTCGGCAATTCTTTACGCGGCGCTGCAAAATACCAGCCAGCTATGGCCTCTGCCGCATCACGTGTATCAACGCCTTCGAGCTTGGCAACCCAGCTGCCGCTATGCTGCCGAAGGTCGGCAATCTTGAAGGATTGCCATGCCGATCCGCCATCATCCTTTGGTGCGAGCCACCATTGCGACATGTGCTTCCAGCTCGCCGGGTCATCGCCAAAAGGGTGCAGATGCATCCAACCCTTTACGCCGTAAGGGACGACCAATCGTCCCAGAACGACCATTTCAGACAAGCAGGATTACGCCGGTACCTTGGCGGCCATGTATTGCTTCAGCAAGCGCGCCGATGTCGGTGACAGTTGTGCGCCCTGGCTCTGCCAATATCCGAGACGTTCGGTATTGATTTGCAGGCCGGTGGCAGCACCTGAAGCCGAGGGGTTGTAATAGCCGACACGCTCAACAAAACGGCCATCGCGGCGATTGCGTGAATCGGCCACTACCATGTTGAAGAACGGGCGCTTTTTGGAGCCGCTACGGGCGAGACGAATGACTACCATGTCGTTCCCTTAAATTGGGTGAATTCGGAAAAAGGGCGCAATTATAGAGGCAAACCAATCCCTTAACAAGCTAAAACGCTGTCTTGCGCCAACGACTAACGGCGACGGTTGGGTTTGCTCGTTTGAAGTTCCTGGCCACCCAGATCGGCCGTGGTCAAGGCGCCGAAAAGAATCACGCTCCAGGACAGATAAAGCCACAGCAGGAACACAGGCACCGCGGCAAAAGCGCCGTACATCGCTCGATAATGGGTTGCGCCGACGATATAGCCGGCGAACAGCCAATGTAACGCGCTAAACCCGCCAGCCGCCAGCAACCCGCCGACAAGGGCATGTGCACCGGCAACAGGCCTGTTGGGTACTTTCCAGTAGATAAGCGCAAATACGGTCGTGACAAACGAAAAAGACAGCGTCTTGAATACAGTTGCCGTCATGGAGCGCCACTCCTCGACCAAGCCCAGGGATGCACCGGCAAGGTAGGTGGTCACGCCGATACTGACACCAAAGATCAAGGGGCCCAGCAGCAGGGACAGTATGTGCATGAGGATTCGCCTTGCAAAAGGCCGTCCTTCCCGCACGTTCCAGATACCGTTGAATGCGTGTTCGATCGTGAGCATTTGCGCGACCGCGGTCAGTGCCAAGGTTCCAAGGCCGACCCAGGTCAAACGCTGCGCCTTGAGGGCAAATTGGGTAACGTACTTGGCGATCACGCCTCCCGCTTTGTCCGGCAATAGATTGGCCATCAGAAATTTCTGGATGGAAGCGCCCAGAGCGTCAGCCATCGGCAAGTGCGACAGTATGGCGGCGGCAACCGCAATCATCGGCACGACGCCAAGCAATGTCGCAAACGATAGCGCTGCGGCAGTCTGCGAATATTGTTCAGCAAGAAAGCGGCGGATCAGTCTGTAGGGCAGTGTAAACAAGCGCATATAATCAATTGGCAAGCAAGGCCGGGTTTCAGCCATGGCGATTATGTACCGAGAGCGATGAACCAAATAAAACTGCTGTACGTCACCTGTGTTGCCAGCCTGATTGCGCTGATCTTTCTTTGCCTCGGATGGGAACTGTGGTGGGCACCATTGCGACCGGGTGGGTCACTGCTGGCTTTGAAGTCACTGCCTTTGCTGCTGCCTCTGTTCGGCATTCTGCGCAGAAAGCGCTACACCTATCAGTGGTCCTCCATGTTCATCCTGCTTTACATCATGGAGGGTGTCATTCGCGCCACGAGCGATCAGGCTCCCAGCCAATATCTTGCGATTGCGGAGACAGTACTGGCGTTGATGTTCTACGTCAGTACTGTCTCCTATTCCCGAAAAACGCAGCGCCCGCTACACCTGCGGGTTAACCCGTTCGATGCTTGACTGCAACTTGTTCAGTGCATTGATATAGGCGCGTGCAGATGCCACGATAATATCGGTGTCAGCTCCTTGCCCATTGACGATGCGACCAGCCTTGGACAGTCGAACCGTCACTTCGCCCTGCGCATCGGTGCCGGTGGTGATCGCGTTCACCGAATACAGCAACAGATCTGCGCCGCTTTTGGTGACGCTTTCGATGGCCTTGAAAGCGGCATCAACCGGGCCACTGCCGTTGGACTCGGTGCTGTGCTCGGTATTGCCTGCGGAAAGCACTATCCTGGCATGCGGCTTTTCCCCAGTTTCGGAACGGAAAGCAGATGAAACCAGCTTGTAGTACTCGTCGTCAGGCGTGATGACTTCGTCTGACATCAAGGCGTGCAGGTCTTCGTCGAAAATATCGTGCTTCTTGTCCGCAAGATCCTTGAACCGCGCGAATGCGGTGTTCAGAACCTGCTCCGAATCGACGCCGATGCCGAGCTCCTTGAGCCGTGCGCGGAACGCAGTGCGGCCAGAATGCTTGCCAAGCACCAACTTGTTTGCATTCCAGCCCACATCTTCAGCACGCATGATTTCGTAGGTCTCGCGATGCTTCAATACGCCATCCTGATGAATGCCTGACTCATGGGCAAAGGCATTCGCGCCCACGATCGCCTTGTTTGGCTGCACTGGGAAACCGGTGACACCGGAAACCATTTTTGATGCCGGCACGATCTGGGTGGTGTCAATCCGGGTATCACATTTGAAAAAATCCTGCCTTGTCCGCACTGCCATGACGATTTCTTCGAGAGCTGCGTTACCCGCACGTTCGCCAAGGCCATTGATCGTGCATTCCACCTGTCGCGCACCTGCCATGACGGCAGCAAGTGTATTGGCAACGGCAAGGCCAAGGTCGTTATGGCAATGCACAGACCAGGTTACTTTGTCCGAATTCGGGACACGCTCGCGCAACTTGTAAATGCGTTCGGCAAATTGCTCAGGCAGGTTGTAGCCCACTGTATCGGGAATATTGATGACGGTTGCGCCTTCCTTGATCACCGCTTCAACGATGCGGCAGAGAAAATCGAGGTCTGAACGCCCTGCGTCTTCACAAGAGAACTCGACATCATCAATGCCGTTTCGTGCAAACCGGACGGCGTTGCGCGCAGCAACCATCACTTCTTCTGGCGACATGCGCAATTTCTTTTCCATGTGCAGCGCGCTGGTCGCAATGAAGGTATGAATACGGCCTGCTTTTGCAGGTTTTAGCGCCTCCAGAGCGCGTTCGATGTCCTTGTCTGAAGTCCGACACAGTGCGGCGATTCGGCTGTCCTTGATCACCTCGGCGACCGCACGCACCGACTCGAAATCACCGTTGGATGCCGCAGGGAAGCCTGCTTCGATCACGTCAACGCGCATTTTTTCCAGCTGACGTGCAATACGGATTTTTTCTTCGCGCGTCATGGAAGCGCCAGGGCTTTGTTCACCATCGCGCAAAGTCGTATCAAAGACGATTAATTTTTCTACAGTCATGATGCTCTCCAGCAAAAATATGTACGGGAGTCCGATGAACCGAATCACCGGGCCAATGCAATGCTCTAGTTGTGGGGGTGTATTTTTAGCGCTTGAGGCGCAGCAGCGGCAGCAGTTTGGCGCGCAGCGGCTTGTTCACCAGCAGGGCGCCGGTGAAGCTGAGGAACAGCACAGAAAAGAGGATTTCCGCAAACATGACTGCAATATAGCTGCTTTATTTGCCGTCTGCAATAGTCTTGCCGCGCTTCCTGTTTCCGCTTAGCCAGCTCCATGTCGAAAACACGTACCCCGACAGGGAATAGCAAAGAAACAACGCAAACAGTACCCCGGGCGGATAGCTCGACACCAAAGCAAAAAACAAGGCGATTCCGGCAATGAAAATGAAAGGGACACTGCGCCGCAAATTGATGTCCTTGCCGGAATAGTAGCGGATATTGCTCACCATCGTCAGCCCCGCAAAGATGGTGACCGCGCAAACGTACCAGCGGGCTTGTTCACCGGTCCATTCATTGTCTATCATCACCCAGACCAGTCCGGCAACCAATGCCGCAGCCGCCGGGCTCGGCATGCCCTGAAAAAAACGCTTGTCGCTGCCAACGTCAATCTGGGTGTTGAATCGCGCCAATCGCAATGCAGCGCCGACGCAATAGATGAAGGCGGCGATCCAGCCCAGTTTGCCCATGCCCTTCAGCGCCCATTCGTAAGAGACAAGGGCAGGTGCAACGCCAAACGACACCATGTCGGAGAGCGAGTCGTACTCAGCACCAAAGGCGCTTTGCGTATGCGTCATTCGAGCGACGCGACCATCGAGACCATCAAGCACCATGGCGATGAAAATGGCGACTGCGGCAATTTCAAATTTTCCGTTCATCGCCTGCACGATCGCGAAAAACCCGCCAAACAGAGCCGCTGTGGTGAAAAGGTTTGGCAGAAGATAGATGCCCTTGCGACGCAATTCGGTGTTCGCCAATACCTTGCTGCGGGGGGTTATCGGCATAGGTCAAGCCTCCGGCGCAATGGTTGCATTGTAGTCTTCAGGCAATTGCTGACACACGGTCGAATCAGGGAAGTTCGGCAAGCACGGTGGAGGTTGCGCTGACCTTTTCGCCAATGACAACTTTGACACGCGTATCAAGCGGCAAATACAGATCGACACGCGAGCCAAACCGGATGAACCCGTAACGCTGGCCGCGAGTCAGTGCACTCTCTGCTTCGACATAGCAAAGTATTCTGCGGGCAATCAGGCCTGCGACCTGAACACAGGTAATGTCCTGCCCGTCAGCACTGCGGATATGCAAGGCATTGCGCTCGTTTTCTGTCGAGGCCTTGTCCAGTGCTGCATTGACGAACTGGCCAGGGTGATACCAGCGCCTGATCACAGCGCCATCAACGGGGCTACGATTCGAATGCACATTGAACACGTTCATGAACACGCTGATTTTAAGCGCATCACGATCAAGCCACGGATCGCGTGAAGGCACGATGGCGACAATCCGGCCATCAGCGGGCGAAAGCACCAGCTTGTCGCCCTGCGGAACCGAACGAGCCGGATCGCGGAAAAACTGCAGCACAAAAATAAATATCAACCACAGAGGCAGTGCCCAAAGCCAGCCGGTCAGTGCCGTGACCAAACTGGCAACAAGCAGGGAAATCGCCAGAAATGGCCAGCCTTCGCGTGCAATCAATGGGTGCGGGTAATTGTCATTCATCATCGGGCCCTGATACGACAAGGGCACAGCGACGCTGTGCCCTGTCTGGATAAACTTCAAGCAAAAGTCAGTTCTTGCTCTGATCAACCAGCTTGTTTTTTCTGATCCACGGCATCATTTCGCGCAGTTGAGCACCCACTTTCTCAATTGGATGTTCTGCGGTCAAACGACGACGCGAGGTCATTTCGGGATAGTTGGTACGGCCTTCCAGAATGAAGCGTTTGGCATAGTTGCCGTTCTGGATGTTCTCCAGCGCTTCCTTCATCGCGGCACGTGCTTCGCCGGCAATGACCTTCGGGCCGGTCACGTATTCGCCATATTCGGCATTGTTCGAGATCGAGTAGTTCATGTTGGCGATGCCGCCTTCGTAGATC
>CANJXH010000119.1 GCA_947478755.1 Betaproteobacteria bacterium | reverse complement strand
CGACCTATCTGGACGACCCGGAGATTGCAGCCTATCTCAATGAGCTCGGACATCGACTTTCTGCGCAGACCGAAGACGCACATCAGGAGTTTGAATTTTTCGCGCTGCGCGATCCCGAGGTCAATGCCTTTGCCTTGCCCGGTGGATTTATCGGCGTGCATAGCGGTTTGATCCTTCTGGCCCAGAGCGAATCCGAACTGGCAGGCGTACTGGCACACGAGATATCTCACGTGACGCAACACCATATCGCGCGTCAGTTGAGGCCCCAGGGGCAATCACAAACATTGGCAATGCTCGCCATGGTGGCCGGTCTCATCGCGGCGCGCAACAGGCCCGATCTGGCGCAAGGCGCGATCATGGCGGGGCAGGGCGCTGCGATCCAGTCTCAGCTCAGCTATTCGCGCGACTTTGAGCGCGAGGCTGACCGCACCGGGATCAAGCTGCTCGAACGAGCCGGATTCGATATTCGCGACATGGAGGTATTTTTCGGGCGCATGCAAAAAACCACCCGCATCTACGAGGCCAATGCCCAGTCGTACCTGATGACGCACCCGCTGACCACGGAGCGCATGGCGGATATGGCCAACCGGATTCAGCAGAGACCCTACCATCAGGCAACTGATTCGATCGGGTTTGCCATGACGCGGGCCAAGCTCATGGCGATGGACGGTACGCCGCAGGACGCGATAACAAAATTTCGCAGCTTGCTTGCTGATCGTAAATATACGTCGGAGATCGCAATGCATTATGGTCTTGCCATCGCGCTTTCCCGGAACAAGAACTACAAGGGCGCCGAAGAAGAACTGGCCGTTGCGAGAGCCGGAAAGGTCGCCCTGCCACAGTTCGATACGCTGGCTGCCGAATTGAAGCTCAAGCAGGATCAGCCCGAACTGGCACTGAAGATATTGCAGCTTGCCAACCTGAAGTTTCCGCTCAACCGCGCGATCTTGTACCTGCTGCTGGATACGCAGATCCGCAACGGTCAGTTGCAGGCTGCCCTGCAGCTTCAAGGCCGCGAAGTGCAGAGCTATCCCACTGACCCCAAGCTGTACGAGTTCGCTGCCAGGGCCAACGCCGGCTTGGGCAAGGTCCTGCAGCAGCATAAAAACCAGGCTGAGGTCTATGCGCGCTATGGCCAGACCGCCGCCGCAATCGAGCAGTTGATGATTGCGCAAAAGGCGACGGATGGCGACTTTTACGAACACTCGCAGGTCGATGCCCGCTTGCGCGAGTTGCAGGCGATAGAATCAGCCAAGCCCAAGCAAAAGGCCGGCGAACAACGCTGGAAGGAATTTACCGAATGAAATTTGATCTTGAAGTCGACGCCCGCGGGCTTGACTGCCCATTGCCGATCCTGCGGACCAAAAAGGCGCTGGCTACATTGAGTTCAGGCCAGATTCTGCGCATCATTGCGACCGACCCTGGGTCGGTGAAGGATTTTCAGGCATTCTCGCGCCAGACCGGCAACGAACTCATGGAGCATGCCCAGAAGGACAAGGAGTTCGAGTTCTTCATGAAGCGAAAATAGCCGGATACGGTCCGGCAATGCTCAGGTGGCTTTGGCGAGGGCCTCTTCGAGGAGCTTTACCGTGCGCACCGGGTTGTGCAGCTTGTCCAGTCCGAACAGGCCGATACGGAAAGTACGGAACCCCGCTGGCTCGTCGCATTGCAGCGGAACGCCGGTGGCGCTTTGAATCCCTTGGGAGATGAATTTCTTCGCTGACTGGATGTCTGGGTCGGTGGTGTAGCTGACCACGACCCCCGGTGCCTGAAAACCTTCGGCAGCAACACTGGGGAATCCCTTGGTGGTCATCAGTGCGCGTACCTGGCGGCCCAGTTCCAACTGTTCCGCCCTCACCTTTTCAAAGCCGTAGGCTTCGGTTTCAAACATGACATCGCGCAGGGTAGTCAAGCCGTCGGTCGGCATGGTGGCGTGGTACATGTGGCCACCGTTTTCGTAGGCTTCCATGATCTGCAACCATTTCTTGAGGTCGCAGGCGAAGCTGCTGCTCGTAGTCTCGTCGATACGGGTACGGGCTCTTTCACCCAGACATACCAGTGCCGCACACGGTGAGCCGCTCCAGCCTTTTTGCGGTGCGCTGATCAGCACGTCGACATTGCTGGCGACCATGTCGACCCATACCGTGCCCGAGGCGATGCAATCAAGCACAAACAGGCCACCAACTTCACGTACTGCGGCACCGACGGCACGAACGTAGTCGTCGGGCAGCATGATGCCGGAAGCGGTTTCGACGTGCGGCGCAAAAACCATATCGGGCCTGTGCTGACGAATCGCAGCGACGACTTCATCGATCGGGGCTGGTGCAAATGGTGCCTGATCGCCGCTGCCGATCTGGCGCGCCTTTAGCACGATGGACTCGGAAGGGATGCGGCCCATCTCGAAAATCTGCGTCCAACGAAAGCTGAACCAGCCGTTGCGGATCACCAGACATTTCCTGTCGCTGGCGAACTGTCGCGCCACGGCCTCCATGCCGTAGGTACCACCACCCGGCACGACGATCGCCGCCTTGGCGTTATAGACGGATTTGAGGATGCGTGAAATATCCTTCATCACGCCCTGGAATCGTTGTGACATGTGGTTCAGCGAACGGTCGGTATAGACCACCGAGTATTCGAGCAGGCCTTGCGGGTCGGGTTGGGGCAGCAGTGCGGTCACGTTGAAGCTCCTTCAGGTCTTGATGTTCAGCTCAGTCTTGCAAGTTGCGATTGAAGTTTTTCCAGCAGTGCGACGAAGTCTGCAAGGCGCTTGCGTTCCTGCTCCACCACCGCTGTTGGGGCGCGTTCGACGAAGGTCGGCGTTGACAGTTTCTTGTCGGCTTTATCGATTTCGGCACTGATGCGCAAGACTTCCTTGCCGATGCGTTCCTTCTCGGCAGCGACGTCGATTTCGATCTTCAGCATCAGGCGGAAGTCGCCGACGATCTGTACCGGCGCATCGGACTCAGGCAGCGTATCACCGCTAGCCTGAACATCCGACAGCTTTGCCAATGCGGCGAGATAGGGCGCATAGGCAGTAATCGTCTCGCTGTCGCCAGCGGCGATCAGCGGTACCTTCTGCGCCGGCGAGACACTCATCTCGCCGCGCAGGCTGCGGCAGGCAGTGATCATCTCCTTGAGGCGAGCCACCCAGGCGTCGGATTGCTCATCGCAGCGTCCGAGGTCGGCCTTGGGGTAGGCCTGCGTCATGATCGACGCGATGCCGTCCGCCTTGATACGACCGGCGAGCGGCGCGACCGTCTGCCACAGCTCTTCGGTAATGAACGGAATCAGTGGGTGGGCGAGGCGCAGCACGGTTTCCAGCACGCGCAACAGGGTACGGCGTGTCGCGCGCTGTTGAGCTTCGTTGCCGGTCTGCATTTGTACCTTGGCCAGTTCGACGTACCAGTCACAGTATTCGTCCCAGACGAATTCGTAGATGGCCTTGGCGAGTAGATCAAATCGATAGTCCTCGTAGTGTTTCGCTACTTCGGCTTCGGTCTTTTGCAGGATGCTGACGATCCAGCGATCGGCCGGCGAGAAATCCAGATAGCCGCCGGCGCCGCAACTGCCCGGCTCATGTGGTTCGAGCCCGACATCCTTGCCTTCACAGTTCATCAATACGAAGCGCGTGGCGTTCCACAGCTTGTTGCAGAAGTTGCGGTAACCCTCGCAGCGCTGCATGTCGAACTTGATGTCGCGACCCGGAGAGGCAAGCGAAAGGAAGGTGAAGCGCAACGCATCAGTTCCGAAACCGGGAATTCCGTTCGGGTATTCCTTTCTGGTGCGTTTTTCGATCTTGGGTGCCTGGCGCGGGTCCATCAAACCCGTCGTACGTTTTTTCACCAGATCGTCGAGGCTGATGCCGTCGATCAGATCAATCGGATCCAGCACATTGCCCTTCGACTTGCTCATCTTCTGGCCCTCCGCATCGCGGATCAGACCGTGCACATACACGTGCTTGAAGGGGATCTTGCCGGTGATGTGCTTGGTCATCATCACCATGCGCGCAACCCAGAAGAAGATGATGTCGAACCCGGTGACCAGAACCGTCGAGGGCAGGTATTGCTGCAACATCTGGTTGACATTGTCGGCGTTCGCGTCGCCAGTCCAGTCCAGCGTCGAGAACGGCCACAGTGCGGAGGAATACCAGGTGTCGAGCACGTCGTCATCGCGTTTCAAATTACCGCTGTAGCCATCGGCCCTGGCAAGCGCCCTGGCTTCGGCTTCATCATGCGCGACATAAACTTGGCCGTCATCGTCGTACCAGGCCGGGATCTGATGCCCCCACCACAGTTGGCGCGAGATACACCAGTCCTGAATGTTGTTAAGCCACTGGTTGTAGGTGTTCACCCAGTTCTCGGGCACGAACTTGATCTCGCCAGAAGACACCGCATCCAACGCCTTGGCGGTAATGCTCTTGCCGTCCGCGCCGGGCTTCGACATGGCAACGAACCACTGGTCGGTCAGCATCGGTTCGATGACAACACCGGTACGATCGCCGCGCGGAACCTGCAGCTTGTGTGGCTTGACTTCAACCATCAGGCTGGCGGCCTCAAGATCGGTGACGATCTGCTTTCGTGCTTCGAACCGGTCGAGGCCACGGTATTGCTGCGGTGCGTAGTCATTGATGTGCGCGTCAAGGGTGAGAATGCTGATCGGCGCAAAGCCGTGCCGCAGTCCGACCGCGTAGTCATTGAAGTCATGCGCCGGCGTGACCTTGACCACGCCGGTACCGAATTCCTTGTCGACATATTCGTCGGCGATGATCGGGATCTCGCGATTGCACAGGGGAAGCACAACCTGCTTGCCAATCAGATGGCGATAGCGCTCATCTTCGGGGTGGACCATTACTGCCACGTCGCCGAGCATGGTTTCCGGGCGGGTGGTGGCCACAGTCAGGTGGCCCCTGCCATCCGCGAGTGGGTAGCGGATGTGCCACATGAAGCCGTCTTCCTCTTCCTGCACGACCTCCAGGTCCGACACCGCAGTACCCAGCTTCGGATCCCAGTTCACCAGACGCTTGCCGCGATAGATCAGGCCTTCCTTGTGCAGGCGGACAAAAGTCTCGGTGACGATCTTGTTGAGGCCGGCATCCATGGTGAATCGCTCGCGCGACCAGTCAGGCGAGGTGCCAAGGCGGCGCATCTGCTTGGTGATGGTGTTGCCCGAGTATTCTTTCCATTCCCAGACTTTTTCGAGGAATTTCTCGCGCCCGAGGTCGTGGCGCGAGACGCCCTGCGCATCCAGTTGGCGCTCGACGACGATCTGGGTTGCGATCCCGGCGTGGTCGGTACCAGGCTGCCACAGGGTGTTGTCGCCACGCATGCGGTGGTAGCGGGTCAGCGCATCCATGATCGCTTGGTTGAATCCGTGGCCCATGTGCAGCGTGCCCGTCACGTTAGGTGGCGGCAGCAGGATGCAGAAATTGTCGGTCTTGGTGTTGTCGAGGCCTGCGGCGAAATAATTGCGGGATTCCCAGATCGGGTACCAGCGTTTCTCGATATCGGCGGGTTCGAAGCTCTTGGCGAGTTCCATGGTGAAAATTGAGGGGAAAACGCGCGGCGCGCGGAAAGGCGCGAATTATAGCGGAGGGGTAGGCGCGGCCTTTTGCTTACTTGCCCTCGCTGTCATCCTTGCCAACGATGCGTTGCAGACGCGGCAACAGGTCGGCGCGGGCGCTGTCATGGACCATCGATATCAGGCGGTCGCCAACGCCATCCAGCGCGTGCAGAACGACTTGCGGCAGGTTTTCGTCAAGCCAGGCCTCCATTTCACGTGCCACGTCGGCACTGAAATCCTTGCGTTCTGCAGGCCGGGCAGTTGGATCGACCTCACTGACGACTTCGGTCAGGAGGGGGAAGTCATCGGCCGGGTTCTCTGTCGTGGCTGTACGCGGGTCCGACATCGGGTTGCCCAGTTGTGCCCGTCGCCGATTGAGAAAAGCATCGGCCTTTTCGAGCAAAGCACGGCTGTCGTCGATATCGTTCATTGGAACCCCGTAGAGACATCCTTGTTTTGCAGCTCGTACCCGCGCTCACGATAAAACTTGAAACGTTCGCGCGCCGGCAGCTTGTCGGGGCCTGATTGGCTCACGATTTCAATGACCTGTTCGTAGCGCGAGAACTCCGGGGGTACTTCGTCACCGAGATTCAGCAACTGCAGCGAGCAATTGAGCGCCGCCAATGAGTCGCTGATGACAATGGGGGTTTCGTCAGCCAAGGGCGAGTTCGAACGGCAGTGTGGCAGGAAACTGCCAGCAGGATGAAGCCAGAGCTGGCGGTCAATCTGCTCGGCAATCCTGGCGTCGGGGGCATAAACAATCACTTGCTGCGGGCTGGAATCCTTGCGTTTGGCCCAGGCCAGCTGTAGCCAGGCGGCCGCGGCTGTTACGCGGTCGCTGGCACCGTGAAAGAACTGGACCTTGGTCACTTGCCTATTTCTTGCGGGTGGCTTTGGCGGGCGCCTTGGCCTTGCTTGCACGCTGCATGAGGAAATGGGTGAGCAGCGGTACCGGCCTGCCGGTGGAGCCCTTCTTGTCGCCACCGCGCCACGCGGTACCAGCGACATCAAGATGTGCCCATTGGTATTTCTTGGTGTAACGCGCAAGGAAACACGCCGCCGTAATCGTGCCGGCCATGCGCCCACCAATATTCGCCATGTCGGCAAAGTTGCTCTTCAACTGCTCCTGATAGTCATCCCACAGCGGCAATTGCCAGGCGCGATCCCCGGACTCCTGACCACTTGCGAGCAGTTCGTTGGTCAGTGCATCGTCATTACCCATTACCCCGCAGGCCACGCTGCCCAAGGCAACAACACAGGCGCCGGTAAGCGTGGCAATGTCGACGACACAGTCCGGGTTGAATCGTTCGGCGTAGGTCAAGGCATCGCACAGGATGAGCCGCCCTTCGGCGTCCGTGTTGAGTATTTCGACGGTCTGTCCTGACATTGAGGTGACCACATCGCCCGGCTTGATGGCTTTGCCGCCGGGCATGTTCTCGGTGATCGGCGTGATGCCGACAATGTTGAGCGGCAGCTTCATCATCGCTGCCGCCTTGATGGTGCCGAACACGCTGGCAGCGCCAGACATGTCGTACTTCATCTCGTCCATTTCGGGTGCCGGTTTGAGCGAAATGCCGCCGGTATCGAACGTCACGCCCTTGCCCACCAGGACGATCGGTTTGGCACCTTTCGTACCCCCGTTGTACTTGAGTACGACCAGTTTTGGCGGTTCTGCCGAACCCTGCGCTACGGCGAGCAGCGTGTTCATGCCCAGTTTCTTCATGTCGCTGCGGTCGAGGATGTCGACACCGAGCTTGTGCTCGCGGGCCAGGACCTTGGCCTGATCAGCGAGATAGCTTGGCGTACAGTAATTCGCGGATAGATTGGCCAGATCCTTCATCAGGTGCTGCCCGGCAGCGATGGCATGACCTTCTGCCAATGCTGACTTGGCACCAGTCACTTCGCCAGCAGCAACCACGAAGGCGACATTCTTCAGTGCACTGCGCGGACTTTCCTTTTTTGATTTCAGCTGGTCGAAACGATATACGGTATCTGCGGCAACCATGACGGCCTGCCGCACCCGCCACATTGCATTGCGTTTGCTTACGGCAAGCTCGGTGAGCATGATCGTGGCATCGCTACCACCGATTTCATTGACGCTTGCAATGGCCTTGGCAATGGCATTGCGAAATGCCTTGTCGCCGAAATCGCTTTCCTTGCCTAGGCCGACCAGTAGCACGCGCTCTGCGGCAACGCCCGGTACCCCGTGCAACAGCAAGCTGGTACCGACTTTGCCGTCAATGTCGCCGCTCTTCAGTACCTTGCTCAGGTGCCCCTTTGCGGCCTTGTCGATCGCTGCGGCCGCAGACGTCAAGTTGCGTGGCTCGAATACGCCTACGACGACGGTTGCGGTACGTTGCGTTTCTGGGGTACCACTCTTTATGCTAAATTCCACAGGTCGCTCCTTGATGTGCTCGGTTGGTGTCGCGGGCTGAATTGTCGAGCGCATTCTTGCCATGCAGTTCTCGAAATTTCATGAATCGGCTGACAATGATTATCCCCGCTATTTTCCGTTTTAGTCAAAGCCAATGATCTTTCGACGCGCGCTACTGCGCGAATTCACCCAAACAGCGATCACCGTATTTGTCGCATTGTTTGCAATCCTGCTCACGACACAATTGATTCGCCTGCTCAATGAGGCGGCGGGCGGCACGCTGGCATCGCAGGCGGTGGTTGCACTGCTCGGATTCGGGGCAATCAATTACCTTCCGGTGGTTCTGTCGTTGACCGTATTCATTGCAGTACTGATGACCCTATCGCGCTGGTATCGTGATTCCGAGATGATCATCTGGTTTTCTTCAGGTTTGCCCCTGACGGCCTGGGTCGGTCCCGTCATGCGTTTTGCGCTGCCCATTGTTCTGGCGATTGCGGCGTTGTCCCTGTTTCTTTCGCCGTGGGCGTTGACCAAGAGTGCGGATTTTCGGCAACGCATGGACAAGCGGGACGACGTGTCGCAAATCTCTCCCGGTGTTTTCAATGAAGCGTCGGGCACGGAGCGTGTCTTTTTCGTCGAAGGAATCAACGGTTCGGAAGACAATGGCGGGCGAGTAAAGAATATTTTTGTCAGTTCTGTACAGAATGGTCGGCTTGGCGTGATGGCGGCCGCTCTGGGGCATACCGAAATCATGCCCAACGGGGACCGATTCCTTGTGATGGATCATGGTCGGCGTTACGAAGGTACCCCGGGAAATCCGGATTACCGGGTGATGGAATTTGGTCGCTATGCGGTGCGAATCGAGCCCGTTGAGGCGCGTGGCGTTCAGCAGACCCCCAGTAACATGCCGTTGAACGTGTTGCTGAAGAACCCCACGCCAGCCAATCTGGGCGAAATCGTCTGGCGTTTCGG
>CANJXH010000118.1 GCA_947478755.1 Betaproteobacteria bacterium | reverse complement strand
CGTTGCGCCAAGCCCTTTGAGCGTCACCTTGCGTGTCAGCTTGCCGGAGAGGATAACTTTTGCGGACAATGCATCGCCACGAATCACACCAGCCTGCTTCAGTACCAGCAGATCGATTTCGTCAACGGGCATCTTTTCCAACTCTGAAAGACGCACTTCGACATTGCGGGCCGCAGTTAGCGACACAAAGCCGCGCTTTGGCAATCGACGTTGCAAAGGCATCTGACCGCCTTCAAAACCGACTTTGTGAAAGCCGCCGGCGCGAGACTTTTGACCCTTGTGGCCACGACCTGCCGTCTTACCCAGACCGCTGCCTATGCCACGACCAACACGACGCTTGGCATGCGTTGCACCAGCAGCAGGTTTTAGATTATTCAGTTCCATTTGCTTAACCCTCGCACTTCACGAGATAGGCGACCTTGTTGATCATGCCGCGCACTGCCGGCGTATCTTCCAATTCAACCGTATGGCGAATCCGGCGCAAGCCCAAGCCGCGAACCGTTGCACGATGATCCTGTTTGGTGCCGATGACACCCTTGACGAGCGTAACCTTGATTTTCTTGCCGGCCATGATTTACTCCGTAATTTCCTGCACGCTCTTGCCACGCTTGGCAGCAATTTCGGCAGGAGTGTTCATCGTCATCAAGCCCTGCAACGTTGCGCGCACGACGTTATAGGGGTTGGTCGGGCCGATCGCCTTGGCAACAACGTCGGTCACGCCCATCACCTCAAACACAGCGCGCATTGCGCCGCCGGCAATCACGCCCGTACCGGCTGCGGCGGGTTGCATCAACACTTTGGTCGAGCCATGCTTGCCGATCACGGTGTGGTGCAAAGTACCATCCTTGAGACTGATCTTGTTCATCTTGCGACGAGCTTCGTCCATTGCTTTTTGCACAGCAACCGGCACTTCCCGTGACTTGCCTTTGCCCATGCCAACGGTGCCATCGCCATCTCCAACCACCGTCAGTGCGGCGAAGCCCATGATACGGCCACCCTTCACTACTTTGGTTACGCGATTGATGGACACCATCTTCTCGCGCAAGCCGTCATCACGTTCTTCTTGTGCGTTCTGTTGTTTCTTGCCTTGCGGTTTAGCCATTTGGGTCTCCGCTTAAAACTTGAGGCCGCTCTCGCGGGCTGCGTCGGCCAGCGCTTTCACGCGGCCGTGGTAAAAGAATCCGGAACGATCGAAAGCAACATCTTCGATGCCCTTGGCCTTGGCACGCTCGGCGATCAATTTACCGACCACCTTGGCAGCAGCAATATTGCCGCCGTTCGGAAGTTGCTTGCGCACATCAGCCTCGGCGGTAGATGCTGCAGCCAGAACCTGGGTACCGCAACCGGAGAAAATTTGCGCATAAATATGACTGTTGGTGCGATGCACCGCGAGACGTACACGTTTCTGCTCTGCGATTCTGGCGCGGGTCTTACGCGCCCTGCGCAGACGAGATTCATTTTTGTCCATGATTTCGCGCCCTTATTTCTTCTTGGTTTCTTTGATGACGACAACTTCGTCGACATAACGCACACCCTTGCCCTTGTAGGGCTCCGGGGAGCGATATGCACGCACTTCGGCAGCCACCTGACCGACCTGTTGACGGTCGATTCCCTTAATTACGATCTCGGTTTGGCTCGGCGTTTCGACCTTCACCCCTTTTGGCATGTTATGCACAACCGGATGCGAGTAGCCAAGCGTGAGATTCAGCTTGTCGCCTTGAGCCTGGGCACGATAACCCACACCAACAAGTGTCAGCTTTTTTTCGAAGCCTTTGGTCACACCATTCACCATGTTATTGACCAACGCCCGCATGGTTCCGGACATGGCGCCTGCATTCGCAGCACCTTGTACCGCCTTGCATAGCAGCTGTTCACCATCACGTTCAATGGTTACCGACGGCAACATGAATTGATTCAACGTTCCGAGAGGCCCCTTGACACTTATCTGGCCAGAACTCAACGTAACTTCGACGCCCTTCGGTACATCAACTGGATATTTTGCAATACGTGACATCGCCGGGCCTCCTTAAGCAACGATACACAGGACTTCGCCACCAACATTGCTGGCGCGGGCCTTGCGATCGGACATGACGCCCTTGGGCGTGGAAACAATGGCGACACCGAGTCCGTTCAGAACACGAGGCAATTCATCCTTGCCTTTGTAGACGCGCAGGCCAGGTGTTGACACACGTTCGATACGAACAATGACTGGACGACCTGCGTAGTACTTCAGCGCAATATCCAAATTTGCCTTGCCATCATTTTCACGAACAACATAATCACCGATATAGCCCTCATCCTTGAGTACTTCGGCAATGGATACCTTTAACTTGGACGACGGCATTGACACAGAGGCTTTTTCGACCATCTGCGCGTTACGGATGCGAGTCAGCATATCGGCAATGGGATCAGTCATACTCATAATTTATCCTCCTTACCAACTGGCCTTGGTCATGCCCGGCACCTCGCCACGCATGACGCTTTCGCGCAGCTTCAGGCGGCAGAGGCCGAACTTGCTGAACACACCGCGCGGACGCCCCGTTAGCGCACAGCGATTGCGCTGGCGTGTGGGACTCGAGTCACGAGGCAATGCCTGAAGCTTGCTCCGTGCTGCCGAGCGCTCTTCGTCAGACAGCTTGAAATTGTTAATGATTGCGAAAAGCTCGGAACGCTTGGCAGCATACTTCGCTACCAATTTTGTACGTTTCGCTTCGCGGTTGATGATTGCCATTTTTGCCATGGTTCCCTCAGTTCTTGAAGGGGAATTTGAAAGCGGCGAGAAGAGCTTTCGCCTCCTCATCGGTTTTTGCCGTAGTCGTGACACTGATATTCATGCCACGCAACGCGTCAATCTTGTCGTACTCGATTTCGGGAAAAATGATTTGCTCTTTCACGCCAACGTTGTAGTTGCCGCGACCATCAAAGCCCTTGCCCGAAATGCCACGAAAATCCCGCACACGCGGCAACGCAACCGTCACCAAACGATCAAGGAATTCATACATCTGATTACCACGCAAGGTCACCATGCAACCAATCGGATAGCCTTCGCGGATCTTGAATCCTGCAATGGCCTTCTTTGCCTTGGTCACCACCGGTTTTTGGCCAGCAATCTTCGTCATGTCAGCCACAGCGTGTTCGAGAATTTTCTTGTCGCCAACAGCCTCACCAACACCCATGTTGAGCGTAATTTTGGTAATGCGTGGAATTTCCATAACCGATTTGTAACCAAACTGCTTTTGCAGTTCAGGCACCACGGTCTCTTTGTAAAAACTATGCATGCGCGCCATGTTTATTCCTTACGCGTCGACGTTTTCGCCGTTGGATTTGAATACCCGCACTTTGCGGCCGTCTTCGAGCGCCTTAAAGCCAACACGATCGGCTTTCTGCGTAGCGGCATTGAACAGCGCCACATTCGAAATCCGAATCGGCATCTCTTTTTCAACGATGCCTCCAAGCTGACCCTTCATTGGGTTTGGCTTCGTATGCTTTTTTGCCCGATTCACACCTTCAACCAGGACATGCTGAGCATCAACCCAGGAAAGCACGCTTCCGCGCTTACCCTTGTCTTTACCGGCGAGGACGATGACGCCGTCACCTTTGCGAATTTTGTTCATTGCCGAATCCTTAAAGAACTTCGGGCGCCAGGGACACAATCTTCATGAAGCGCTCGGTACGCAGTTCGCGCGTAACCGGCCCGAAGATACGGGTTCCAATTGGCTCCAACTTGTTGTTGAGCAACACTGCGGCGTTGCCGTCGAATTTGACCAACGACCCATCCGAACGGCGCACTCCCTTGGCAGTACGAACAACAACTGCGCTGTAGACTTCGCCTTTTTTGACGCGGCCGCGAGGAGCGGCGTCGCGAATACTGACTTTGATAATGTCACCGATACTGGCGTAGCGGCGCTTTGATCCGCCGATCACCTTGATACACATTACCGAACGCGCGCCAGTGTTATCAGCGACGTTCAGAACCGTCTGCATTTGAATCATCGTAATTTCTCCAACTTAATCCGCTATGCGCTTAAAACATTTAAGCGCTTCAACGGTCAGTTTTGGCACTCATCCGACCTTTGGTCGCCTGAGTAATCCACCGAAGTACTACCTTGTCTTTCCTTGATTCGATCGCTATTTGCGATCCCTTCGGCGTAAGCAAGGGGGCAAATATTACTTGCCCACCACCACTACGTCAACACAATTTACAAAATAAATGCCAAATGTGCTGCTGGACTGCCTAACTGTAAATACCGCTCAAACAGCCCGAGCCTTTTCGATCACTTTTGTTACTCGCCACGCTTTGGTTTTGGAGATTGGTGCTGTCTCTTCAATTTGAACCAAGTCACCATCTCTAGCCTCAAGGCCTTCAACGTGTGCGTGATATTTCCGTGAACGAGTCAGCACCTTACCGATAACCGGATGCTTTACCCGGCGTTCTATCAATACCGTCACGGTTTTGTTCATCTTGTCGCTCACTACGCGGCCTTGCAGCGTGCGGCGCACTACAGTCTTGGTCTCACTCATTTCGCCGTCGCCTTTTCACGCTGGATTGTTTTCACGCGCGCAATATCCTTGCGCACTTTGCCGAGCTGACTGGTGTTGGTAAGCTGCTGAGTCGCAATCTGCATGCGGGCCGAAAATTGTGCTCGGCGCAGATCCAGCAATTCTTTTTCCAGCTCCGCGCCGTTTTTTTGCCTAAGTTCACTGGCTTTCATTTCTTACCCCAAATGGCGTGTAACAAAGGTAGTCGCGAGCGGCAATTTGGCGGCAGCGAGGCGAAATGCTTCGCGGGCCAACGCTTCGTCGACACCATCCATCTCGTAAAGCACCTTGCCGGGCTGAATCTCGGCAACCCAATATTCGGGATTTCCCTTGCCATTACCCATACGAACTTCAGCAGGCTTCTTCGAGATTGGCTTGTCCGGGAATATGCGGATCCAGATTCGGCCACCGCGCTTGATATGACGCGTCATTGCTCGACGAGCTGCCTCAATCTGGCGAGCTGTCAGACGACCACGTACGGTAGCCTTTAGACCATACTCACCGAAGCTTACCTTGGCTCCGCGAGTTGCTAGCCCCGTATTGCGGCCCTTTTGTTCCTTGCGATACTTTCTGCGTGCTGGTTGCAGCATGGCGGTTTACTCCTTACCTTCCTGAGCAGCCACGTCACCATCAGGTGACTTTGGTGCTGCCTTGCGAACGCGCTTGGCGGGTTCCTTTTTTACGTCATCGCCAGCTTTGGCGGCTACCGGTTTGGCTGCAGCACGCTTCGCTACGGGCTTGGCTTCAACACCATCGTCCGACTTGGCGGGGCGTGAAAGTGCCTTGCGGACCGTTTTCTTGGATGGATCTTCGGCCTGCTCGGGGGCGGCAATTTGCAACTCGCCCTTGCCGACGGCCTCACCCTTGAATACCCACACCTTGATGCCAATTTTTCCATAGGTGGTCAACGCCTCTGACGTACCATAATCAATATCAGCACGCAGGGTATGAAGCGGCACGCGACCTTCGCGATACCATTCGGTCCGGGCGATTTCAGCGCCATTCAATCGGCCTGCACTCATGATTTTGATGCCTTGTGCGCCAAGGCGCATTGCATTTTGCATGGCGCGCTTCATGGCACGACGGAACATGATGCGTTTTTCCAGCTGTTGCGCTATTGAATCAGCGATCAGTTGAGCATCAAGCTCAGGTTTGCGAATTTCTTCAATATTGACATGGACCGGCACACCCATGCGTTTTTGCAATTCAGCCTTGAGGCTTTCGATATCTTCGCCCTTTTTGCCGATAACAACACCTGGACGAGCGCTATACACGGTGACCCGTGCATTTTTTGCCGGCCGCTCAATGACAACACGACCAACCGAGGCATGCGCCAGCTTCTTTTTCAGGTACTCCCGTACTTCTATATCGCCTTGAAGCATCTTCGGGAATGCCTTCGAATTGGCATACCAGCGCGATGTCCAGTCACGTGTAACGGCGAGGCGGAATCCGGTCGGATGAATCTTCTGTCCCATAGTTTCTCCTTAATCCCCGACGGTCACGTAGATGTGGCAGGTGGGCTTGACGATACGATTGCCACGGCCCTTCGCTCGCGCCGTGAAGCGCTTTAAAACCGGGCCCTTCTCGACATAAATGACCTTGACCTTCAACGCGTCAATATCTGCGCCGTCATTATGTTCGGCGTTTGCAATGGCTGACTCCAAGACCTTCTTGACAATGCCTGCGCCCTTTTTCGGGCTAAAGGCCAAAATGTTGAGCGCCTGATCAACCGGACGGCCACGAATCTGATCGGCGATCAGGCGGCCTTTTTGGTCCGAAAGACGGACGCCACGTAGTATTGCTTTGGTTTCCATGGTCATTCCTTATTTCTTGGCGGCCGGGCCTGTGGCCTTTTTGCCGCCGGTATGGCCCTTGAACGTACGCGTCAAAGCGAACTCGCCGAGCTTGTGACCTACCATGTTTTCCGAGATATAGACCGGTATGTGCTGCTTGCCGTTGTGTACCGCGATCGTGAGCCCGACGAAATCAGGAAGAATCGTCGAACGGCGGGACCAAGTCTTGATCGGACGCTTGTCGTTGCTGCCACGTGCGGTATCGACCTTCTTGACCAGATGGTCGTCGACGAACGGACCTTTTTTAATGGAACGTGCCATATATTTTCTCTTTCCGCCGTTTAGCGTTTATGACGGCGCTGAACAATCATTACATCGGTGCGCTTGTTGTTGCGCGTACGGTAACCCTTGGTCGGGGTGCCCCACGGACTGACCGGTACGCGACCTTCTCCTGTCTTGCCTTCGCCACCACCATGGGGGTGATCGACAGGGTTCATGACCACACCACGAACCGTCGGTCGAATACCGCGCCAACGATTTGCGCCGGCCTTGCCGATCTTGCGCAGGTTGTTTTCTTCATTACCGACTTCGCCGATCGTTGCACGGCATTCGACATGAATTCGGCGAATTTCGCCCGAACGCAAACGAATCTGGGCATAGGTACCTTCACGAGCAAGCAACTGCACCGAAGTACCTGCCGAGCGCGCAAGCTGAGCACCCTTGCCAGGAATCATCTCAACACAGTGAATCGTGGTACCGACGGGAATATTGCGAATCGGCAATGCGTTGCCGGACTTGATCGGGGCCTCGGAGCCACTGATGACTTCCTGCCCGACAACCATGCCCTTGGTAGAGATGATATAGCGGCGTTCACCGTCTGCATAAAGCAACAGGGCTATGTTTGCGCTACGATTTGGATCATATTCCAGGCGCTCGACTTTGGCTGCAATACCATCCTTGTCACGACGAAAGTCGATCAAGCGATATTGTTGCTTGTGCCCACCGCCCTTGTGACGAGTGGTGATATGACCGTGAGTATTGCGACCAGCCTTGCTGATCTGAGACTCCGTCAGCGCATCAATCGGGCGCCCTTTGTAGAGGTGCGCATTGACGACCTTTACAACGGCACGACGGCCAGGTGAGGTCGGCTTGACTTTGACGAGCGCCATTTACGCAGCCCCCCCTTCAACAAAATTGATTTCCTGACCGGGCTTGAGGCAAACAAATGCCTTTCTGATGTCATTCCGGCGACCAATCGAACGTCCAAAACGTTTCTCTTTGCCCTTGAGGTTGGCGATCTGCACCGACTTAACGTCAACCTTGAACAACAGTTCGACCGCGGCTTTGACTTCGGGTTTGGTTGCATCAGGCGCAACAATGAACACGACCTGTTCGTTCTTGTCGGCAAGCATCGTGGCCTTTTCCGAGATTTGCGGCGCAACCAGCACCTGGAGCAAGCGCTCCTGATTAAAGTTCTTGCTCATGCCAGCATCTCCTCCATCTTGGATACTGCCGCACGCGTCACCAGAACCTTGGGGAAACGAATCAGCGATATCGGGTCGGCGTGTTGCGCTTCAAGTACCAGCACATTGGGAAGATTGCGCGCTGCGAGTTGCAGGTTTTCATCAACACTCTCAGTGATGACCAGCACTGAGTCAAGACCCATGCCCTTCAACTTGCTCGCGACCAACTTGGTTTTGGGTGCCGCAACAGAAAAGCTCTCGACCACCACCAGACGATCCTCACGCGCCAACTGCGACAGGATCGCAGCCAAGCCGGCGCGGAACATCTTGCGATTGACTTTCTGGGTGAAGTTTTCGTCAGGCGAGTTCGGGAAAATTCGACCGCCACCACGCCACAGCGGGCTGGAAGTCATACCGGCACGCGCGCGGCCTGTACCTTTTTGCTTGAACGGCTTTTTCGTGCTGTGGTGAACCTCTTCGCGGTCCTTCTGCTTGCGATTGCCCGAACGAGCATTAGCCTGATAAGCAACAACAAGCTGGTGAATCAGAGCCTCGTTGTAATCACGCCCGAACAATGCATCGGATGCGCTGACTTTGGCCGAAGCCTGGCCTTGATCGTTGATCAGTGTAAGTTCCATGGTCGCTCCTTATCCTTTCACAGCCGGATGAACGACGATGTCACCGCCTTTGGAACCGGGTACTGCACCCTTGACCAAAAGCAACTGACGAGCCTCGTCAATACGTACGACTTCCAGGTTTTGGACCGTACGGGCATCATCACCAAGGTGACCCGCCATGCGTTTGCCCGGAAATACACGACCCGGATCCTGAGCCATACCAATTGAACCGGGCGCATTGTGCGAGACCGAATTGCCGTGCGACGCACGCTGGGAAGAGAAGTGGTGGCGCTTGATGGCCCCCTGAAAGCCCTTACCAATCGTGGTGCCGCTCACATCAACCATTTGACCCGGCTGAAATATCGACACGGAAATCACGTCGCCAGCCTTGAACTCGGCGAGCTTTCCTGCATCAATACGGAATTCCTTGAGGATTTGACCGGCTTCAACACCAGCCTTGGCAAGATGCCCCGCAGCGGATTTGACTACCCGACTGGCACGACGT
>CANJXH010000117.1 GCA_947478755.1 Betaproteobacteria bacterium | reverse complement strand
GCTTTGCTGCCGCGCAACTTTGCCCGGCAGATTTAACCGAACCAATGCCACCTGCTCGACGATGCAAGGGTAGAAATCTGATTCGCCTGGGTTAAACTGCTGCCGCCTTCATCCCCATTTCCGGAATATTTTCATGGTCAAGAAACAGCCAGCCGCCCGCCCCCTGGCGGTAGAGACCAATCCCGCAGCGCAGCAGCTGACCGTCGAACAAGCCTTGCAGCGGGCAACACAGCACCAGGCGGCGGGCCAGTTGCAACAGGCGGAAGGCTTGCTGCGCCAGATATTGCATGCACAGCCGAAAAATGCCCATGCCCTTCACCTGCTGGGCATCATCGTCCACCAGGCCGGCAAGGCGGAAGATGGTATTCAACTGATCAAGCAGGCGATCGAGAGCCAGCCGCGCGTGGCGCAGTTTCATTCCAATCTGGGCGAAATGTGCCGCGTCTTGAAGCGTCTTGACGAGGCAGTTCGTAGTGGCGAGCAGGCTGTTGCCCTCGACCCACAATCAGCCACGGCGCACAGCAATTTGGGCATCGCCTGTTACGACAACAAGGATCTGGATAGAGCCGAAGCCTGCCAATTAAAGGCGTTGTCAATCAACCCGAAGCTGGCACCGGCGCTAAACAACCTGGGCAGCATCCGCCGCGATCGCAAGGACAAGGAAGGCGCGATTGCCTTTTACCGCAAAACCCTCGAGGTCGCACCGCAATACCTGGAGTCAGTCAATAACCTTGGCGCGGTGTTGAGCGAGCTCGATCAGCCGGAGGAAGCGATCAAGGTCTTGTTGACCGCTATCCGCACCAACCCGAATTATGCCGAGGCGCATTGCAACATCGCGACGGCTTTTCTGCTGATTGAGCAACTGGACAAGGCCGAGATCGGCTTCAAGCGTGCGCTGGCATTGAAAGCCGACTACCCCGAAGCCTATCAAGGCTTTGCAAAACTGAAACAGGAACAAAACGATTTGCTTGAAGCGGAGGCAATGGCCAACAAGGCGCAAGCCCTGGCCCCAGAAAAAGCCGAGCCGCTCAGCTTGCTCGGTGGCATTTACACCGAAGCCGGCTTCCCCGACAAGGCCGAGCTGGCCTATGCGCAGGCGCTGGCCATCGACCCAGAGTTGCTCAGCGTGCACCTCGGCAAAGGCCATCTGCTGATGGAGCAAGGCAAGATGGAAGCAGCGGAAGCCAGTTTTCTCCGTGCGCTGGAATTGGACGCCAACAATCTGGGGGCGCGGCTGTCTGTCACCCAGGTCAGAAAGACAAAAACCGGCGACGACAATATGGCCGCACTGGTTGCCGAAGCGGAGAAAATCGATGGCATGGCGGAAACCAAGGCCCTGCCATTGCACTTTGCCCTGGGTAAATGCTATGACGACACAAAGAAATACGATCTGGCTTTCAAACACTATCTGGAAGGCTGCCGCCTGAAACGCAAGCGTTTGCAGTACAGCGCGGACGATAACGACCTGCTGCTGCAGAATATCCGCGAAACTTTCAGCAAAAAGATGATCGAGCGCTTTAGTGGCAATGGTTGCCCCGCCGACCTGCCGATATTTGTATTGGGCATGCCGCGCTCGGGCACCACGCTGACAGAACAAATCATCGCCAGCCATCCGCTGGTTCATGGTGCCGGTGAATTGCCCGACCTGTTGCAATTGGCAAACCTGCCGCAAGGGGCGCAACAGGAAGGCTACCCTTTATCGATACGGGGCCTGACGCAGGCCGAATTCAGGATCATGGGTGAAAAGTACATCACCGGTTTGCGCGCACGCAATGCTGAAGCCAAACACATCACCGACAAGATGCCCGCCAACTTCAATTGTGTTGGCCTGATCCACCTGATACTGCCCCATGCCAAGATTGTCCATGTCAAACGCAACCCTGTCGATACCTGCCTGTCAGGCTTCACTCGTCTGTTTAACCGCAGCCAGCACCAAAGCTACGACCTGAGCGAACTGGGCCGCTACTATCGCAACTACGCCAAGCTGATGGATCACTGGCGCGAAGTGTTGCCTGCAGGTTCATTTTACGAAGTGCAATACGAGGATCTGGTTGCTGACATCGATACCCAGGCCCGGGCACTGATTGGATACTGCGGGCTGGAATGGGACGACGCCTGTCTCGACTTCCACAAGAACGAACGCAATATCCGTACTGCAAGCGTGACCCAGGTGAGGCAACCGATCTACAACACGTCAGTGGAACGCTGGCGTAAATACGAGTCGCACCTCGGGCCGCTGCTTGAGGCACTGGGCGATCTGGTCCCCGCGAAACCCTAGTCCGCATGCTGCGAAAGGGGGGTGGTCACTGCTGTCTGCTGTTGCTGCTGGCGCTAAGCGCTTGTGCCAGCCCGCCACTGCCCATGGCGCGACAGCAATCCGCCGCGCAACTGGCGGCCGCTTCTGGCTGGCAACGGCTCGACCTGCCCGCCGGACAATTTGTGCTTGCGAGTTTTGTCCCCACGACCAAACAAGCCGGGGACACGTTGACGATTTACATCGAGGGCGATGGCCTGGCCTGGCTCAGCAGTAGCGATATTTCTGCCGACCCAACGCCGATGCACCCGACAGGTTTGCAGATGGCGCTGCATCATAAGCAGGGTAATGCGGCCTATCTGGCACGGCCCTGCCAATATGTTGACAGTATCGATGCACGCAACTGTTCGAACATCTGGTGGACAAGCCAGCGCTTTGCACCAGAGGTCATCGCGGCATCAAACTTGGCCGTTGATCAGCTGAAAACGCACTTCAAGGCAAAGCGCATCGTTTTGGTGGGCTACTCTGGCGGTGGTGCGGTTGCTGCGCTGGTCGCAGCACGGCGGCTGGATGTATCGAAACTGGTCACCGTAGCCGGCAACCTTGATCATGTCTTGTGGACCAAAACGCATTTTGTTTCGCCGCTGACGGGGTCGCTCAATGCCGTTGATGAGTGGCGCGCATTGCTCAATATCGCGCAAATTCACTATGTCGGCAGCAATGACAAAATTGTTCCCCGCACCGTGACCGAATCTTTCATCAACGCTTTTCCCGAAAACCACAGGCCGATGATGCGTATCATCGACGGCTTCGATCATGCCTGCTGCTGGGGCGAAAAATGGGCAGAGATCTACGACCCGCATTAAAAAAAAACAACACCACACGATCCCTACTTTTACAAAGGAACCCGAATGTTTGATTCAGCCAAAATAATCCTTAGCGCTGCCTTGTCAATCCTCACTGCCTGCCTGGTGCAAACAAGCGCGTTCGCCGAGACCAAAGCCGGTGACACCTTTGGTAACTGGGCGATTGAGTGCCACAAGGCCGGCGAAGATAAAAACGCCTGCGTTTTGGCCCAGACCGTTGTCGACAAGGACAAGAAGCAGAAGCTGCTGAAAATCATCGTGGGTAAGGGCAAGGAAGAACCCTTCATCACGACGCTGGTGCCGCTGGCAATCGATATTCCGGCAGGTGTTTCAGTTACCGTGGATCAAGGCAAGGCTATCCCCCTGACAGTTAAAACCTGTTTACCGGCCGGATGTTTCGCCACTGCCAAACTGAATGGCAAGTTGCTGAAGTCGATCAAGTCGGGAGAGAAACTGAACGTCAGCTTTAACTTGATGGCAGGCCAGAAACAAATCACAATTTCCGGTTCGACCAATGGTCTAGCTGAAGGCCTGAAAGCAGCCAAGCTGGACTGAGACAGATTGCCGAGTTACCCAAAGCAGCGTCCATAACTTCAATAGCGCTTTGCAAAATACGCCCTACGACCCCGCCATCGATTTATCGCTGGCACTAGCCCACCAAGCTGCCGGCCGCAAGGTCGAGGCCGAAAACATCCTGCGTCAGCTATTGCTGTCCGCGCCGGATTTTCACCCTGCGTATCACCTGCGTGGTCTGCTTGCCTTTGAATCCGGCAATATGGTGCTGGCAACGGAATTGATTGCCAAAGCCATTTCATTGAACGACTCGGTAGCGCTGTATCACCTCAACTTTGGGGAGTTGTGTCGACGCCAGGGGCGGCTGGATGAAGCCGTGCTGGCGGCGCAACGCGCGGCCGTGCTCAGCCCGGTAAATCTCGATGCCCGTTACAACCTGGGTCTGGCTTTGTTCGGCAAGGGCGAGTTCGCGGCGGCAGTTGATGCTTACCATGCCGCACTGGCGCTGAACCCGGTACATGGCCCCTCTTTGAACAATCTGGGTTCTGCATTAAACAAGCTGGGGCAGTTGGCAGAGGCAGAAGCCGCATTTTCCAGGGCCGTGCAACTAAACCCCAAACACAGGGAGGCCCTGCTCAACCTGCAAGCGCTGTATCAACAACAGGGCCGCAGTGATGAGGCACGTCGATGCCTTGAGTCCTTGAGCGCAATAAAAGAGGAGGCGGCTTCACGCATCAAGCCGCAAGCACAGCGCAAGGCCCAGCCGATCAATCCGCCTGCTGCCAGTGTTCGCGATACCGGTAGCGAACGCGGTCGCGGTGTATTTGCGCAGCGGAATTTCGCCGCGGGCGAGATCATTGAATCAAGCCCGGTAGTGATATTCGATTCGCCGTTCATGAGCTTTCCCGACGAACTGAAAAGAATTGTCTTCAGTTGGGGGCTACTGTGCGGAACGGGAACCAGTCATGCCGTAGCACTTGGTTATGGCAGCCTTTACAACCATAACGACCCGGCCAATATGCGCTATCAAGCCGACCCTGAAAACAGGGTATTGAAGTTCATTGCAGCCAGAAACATCACCGCTGGCGAAGAGCTGACCGTAAATTACAACGCGGTCGGCGGCGGTGCATCCTGGAGCGACACCAACTGGTTTGACCGAATGAAGATCAGGCCGATTACTTCAACATGATCTTCATCGATGGTATTTCTTTCAGAAATCCATCGCGCCAGGAAATCCATGTTGATCCGCTGCTCGATTCCCTCATTGTTCGTTGTGCTGCTGGCAACACTCGCCGCCGGCAACTAGCCCCCGATGCTGGTTGGCAGAGATTGAACCTTGATGCCGGGCCATGTGTGCTTGCCGCATTTGTGCCGCCTGATCTTGCGCAAAGCAACGCCCTGACGATTTACATTGAAGGTGATGGTGATGGTTTGGCATGGATGCTTCTACGCCTTCACTCGACCCGCTCGAATATCCCCGCTGCCCCCATGCCGGTGCCGATGCACATGGTGACCATGCCGTAGCGGAACTTTTCGCGTTGCATCGCATTCATCAGCGTCGCCACGGCAGGCAATGTATAGGCGTCGCCGGAGTTGATCAGCACCGGGCTGCTTTCAATCCCTTTTGCTTTGAGCAAAGCCCCCATCAATGTGGTGATGTCCTTGCAGTCTCCGTAACCGTTAGCCAATACCTGATCCGCAGCATGGGGGACAAACCCACCACGACCAACGATGTCTGATACGTAGCGGATATTCGTGACTGCCCATTGATAGATGGCTTCTACCTGCGCCCGACGATCGGTTATCCCCTGCGTTAATGCGTCGGCTTTTTTCTGTATGTCTGGCGTCACCCGCATTTTTGGCTGGGCATCCTTTTGGTACAGGTTGCCCCGTTCCACATGGCTGCTAAGGGAACTTGCGTTGAAGATGGGACTGAATTCGGCATCATCCACCTCTGCATCTTCATTTTCTACCGCAGTCGAGTTTTTGTAGGTGTATTGGTAACGCGTCGTTCCTGCCGGGGAAGGAACCTTGCCACCTTCCATCCCCCTCATCTCGATGAAGATCGGCAGCTTGTTGTCGTACGTTAAGGTGATCCGTACATCCTGCCAAGGAAGATGTCTGGAAAATCTGTTGCTAAAGATGAATACACCGGGGTAGAGCGTCTTGAAGGTCTTTTGGACGTATTTATGGACAACGATACTGCCGACATCCGTTTGTGGGTAGAGGATGACCTTGGTTTTGCTGTCATTGAAGGTGCTACCGCCACCGGCTTGGGCGTCCTCCGTTTTAATCGACTTGGCAGGCACTTTGATTTTGATGCCCTTGGCGGTGATCGTATAGGCATCGATGATCTTGATGGACTCCCTTGAAGGGGCGTAGTCAATGCGGTCATAGCTGAGCCCTTTTACGGCCCCGTCTTGAAGATATTTCGTCGCGTCTTCAATTGTCTCAGTACTTGTCCCGTCCGCATTGACCACGATGTCGACCAAGTAATGCTCGGTGCTGAGTAAGGGTGAAAATACGTCAGGCGTTTCTGCTGCACTGGCAGACCAACCCACAACCACCATGACAAAGCCTAAAACCTGAAGATGCCGATTGATCATTGACTCGCCTTTAAGTGGGTAAGTAATGCTTCGCACCATTCTATCCAGTTGGCTGAGAAACCCTGCTGCGCTTCGCTGAGGCTGATTCGTCCTCGGCACAGGGCTTTGCCTGCGGCCACTTCGCAACGGTCTTTGAATCCTGCCCCGCGATCACCCTCTCTCCGTTGCGGCCAGAGGTTTCTGACATCGGAGGGGCTTCCCCCAATGACCAGCGGAATCAGGTGATCCTCTTGGACCGACTGCATATCCCCTCGGCCTTGGTAATTCGTGTCTAGCTGCTGTCGCTTGAGGCGGTTGGTATACGCGACGGGCGGGCGGACTGTTTTGGTATAGCCGGGGACGCAGACGGTAGTGTGGAGGTTGTCTTGTGTGACGGCGGGGTCGGCTGCACCGGAGGTGTAGATGGCGTTGGGGAGGTCGCCAGCGTACGCGGCTATTGAGGTGGTTAAGGCGGATGCCAGTACAACCAGTCTTATTGACCACGCACTGATTGTCACTTGATTTTTATGGCGCCCAGTAAAGGCTTTTTATTGTTGGATCGTTCGTGTTTCATGAATATTTTTGAACCAAACTCTTCCGGAATAGCCACACAGCTTCTTTCGAAAATTCTGTATGCCAAGTCCTTCTCTGTTGTGACTAAGTAGACTGAGTTCTTACATTTGTTGCAATAACGGACAGCGTCATTTCGCCCGTTAATGGATTCCAACTCGTCCCATTCTTTAGTGCATTTGTAGGAAAAGACACAGTTCCTTATTGTCTTTGTAAACTTAAGGTTTCTTATGTTGTACCTAAGCAATGCATTTTTTAGATATCTTCGAAGCAAGGCTAGTCGCTTGAATTTAATCATTACGGTTTCCTTCCTTTGTGCTTGGGTACTGCTAATACCTTTAGCAGATAGAAGTCTCAAAAGTCAAACCGCCAAAAAATATATTTGCACGACGTGCGTCATCACTAGTCATCTGGTTGCGCCGCGTTTAAACGCAGCCTAGGACTGCCTGCCCGGTATTCCCGCCCTCCTCAACCGAGCGCTTTTGAGTGCATAGTGATTCAGGGGAGGTAAATCTATTCCGAGGGGGTGACGGTACGGTGGGGTCGGCAGAATCGGGAAATCGGAAGGGGGCGGGGGTGTCTGTCCCCAGATGCTTCGATGCGAATGGCTTTATCAAACTGGCAGGAACGGATCACCTAAGTTGCTCACATTCATAGGATAGGAGCATAATTCCAGACCACCACCAGACCACCAGAGCTAATTTTTAACCACGGGGGGATCTGGCAGCAGATTCAGGATAGAGACCACAGCTTATAGATCCAGCCAATAATCTTGGGTATGTTTTTGGGTATGTACAACAAAAAAGCACCCATAAGGGTGCTTGATTGCTGATACCTTGGCGGAGACGCAGGGATTCGAACCCTGGATCCAGGTTTTGCCCAGATGCACCCTTAGCAGGGGTGTGCCTTCGACCACTCGGCCACGTCTCCAAGGGGCGCGATAATAGCTGCTCACGCGACCCGGGTCAAACTTGTTATGCAGCCTGATCGAGTGCAAATGCCTTGTGCAGCACACGAACAGCCAATTCGAGGTATTTTTCGTCGACAACGACCGAAATTTTTATCTCGGATGTCGAGATCATTTGGATGTTGATCCCCTCTTCCGCCAAGGTCCGAAACATCTGGCTGGCAACTCCGGGGTGGGACCGCATGCCAACACCGACTGCTGAAACCTTGCAAATCTTGTTGTCGCCTACCACTGCCCGCGCGCCAACATGGGGCTTTACCTGCTGATCAAGAATCTTTAGCGCCCGCTCGTATTCGCCGCGATTGACCGTGAATGAAAAGTCGGTCGTACCATCATGGCCAACATTCTGGATGATCATGTCGACATCGACGTTGGCATCCGCAATCGGACCCAGTATCTGATAGGCGATACCCGGACGATCCGGTACCCCCAGCACGGTGAGCTTGGCTTCGTCACGATTGAATGCGATGCCGGAAATAATGGGCTGTTCCATGGTGCGACCTTCCTCAAACGTAATCAACGTACCTTCTGTTTCCTTGCCCTCTTCCTCAAAGCTGGAGAGCACACGCAACTTAACCTTGTACTTGCCGGCGAATTCAACAGAACGAATCTGCAATACCTTGGACCCAAGGCTCGCCAGTTCCAGCATTTCCTCAAAAGTGATCTGCTCCAGCTTTCGTGCTTCAGGAACAATACGTGGGTCAGTGGTGTAGACGCCGTCCACGTCGGTATAAATCTGGCATTCATCGGCAGCCAAGGCTGCTGCAATGGCAACCCCGGTAGTATCGGAGCCGCCGCGCCCCAAGGTTGTGATGTTTCCCTGCGCGTCCACGCCCTGGAAACCGGCAACGATCACGACCGTGTCGTTGTCCAGATCCTGCCTGATATTGGCATCGTCAATATTCAGGATACGCGCCTTGTTGAACGCGCTGTCTGTCTCTATTTTTACCTGAGTGCCGGTGTAGCTGCGGGCATTGACGCCGATATCCTTGAGCGCCATGGCAAGCAAGGCAATGCTGACCTGTTCGCCCGTTGAAATGACGACATCCAGTTCCCGTGAATCGGGGTTGGGCGAGACGTCCTTGGCCAACGCCAGCAAACGATTGGTCTCGCCACTCATGGCTGAAACCACCACGATCAACTGGTGTCCCTTGGCCTTCCAGCGTGCCACCCGCTGCGCGACGTTGCGAATGCGGTCCGGCGACCCCATGGAGGTACCGCCATATTTTTGAACGATTAAAG
>CANJXH010000116.1 GCA_947478755.1 Betaproteobacteria bacterium | reverse complement strand
GCCTCGTCCAGGTGCTGGTACGCGCCGAGGCTTAAAGCGAAGAGCGCTCTTCCGTCACCACATAAAACCGAATCATGTCGCGCTCGAACAACTTGGCTGCGTCCTCGGCCCGCAGCGCGGCATTGCCCGGCTCAGCGGCACTGGCCAGCGCTGCCTGCATGCCGGCCTCGTCGTTGAACCAGACCTCGGTGATGCAATCGTAGGTTTCACCAAGTCCGTCGGACATCGACTGGATGAAGCGCTGTTCGTAGCGCACCGCCGTGGACAATATCTTGCGCCCGAGCACAGCGTGCTTTTTCTCGTAATAGTCCTTGAAGTCCTCGACCGACATCCCCGCGCGCCGCTTCAACAGCAATACCATCTTGACCATGACCATCTCCCCTGATTAGTGATTGAGCCACAAAACAATTCTCTTCAGAACATGCAAAACCTCAACGGCCCGGCGCGGTGACTTTCTGCAGACCGTCGGCGAGCATGCCCAGCACCAGGCGGCGCAGGTGGTAGCCGGAAAATGCCGGCTTCAACGACGGATAGATGCCATGCAGGAAGCCGTACCACGAGGTATCGATCGAGACGATGTTGCGCACCGAGCGGAAGACCTCATAGAAATCCGCATTGGTCGAGTCGTAATCGACGCCGCCAGCCGCCAGATAGTCAGCCATGAACTCGTCCGCCGTCACGCCGGGCGGCACGAACAGCTTGGCATACTCAACGTCCTCCGCTGCATCGCCGGCATGGATGAATTCCCAATCCACCATGCCGGTAATCTGCCCTTGATGCCACAGCGCATTGCCGGCGCGGTAGTCGCCATGCACGATCACGCTGCGCGGCACCTTGCGTGGCAGGTTGGCCGCCAGCCAGGCAAATGCGGCTTCCATGATGTCCGAATCGAGGCATCGATAGCGCAGCCAGCGTTGATGCCAGTAGTCGATATACGCCGCCACCTGCGCACAGGCGTCTTCATTCACCGTGAGGCCGACATCGCGCGGGTCGACGCTGTGCAGGCGGGCGAGTATCTGCGCCAGCTGTCGCGACCCTACCCTGCCGGCTTCCGTATCCGCCGCGAGCGCGCCTGCCGCATCGACACCGGGGATACGCTCGGTGATCAGGAAGGGGCGGCCAAGATGGCGACTGTCGCGCTCGGCCTTCACCGGCCGTGGCGCGGGAATGCCGAGCGCGCCGAGGCGCTGCAGATAGGGCATCTCGTCCACCGCCGAGCCTTCCACCGGGCCGAACGGCAGGTCCCGGCGAATGGCGAAATCGCGCCGGCTGCCGTCCGCTGCGAGGGTTTCGACAAGGAAGGTGTCCTTGGAATAGCCACCAGTCAGTTGCGCCACGGATTGCGTGCGCAGGCCGGCAAATTCGTTGCTGTCGAAATAGCTGTCGAGGCTTTCCTTCGTCACCGGCACATCGATGCCGACCTGGGCTTGCTCGGCCTCCTTGCGCTGCTGCGCGATGAATGCGTTCTCCGACGCAATGGCGCGCCCGGTCAAGCTGGCAATTGCGTGAAGGGTCTGGCGTGGCGTCGCCTTGCCGGTGCTGCGTACCGAGGCAGCAGTGGCGGGAATTGCGTGCTTCGCGTCGCTGATATCAGGCAGGTAATCTTCGGTGACCGGCACCGCCGGCAAGCCCGCCAGCAGCTCGGCGCGTGCCTTTTCGAGCGCCGGGTCGTGGTGCTCGGTGAGCAGCAGGTAGTCGATGGCCCGGCACAGCCATTCGGCAGAAACCTTGGCATAGGCACTGTCGAGCTCGGGCTTCAGCACCCGATCGATTTCGTTGCGCATCGCGGTCAGCAGATGCGATGTAACAAGCCGGGCATCTCCGGTGGGAACGGGCATGCTGTTTCTCCTCAGCGCGTCCGCTCAGCGAACTGCCGACGCGCCCTTGTTGTTGATGGGTCTGTGGCGTCTTGCCAGTACTAGCTGCAGGATGGCGGACAATTCGGCGACACGGCACCCTTGCCGAAGCAAGAGCTGTAGGGCTTCCACTCGCCTTCCTTGCAGATCTGCATGTCGCAGGATGTGGCTTTGTCATTGCAGGTGGTCATGCAATGCTCACCATCGCGCCATTTCTTGCCGCCTGCTTCGCAGCCTGGCTTGCCGCTGACGGTGGCTTCCGTTTTTTTGGCGGCAGCCATTTTGCCCTTGCTGACATGCGTCTTGGCCGGCTTGCCGGCCTCTTCCGCCTGCACGGCCGCCGACAGGGTGAACGCGACGGCCACGCCAGCCATCATCAGAAAACGCTTCGTAAAATGAATTGTCATGGTCTGCTCCTTACCCTTTACTTGTGCTCGTTATATATCCGTGCCGAATGGTCATTGAAATTGCAGTCCTGATGGTCGCCATAACCCACCTTACCTTCGCACTCCCAGCGCGTCATCGACATGTAGCCGGTCATGTTGTGCCAGGTCTGGAATGGCATCTGCGCCTGCACCTTGCCACGGACATCGTAACTGCGTCCTTCCGTGTCGGTGATGCGCATTTCCATCGACTTCGGTGTCAGTCCATCAGCACCGCGCTCGACGTAATTGTCCACGCGGGCAATGCCGGTAAGCTTGCCCTCGTTCCACACATAGCCCCAGAGATGGTTCTCGCCGGCCTTGATGAAGGGGTAGCGCGTTGCCCAGTCCGGATGGCGATCGGGATGCTCGAAGGCCGCAATGTGGAAGGCGAAGCTCTTGTCGAACACCCCCACCGCCCAAGAGAGCGGCGGCACCGCCATCGGCTTCTCGGTACGCTTGTCACCCCATGAACGATCGCGCGTGAAAAAGCCGTCAATCTCATAGGGCTTGCCGCGCAGCACCAGCCTGCCCTTGGTCTTCATCGCCTGCGTGAAGTGCTTGCCGTCGGGCCGCACTGCCAGCGGCATGATCGCCGTCAATTCGAAATCGAAGCAAGTGTCGCGTTCCTTGTCCGTGTATTCGAGGCGAAACCGCGCCATCGGCTCGATCATGTCGATGCGCACGCCCGAAGGCCAGGTGCAATTGACGATGCTCGCGGGCATCGGCAAGAAGACGCGGTAGTCGGCGTAATCGGCCGTGATCTGCGAGGGCTTGAAGCCCTGATAGATGAACACGCCGCCGGTGGAAACGCCAAGGTGCGGATGTACCCAGTGATAGATTTCGCAGTTGATGTTCTCTTCGGGGATGTTGAAACCGAAGTAACTGGTTTCCACCAGCTCGAAGCCGGCCTCTTTGGGCCAGGGCTGAAACCGCTCGAAACCGGAATCGGGTTCGGCAAAGTGTTTGGCTCCGGGAGAGCCGTAGGCGAGGAATTCCATGTTTCTCTTGGTGTATCTCTTCAGTAGTTGCAGCAGCCTGTCAAATCTGCCGGGGCCACCGCGACGGCAGCAGCCCCGGCCCTTACATTACTTCGGCACCACGTCCGTGTGCACGCCGTTGTCGATCACGCCCGGCGACGAGGGGAACACGAAGGGCCGCGCAGTGCCCCAGTGCGGGTTGGTGGTGGTCTCGGTGAGGCCAAGACCTTTGCGATCGCCCCAGCGCACGTGGCACATGCCCTCGGTCATCGCAAGCCCATGCACCATGATCACCGACGACTTGGCGATGGGCGAGTATTCAAAGACATACTTCTCGCCGCCGGCGCTGAAGGTGCAGCGGCCGCCGCAGTTGCTCACCGCATCCTCGCCCATGAAGGCGACGAAGGAGATGTCGTCGGTGAAGTACATCTTGCCATCGCGCGCCAGCACCGCGCTCTTGACCAGCTGGCCATCGCTGCCGACGAAGGAAATGTTGGTCAGGTAGATGTCCTTGCTGAAAATGGCCGGGAAGAAACGATGGCAACGAATGCTCAACCAGTCGCGCCGACCCCAGGAGTGGTCGCGCCAGCCGTAGCCATCAATGGCGAACTTGCGGCCCTTGATGCTGACCTCGCCCTTCACACCGCCATAGGCCTGGGTGTGGTTAGGGATGGCGTTCTTGGCGATGCCGTCGTTCTGCGGCAGCGGGTTGATGCCCTTGTGGTATCCGGTGAAGGTGAGGTTGGCCTTGACGTCGTAGGTGGGGTCGTCAATCTTCCAGTGGAAGTTGCCGTCGTAGGTGTAGCTGACGAGTTCCTTGCCGATGGTGAGCGACTTCTCCTTGCGGCCGCTGCCGTCGAAGGGATAGAGGTCGTCGGTATGCTTGTAGAAGCCGGCCGGCGTCCAGATGTTCAACATGATCTGCGCCGTACCGCCCTTGTAGTTGGGTGTCTGCGCAATGCGAAGGAAGGCATAGCACTGCCGGTCGGCATCCCAGAAATAAAGTACCAGGCTTTCCTGCCACAGTTCATCCGGGTCCGGCGCATGCACATGCTCCGACTCGTCCGGCACGAACTGGATCAGTCCTACGCTTTTGCTATCGATTTCCATGCTCTTCTCCTCGGTTGGTTTTTTGGTTTGTATGGCCGAACCGTGACGTGGTTCTGCACGGATGGAAGTGTAAAGGGGAAACCATGCAGGCCGCGACCTTTGACTTCAGATTCACCACCAATGGCCGGGACTCGCCCCTGCCAGCAGTCGTTATTCAACAGTCAAACGCTGCAACAAACCAAAGACCAGAAATAACGACGGGGACCGAAGTCCCCGTCGGCTTTTCTTTGGTTACAAGGCTCAAGCAGCCTCGGCATAGGCCTTAAGCGGCCAGTGCGAAACGCTCATCGTTGGCGTTTAGAGATTTGCTTCATTAACGTCGATCGCCTGACGAGTTGCCTGCTCACCTTTGCCCGCCCTGTCGAAACCAGTACACCCCCACCCAAAACCACTGTCTGCCAATGCCCTTGGGTGGAGGTGGCGGGAATCGAACCCGCGTCCAGAACGCCTCCAGATTGCCGGAGTTACAACCATGCAGTCATTATGGGGCCGCAGGCACCGCTTTTCAAGGGAGCATTTACCCCGTTGTCGGATCAAACGATTCATATCGGTTGTGGAACGGCGCTAGGCGCGGGGATCCTTGTCCTGCTGGTCATCGGCTTCGCTATAGAAGTAGATGCCGAAGGTGTAACGACCGGTGTCGCCTGCCTTCTTTTTGCCCTGGTCGGCCAGTGCCTCCAGCGACTTGCGGTTGAGACTGTGCAGCAGGCGCGTGCCCGAGCGTTCGGCCTCTTTGGCCAATGCAGCCACCACCTCGGCTTCCATGCCGTCGTGATGCACGCTGCGTTCGAGAAAGATGCCGCGCTCCGACAGCACATTGCTCACGGCGGCGGCGGCGTGATCGTGAAGGTTGTGGCCAAAGTAGAAGGCCATGTCTTCGAGATTGCCGGAAGGAATGAAGGCAGCGGAATCAAGCGCCACCCTGCCCTCGGCATCGAGCGTCACGATCCCGAGGCGTAACCATTCGTCGAGCAAGGCACGAGCGCGGATGTCCTTGCTGACCGAGGCCACCAGGCCCTCGAAGGAAAATTCGCCGCCCTGGCTGGCGAGGCGGGGCAAGGGTGCCGGCAAGCCCTCTTCATTGGCATACGGCGCGACGGACCAGGCCGAGACGACGCGCATGCCAAGCGACACACCTTCCGGTGCCTCAAGCGTCGGCTGGTCGAGTTCCCGCAGCCGCTTGACGTCCTTGCGATGCACGCCGGTCAGCAGCGTGATGCGGCTGTCGGTCTGGGCCTTGCCGGGCAGGCTGAACTCGCGGTCCGCCACCTCGACATAAACCTCTTTCAACAGGTCGGACAAAAACGGGTAGCCGATGCCCTTCGCCAGCAACAGGCGAACAATGGGTCTGAGCACATGACGCAATGCCTTGACCAGCGAGGGCGGTGGAATCTGCGCGGACATGAGTTTTGGAAGCGAACTCCGGAGCGCGGATTATGCCTGAGCCCAGCACCGGCGTGGGATTTTTTCCCCTACACAAAAAGCAGCTCGTGTCGTGTCGGTGCGCTGACGCACCGTCGGGCACGTAAAGGCCGGGCCGGCAGTAGTCCTTTGCGATTATTGACCGCGATTTACCCAGGATCGATATTCGGTCGCCGGCCAAAAATTCGGCGACGGACAAAACCCCATCAATCCAAGGAGGATGAACATGAGACTCAAGACATTCAGGAAAACGATACAGATCGGCATTGCCGCCAGCGGCCTGATCGGCATCAGCGCCGACGCCCTGGCCAACCCGCCCTTCATCACGGGCGCTGCCGATCCGGACTACACCACCCTGTTCCAGGGCGCCAGCGCAAGCACCTTTGACGGCCTCGGTTTTTCGGTCGGCACGGGCGCTGGCCAACTGCACGTCAGCACCGGCACCTTCACCGACCCGGTCGGGCTCATCTACGGCACCGCACTCGGCACTGGCAATCTTTCCGCCTCGGGTCAAACGACCGGACTGCTGAACTACAGCTATTCCATCACGTCCACCAGTGCTGCGTCGGTCAATGCCCGTGACTACGCATGGGGCCAGAACTACGGCAGCAATGGCACGACCAATGTCGCCAACGACACGCCATGGAACGGCACCGTGTTCGACCTGGGCGGTCCGGCCAACAAGGCGGTGGTATTCCCGGTAATCGACCACGGCCCGCTTCCCAGCGAAGCGCTGGAGTACACGGTCTATCTGTCGAACTCACCCGGTTCCACCAATCTGGCCGACTGGCATCTGGCCACCTTGTCCGAGGTCTACATGCAGGGATGGCAACCTGACAACGTGGCCCTGGCCGACGGATACACCACTGTGTGGACACTGCCCTCGCCAACAGACACCTTTCGCTACGTGTCGGTACAGGGCGTCGGCTCGCAAGCACTGCGCCCTCTTTTCGACACCGAAGACGAGATCGATGCCGTTGCCGGCCTGAGCGCCCAGGGCACTGCGGTCGGCGTGGTACCCGAACCGGAAACCTATGCGCTGATGATGGCCGGAATCGGCCTGCTCGGATTCTCGGTCCGGAGAAACAAACAGCGGCAAGGCATGGCCGTCTGAACCAGCGCGGGCTCGTTTCTTTAGGGCCCGCGTTCCAGCATCAATTTCGAAAGGAATAAACAATGAAGTCGCTTCAATTTGCAGCAGCAGGACGAATGGTCGCAACCGGTTTGATGGCGGGGCTGTTCGCAGCCTCGGCATCGGCCGCCGTGACCACCATCCCCCAAAGCAGCCTTATCCCAAGCACGCAGTACTACACCGACCAGATTGGTGGCGGGCTGGGATCGGCGTTGACCATGACCGGTGGCGGCAATGGCGCCAACGTCGGTGGTCAGCCCAACGACGATGGCTACAGCGGCCCGATCAGCCTCGGGTTCGCCACACCGCTATCGTTTTTCGGTGGCTCGTATACGCAGTTCTATGCCAACAACAACGGCAATATCAGTTTCAACAACGGTATTTCCTCATTCACGCCCAACGGTCCGCAGGGCGCTACCCAGCCGATCATCAGTCCCTTTTTTGCCGACGTTGATACCCGCAATTCAGCCAGCGGCCTGATGTATTTGCGCAACGATATTGCCAACGAGGCGATCCTGACCTGGGATCAGGTGGGCTACTACGGTTCCCATGCCGACAAGCTTGATTCCTTCCAACTGGTCCTGCGCAGCGCCGACTACGTCGTCCCGACCGGTGAAGGCCAGATCGGCTTTTTCTGGAAGACCATGGGCTGGGAAACCGGTGACGCCAGTGGTGGCTCGGGCGGATTTGGCGGGACTCCCGGTGCCATAGGCTTTGGTGACGGCCAAAGCAACGGCTATGTGCTGGAAGGCTCGACCCAGAATGGCATCGCGGGCGTCGTGCAAAACCATCAGCTCTGGTTCAACGTCAATTCGGAAGGCGTACCCGTCGTCGTGACGGCCGTACCCGAACCGGAGTCATACGCCATGATGATAGCCGGCATCGGCCTGCTCGGATTCACGGCTCGACGCAGGAAACAAACGAAGGGCATGTTGGCCTGAACGGTCATTGCAAATAGAAACTAACCCCGCTGCGGCGGGGTTAGTTTTTTCACGACTATCAAGGCGGGGGTTCGGAATCAACGAACGGTGCGGTCTTGGCGGACCACGGACCTGTGATGAGCCAACCTTGATCAATCTCTATAATGCCCCTGCGCAGGTGCCGTACGAGAACCCATTATTTACTCGCGGCCTTGCCGTTTGCAACTTCCCCTTTCCGGAGGCTTCCCATGCGCCAACTGCACACCATTGCCCTGTCCTTAGCTCTGCTGGTCACCAGCCAATCACATGCCGCCAGCAGTGACCCCTGCGTTCTGCTCGATTGGCACGACTTCCAGTTCATGGGCGTGACCGAGACCACCGGGATTACCAGTTCCGGCTGGCAGGTGGAGACGCCGCCGGCGGAACTGCCGGGCAGCACCCTGTCCACGGGGCTGTGTGCCGCCATCACCAAGACCGACAAGGGGCGCGAGGCCTTGACGCTGAACTTGTCCAGCATCAAGGGAAAAGTCACCGGGCAGCAGTTTGCCGACTGGCTCAAGACAGTCGCCGCAGCGAGTGACCGCGAGAACGAAATGGACGTCAAGGAATTCAAGGTCGACGATGCCGAATGTGAAAGCGGCCGCGACGTGGTCACGATTCCGGGCATGTTCGAAGGCGAGCCCGATACCACCGTCAACGAGTACTACGTCGCCTGCGACAAGCACGTTGGCACACTCCACGTATCGATGAATGCGCAGGTTTCGCAGGACAGAAAAGCGGATCTGCCCGAAGCCGGGCTGGTCAAGGCCCTGCTCGACAAATCGGTCGCACGCCTGAAGCAGACGGCGTTCAAGACGCCGAACTGATTGCCCGGCATCGCAGCAACCAGATAAAAATAATGCGAGGAGATGATGGTGAGCAACTTCGTTGAAGTCGAGCAAGCGCGGTCGATGCCCGGCCTGCGTTTGGCAGTGTCGCGCGGCACGCCGGGGCCGTGGGGCGAGGCGGCGAAGAACATCTTCGACGTGAAAGGCATTGCCTACACCCGCGTCTCGCAATATGCGGGCATGCCGAACGAGGCGCTGAAAGCCTGGACCGGCATGAACAACGCGCCGATCGCAATCTACAACGACGAAGCCCCGGTCGGCAGCTGGTTCGGCATCCTCAACCTGGCCGAACGACTGGCGCCGGAGCCGGCGCTGATCCCGCAGGACGAAGCCGAACGGGTGCAGATGTTCGGGCTATGCCACGAGATTTGCGGCGAGGACGGGCTGACCTGGAATCGCCGCCTGCTGATGGTCGCTGCCTGGGACAAATTCGGTACCGCCGACGACGAGCAGTTGCGCACCAAGATGAAAACGCAATACGGCCACAGCGATGCCGCCTTGCAGCGGGCCAGCGGCCGGCTGGTCGCTATCCTGCGAAACATC
>CANJXH010000115.1 GCA_947478755.1 Betaproteobacteria bacterium | reverse complement strand
TCGGCATCATCACGCTCGCCCTGCCATGGAGCTTCGTTGCTTTCCATGGTGGTTGGAGGCATCGTGCCGAACCCGAAGTACGCTTGCTGGGCATCTGGTTGCTGATTACGCTGCTGCCCTTCTTTTTTACCCGCACCTTCGAACGTTACCTGATCGGTTCACTGGGACCAATCGCACTGCTGGCGGCAATCCACCTGCATGCGGATGGAACCCCGGCCTGGACGCGTCGAGTCGGCAGCATCGTACCCGCAGTGTTGGCGGCGCTGCTTGGCATTCTGCTGTGGCGATTTGAACGTGGCAGCTGGTGGTGGCTGCCCTTGCCCCTGGCTTTCTTCCTTTGGGCCTGGTGGCGCCCGGCGGCAAATGACCGACACCTGGTGGCCTCAGCGGCAATTCTCTGGAGTACAGTCTGGGGGCTCGCATTCCCCGCTCTCGGTGTCAATGCCATTCCAGAAGAGGTAATCGAACTGACAAGCGATCGACAGGTCACCTTGTTCGCCGGACCGCAACCCGCGCTGCTGCCGATTATGGTGGGTCGGCCCCTGCATCAGACCAGCCACCTTTCCACGGATGACCTGAAACCAGACTCGTTGCTGATGCTTCGTGCCGAAGACACCGAAACAATGAAAGGTCAGGTGGAATCCCTGGGTGCCACGGCACGTCCGGTTTTTGAGTACCGGACCCTGGCTTCAGCGGGATCGGGTATTCGTTTCGCCAAAGAAGGTTCAAGGAAGAGTGACTGGCAGGATGCCTGGCTCGCTCATTCTGCAGCGCCATTGATGACGACGGTGCGGATCTACGAGGTGGGACGATGAATCGTTCCTTTGTGCCCGTGCTGTTTTTTGTCGTTGCGCTGGTACTGGCCTGGCCACGACTGCAACCGCTGCCAGCGCCCAACTTTGTGCTGACACCAACAGCAGCATCACGGCCAGATGCGGCGGGAAATGCAAAATCGCCATTTCTGCCTCGATTCGGTGCAACTGCCCACGCCGTAACGCTTGCACGTGCCGATAACGGAAAGGTCATTGCAGCCTGGTTCAGCGGCAGCAGGGAAGGCGCGCAAGACGTTGCCATCGTCAGCTCCACGCTGTCCGAAGGTGTCTGGAGCACCCCTCGCGTCGTTGTCGATCCGGCCATTGTCGAGAGAGACAGCCTGCGAATAGTGCGTAAAGTCGGCAACCCCCTGCTGTGGCGCGATGAACAAAATGTCTTGCACCTGTGGTTTGTCAGCGTTTCTTATGGTGGATGGGCCGGTAGCGCGATCAATCACATGGAGTCGATCGACAACGGCATTCGCTGGAGCAAATGCGAGCGTATCGTCGTGTCGCCCTTCTGGAACCTGTCGACGCTGGTACGCAATCCTCCGATTGCCTTGCTGGATGGCGGTGTTGCCGTTCCCGCCTATCACGAATTTCTCAACAAACGGCCGGAATGGCTCCGCTTTGACGCGCACATGATGCTGGTAGACAGAGTCAGGGTGCCTGACAGTGCCCGGATGTTGCAGCCTGCGGTAACGCCCTTCGGCAGCCAGGAGGCCATCATGGTGCTGCGCGACGCCGGTGAAGCGCACCGCATCCAGTCTTCGCGTACCAGCAACGGCGGTGCGGTCTGGCAACCGACATCGGCGACCTCGATTGACAACCCGAATTCGGCGATTGCGATGATTCGCCTGCATGATGGCAGCTTGCTGCTGGCATGCAATCCGCAGGCAAGCAATCGCAACCGACTGGCTGTTTTGCGCTCCACCGATCAGGGAGACCACTGGTCGGAACCTCATGTCATCGAGCAAGGTGACGAGAATGACGAGTTCTCCTATCCAGCGCTGTTGCAGGACGATGCCGGAGAAGTGCACCTCGCCTATACGTGGAAACGCCAGACGATCAAGCATATGATTGTCTCGCGCGACATCATCATGGGTTTGCGCTGATGCTGTGGATGCAAGCCCTCATCGCGGCCTGGACCCTGCATATTGTCGGGCGTCGACCACGCCACCTTGCCATCACGCTTGCTTTGCTGGTCTTCATCCCGCTTGGGCAGGGCCACTCGATTGCGACCGCCATGCGAGCCCTTTGGGGGGACCCAAGCCTGACATCGGTGCAGCTCATGCTGTTGTGCTTCATGGGCAAGACGCCAGCTGCATTGCGCAATGACTGGCGCGAGCCCGCGCTGCTGGTGTTGTCCGGCATGGCCCTTTACGCCACGTCACTTGGTCCCTGGAATCTTGATCTGTATCGGCTTGGCTACCAGCCACTTTGGATAGTCGTGTGGTTTTCAATCCCCTGCCTATATGCCTGGTGGAAGGGCAACGCGCTCTACCTCTGGCTGCTGCTGATTGATCTCCTGGTTTGGCGAGCTTGCCTTGTTGAATCGACCAACTTCTGGGATACGCTGATCGACCCCCTGCTGGTTGTCAGCATGGCGACGATCGGACTGCGCAATCTGCAACGCTCCAGACGCAAAACAACATCTTCACCGACAAAAACATGAACGACCAATACGCCTGTGATGTTTCCATCGTCATCCCTGTATACAACGAGCAGGAAAACCTTCCCGACCTCGTGGCTCGTGTCGGCGAGGCGATGCTGCCAAGCGGATTCCGCTTTGAGCTGATCTGTGTTGATGACGGCTCGCGGGATGATTCGGCACGTGTACTGGCGAAGCTCGCTGCGCAGACACCATGGCTGCAACCGCGCTACCTGATGCGCAATTACGGCCAGACCGCTGCCTTGCAAGCCGGTTTCGATGCCGTTCAAGGTCGGTATACCGTAACGCTCGACGGCGACCTGCAAAATGATCCGCTCGACATTCCCCAACTCATCCGCACCCTTGAGGAACGCAGCGATATCAACATGATCTCCGGTTGGCGCAAGGCAAGGCAGGATGCCGCGATCAACCGCAAGATCCCTTCGATGATTGCCAATCGCCTCATCGCCAGCGTGACAGGCGTCAGGCTCAACGACTACGGCTGTGCGCTGAAGGCCTATCGCACCGAACTGATCCGTCGCATCCGCCTCTACGGCGAACTGCATCGCTTCATACCGGTGCTCGCCTTCGAGGCCGGGGCAAAAATCATCGAGGTCCCGGTACGGCACCATGCCCGCACCCGCGGCGTCAGCAAATATGGCATCGATCGGACCTTTCGCGTCATCCTCGACCTGCTGTTGATGAAGTTCATGCTGCGTTACCTGCATCGCCCGCTTCACGCCTTCGGCGGCATCGGATTGTGGATGCTGTTGCCGGGGTTGGGAACATGCGGCTATCTGGCCTTGCTCAAGCTCGGCGGCGAGAGCATCGGCGGTCGTCCGCTCCTGTTGCTGGGCGCCTTGCTGGTGCTGATGGGGACGCAACTGATCGCCATTGGACTGCTGGGTGAAATCCTGATCCGCATCTATCACGAGCCCGAAGGTCGCGAGCAGTACCGACTGCGGCCGCCGCCGACGGATTTTCAATAGATCGCCATCCGCCGCCCTCGGCGGGCATGGCGAGAAAAGGCCAACCCCTTGATTGGCTCTGGCCTTTTTATCATTCTTCAGATTTGAAACAGTATTGACTACAGAGCGTTCGCTCGGTATATTGCCGACCGATCGATCGCTCCGTAGTTGCCCTGACGACGCTGGCATGCAATCGACATTCCAATACCGAAGGAGATCGACTCATGACTCACATACCCGCCCACGTCCCGACAGGCCTGGTACGCGACTTCAACTACTTTGACCTGCAGCAGGATCGCGATATCCACGAGCACTTCCACAAGCTCCACAGGGGACCAGACATTTTCTACACGCCACAACATGGCGGGCACTGGGTGGCAACGCGCTTTGATGACATGGCGCACATCTTTGACAATGACGCTGACTTCTCCAGTCGCCATGCCACTGTCCCTTTCCCACCCTATCAGATCACCTTGATGGAAAATGACGGCCAGCTTCACGACGATTTCCGCAAGTTGTTGCAACCGTATTTTTCGCCGAAGTCGATCGGGTCACTGGAAACCGTTGCGACGGAATTGACCACCTCGCTGATCGACGGCTTCATCAATAATGGTGAATGCGAGTTCACCCGCGATTTCGCCATGCGCATGCCGATCATCATCGTCATGAACCTGTGCGAGTTCCCGAAAGAAGACACCGCGCACCTGACGCAGATATCCGAGGACATTACGCGCTCCCACGACCCGCAGACGCAGGCTGCTGCATTTGGTCGCATCACGGAATACCTCTCCGGAAAGATAATCCCGGCGCGCATGGCAAATCCGGGCAAGGACATGATCAGCGCCATCATCCATGGCAAGGTGGACGGCGGACGATCGCCGACACAGATGGAAATCATGGGACTTTCCACCCTGCTGATCGTGGGTGGCCTCGACACGGTGGCCAGCATGCTCGGCTTCATCACCGCCTTTCTCGCCCGCAACCCTGCCTACCGCCAGCAATTGATCGACGAGCCGGAACGCATTCCCAAGGCAATGGAAGAACTGTTCCGCCGCCACGGCGTTGCCAACATCGGTCGCACGGTCGCACGCGATCTCGAATACAAGGGTATCCAGTTCAAGGAGGGTGACTTCATCCTGACCCCGACCACGGCCGCAGGACTTGATGACCATCATTATCCGGACGCCATGCGCGTCGATTTCGACCGCGCGGACAAGAAACATCTCGCCTTCGGTCGTGGCCCGCATCAATGTATCGGCTCTTTCCTTGCCCGTACCGAGATCCGCGTTTTCCTTACCGAATGGCTCAAGCGCATCCCTCACTTCGAAATAAAATCCGGCGAAGAGCCACAGGTACTTCCCGGCAAGGCCAACCGTGTTACCTATCTGCCGCTGACATGGAAGCTGGCGTAAGGCCAATCAGGGGAATGGAAATGAAGCGCTATATTTGCCTGTTCTGCGGCTATATTTACGACGAAGCAGTCGGCATTCCGGCACAAGGCATTGCGCCGGGGACGAAATGGAACGACGTTCCTGAAGATTGGGAATGTCCGGATTGCGGCAATCCAAAATCGGCATTCGTCGTTGAAGAAAACTAACTGAAAGAAAGAGGAGAAAACATGAAGCGGGATTTCGATCTCATTATCGTCGGCGGTGGCGGCGCAGGCCTTGCCGCCGGCATCATGGCGAAGAAGGCTGGCGTCAGCGTCATGGTGCTGGAGGCAGATACAAAGCTGGGCGGTGCCACTGCATTGTCGGCCGCCGTCATGTACGCCTGCAATACCAGCGTACAAAAGGCCCGCAGCATCGAAGACACGCCGGATGCCATGTTCAATTACATGATGACCCTGGCTGGCTGGGATACCTATCCGCGCAACATGCGCATCCTCTGTGAGCAAAGCGGCCCCGCGCTGGAATGGCTGATCGAACTTGGCGTGCAGTTTCCCAAAAATTACCTGCTCTGCTCCGGCGTCGATACCGTACCGCGAGGCCACCCCAGCATGGGCCTCGCCGATGCGCTGATCAATGCGGCCGGCGCTGCGGGAGTCGAGTACGCACTCGGCACCCGCGTCGACAAGCTGCTGGTCAAAAATGGCCGTGTCGTTGGCGTCAGTGCCAACGGCGACGAATTGCGGGCGGGTGCGGTCATCGTCACTACCGGCGGCTTCGGCAACAGCCCGGAAATGATCAAGGAGTTCTACCCGACCGCGGCCTACCATGGTGACTGGACCTACTCGGTACACATGAACGCACCGTTCATCCTCGGCGATGGCATCAAGCTCGGCCGCGCGATCGGTGCCGCGATCGTCGGCGAAGACACCGGTCTGTTGCTGCCCACCAGCGGTCTTGGCAAGTGGATCGAAGCGTTCATGCCGCCGTGGATCATGCTGGTCAACACCCAAGCCCAGCGCTTCATGGACGAGTCGGCCCCGTATGCCGTATCCGGCTACCTGATCAACGGCCAGCCTGACAAGCATGCTTATGCCATCTTCGACGAACCGACGCTGGAAATCGCCAGCCAGGACATGCGCTTTGCCGATCCGTATCACAGCGGTACCGCGATGCCGACCTGGGAATACAACCTGCTGCGCCAAAGCATTGCCAATGGCAAGATAACGAAGGCTGACAGCATCGCTGAACTGGCACGAAAAATCGGCGTCGATGCCGAAACACTGCAGGTAACGGTCGACAATTACAACGCCGATTGCGACAAGGGATGCGACAGCGTGTATTTCAAGGACATGGACACCCGCTTCCCGGTTCGCAAAGGCCCGTTCTACGCCCGCGAAGTACGCGCCTGCGTGATCGGTCAGACTGGTGCCGGGCTCAATGTCAATGAACGGGCACAGGTCCTCGACGAACACGGCAAGGTCATTCCTGGCCTTTATGCAGCCGGAGAAGTACTTGGTTGTGGTGTTGGCAAGCGCTACTTTGGCGGCGGCATGGGTATCTGCAACGCGATGGTGTTCGGTCGTATTGCCGGAAACGAGGCGGCCGCAGAAGCCATCAAGTCGGCTTGATCCCAGAAGGAAAAATCATGGAAATGAACGAGCAAACGCTGAAACGACTGCTGGCCGTCGCTGATCGGCAGGAAATCGAAAACGTCCTTGGCACCTACTGTCGCGCTCTCGACCGCCTCGATGTCGACTTGCTGAAATCGGTGTATCACGCCGACGGCTTTGACGACCATGGCTCGATGAAGCTCAATGCCCACGAATTTGCCAAGCAGGTCATCGAAAAGCTGCGTGGCCTTTGCGTCTATGGCATGCATACGGTGACCCAGACCGTGATTGACGTCAAGGGCGATACGGCAACGTCCGAGGCCTACTACATCGGCCTGCATACGGTTGCCGCCGACGAGCAGGCGATAGGTACTTTTTTCGGCCAGGCTTACCTCAATGAACAGCGCCACGCCGGCAATCTGGGCAAGCGCCACGAGTACGTTTGCGGGGGCCGATATCTCGACTTGCTGCAAAAACGCGACGGTATCTGGCGCATCTTCCGCCGCAAGATGACCAATGAATTCGCCATCTGCCGTCCTGAACGTGGCTGTAGCGAGGGTGTTCCCGCCGCATTCTTTACCGGCAGCAGCCGTGACAGGCACGATCCGGTATATGCACTGGCGCTCGGGTAAACCAGGCAGGTTGCCGTTGAAATCCCCCCCTGACCCCACAAACAATTGCAGCGAATTTCGCAAACAGCTTGGCCTTACTTTTTTAGGAACAAATCTTGAGTACAAACACCTATGACATCGTCGTCGTTGGCGGCGGCAGCAACTCATTGACCACGGCGGCGTATCTCGCCAAGGCAGGCAAGAACGTATTGGTCCTGGAAAAAAACGACACCTGCGGCGGTGGTGTCGTATCCATGTCACCCGCGCCGGGATTCATCTGCGACCCGCATGCTGCTGCGATGGGTACCTGCCTGCCCAATCCGGCCATCGCCAATGACGAACTTGGTCTGCTCGGCAAGTTCGGGCTTGAGTTCACTCATCCGGAAGCCAACTTTGCCACCATGTTCGACGATGGCACCGGCATGCTTACCTACCCCGATCTCGACAAATCCTGCGAAACCATTGCGTTCTTCTCCGAACGTGACGCCGAAAACTATCGTCATTTCGTTCGTGACTGCCAGCAGATCCTGCCCCTGCTGCTGATGGGCTATTACGCGCCGCCCCTGCCCTTTGGCGACTTCATCAACCTGCTCGACCAGAGCCCGCAGGGACAGCGTCTCGTCGGCGCAATGCTCGACAGCGCGTATGACTTTCTCAACTCCATGTTCGAGTCTCCTGAACTCAAGATGCATATCCTGAAATGGGTTGGCGAGATGATGGTCAACCCCGAAGCCAAGGGAACCGGGATCGTGCCCTTCATGCTCATGGGGATGATGCACAAGAGCCGGATGGGAATCGTCGTTGGCGGCAGCCAGAACATGACCAAGGCACTCATCCGATGCTTTGAGTCGCACGGCGGTACGGTGCGCACCAATGCCGAGGTAGTGAAAATCAACATGTCCGGTGGCAAAACTACCGGCGTGACGCTCAAGGATGGTGAAGTCATCACCGCTCGCGACGCGGTTGTCGGCTGCATACATCCCTGGGATCTGGGTGACATGATCGAGGGTATCGACCTCGGCGTTGCCCAACGTGCCCGCAACGTACTGTTGAGCGACTATGGCGCGATCAACCAGCAATATGCGCTGACTGAAGCGCCGGTGTGGAAGGCCGGGCCGCAATACAAGGGTTGCATCATGAATGAATGCATCAAGCGCGACATGACCTCGATGCGACGCGGATTCGACCATTATCGCTACGGTGAAATGCCGCTCAAGCATCTGAGCCCGCTGATTTCAATCCAGAGCGACTTTGATCCTTCGCGTGCGCCGGCAGGAAAATCAACGATGTATCTTTACCATTTCGCGCCGCTCCAGCTGGCAAAAGGTGGGCTTGAAGGCTGGGACGGGATCAAGGACGAGGTCGCCGACGCCGTATTCGACGAGTTCTGTTCTTACACCACCAATATGGACAAATCCAAAGTCATCGCGCGCCACGTGGAAACGCCACTGGATCATCATCGTCATTCGCGCAGCATGAAAAATGGCGACATCTTTGGCTGTGGCAGCTTCACCTCGCAATTCATGGGTCGCCGACCAACGCCTGAACTGGCCCAGTTCCGCGTTCCGGGAATTGACAGTTTTTATCTGGTCGGACCATTCATGCATCCCGGTGGCACCGTGACGCTGGGAGGACGGGCGACGGCGATGAAGATGATGATGGATTGGGATATGGATCTGTCCCAGGCATTCACTGCATTCTAGACATTGGAGACATGACAATGAAACTGGCGGCAAACAGCAGAAACGGGCTGATGGACATCAAGAAAATCACCCCGGATGGATCGCGGCTGGTCTTTACCGGCGCCATTCTCGGCACCCTGCCGGTCAGGGTTGTGTTGACGCCGGAGGAAGCCAGAAAAGGGCTGTCCCTGTTCAAGCTCAGCACCGCCCTCGCAGCTTTGCGCATATTCATGTTTGGCTGAACGTAAAATCTGGCCACCAACCAGCACTCATCTCATCAGCACATCAATCACATGGAAACCACAACGCAATTGCCAGCTCAAAACACTGTCGAAAAGCCCGCAAGGCGACGCGATGGTCCGTCAACCGAAAACCGGATTCTGGTGACGGCCGAAAAACTGTTTGCGAAATACGGCTTCGATGCTGTCAGCACCAAGCAGCTTGCCACCGAAGCGGGCGTGGCGATCGGTGCGCTGTACCACCACTTCCCCAGCAAGGAGGCTGTCTACACGGCAGTAACCAAGCGCGCTTTTGCGGCGAAATCGTCGATACCGACAAAGCTGCTCGAATCGGCCGCACCACCCGACATGAAGCTGACCCAGTTGGTGGCCTGGTTCATTCGTTCAGTGCTGATGGACAAGAGTTTCGGCCTGCTTCTCAAGCGCGAGATGATGGATCCGAGATCAAGCACGCCGCACCTGCTGGACAAAGAT
>CANJXH010000114.1 GCA_947478755.1 Betaproteobacteria bacterium | reverse complement strand
GCGTCGTCGATTACCTGAAGAAGGTCGGGCCGCCCGAGTACATCGAGGACATCCTCGAAGTGCCGAGTACGGAATCGGAGTCGGGTTTCGGCGGCGAAGCAGCGGCCGGTGCCGAGGCCGATCCGATGTACGACCAGGCGGTCGAGATCGTGCTCAAGACCCGCCGCCCCTCGATCTCGCTGGTGCAGCGCCATCTGCGGATTGGCTACAACCGCGCCGCGCGCCTGATCGAACAGATGGAGCAGGCCGGGTTGGTGTCACCGATGGGCGGCAGTGGCAACCGCGAAGTTCTGGTGCCGGATAGAAGCGAGTAAAGGTCGGCGGAGCTGCGGAGCCCCCAGAAATTCAAGCCTCGTAAAGCTTTCGGCGTTGTCTTCGGGCAGTTCCCGAGCGTCGGCTCCATGCCAACTCGGCGATAATTGCAGCATGCGCGCCTTTCTCTGTGTTCTCTGTGTCCTCTGTGGCCAAGGTTTCTCGCCTTTGGTTTTTGCCTCTGGCCTCGACCAGCTCAAGTCCTACCTCGGTGCGGCGCATGCCGCACGTGGCGAGTTCACCCAGAGCGTGATCAGCCGTTCAGGCAGGAAGCCGCAACAGTCGGCCGGGACCTTTGCCTTTGTTCGCCCCGGCAAGTTTCGCTGGTCGTATGAAAAGCCCTATGCCCAGCTGCTGGTCAGCGATGGCGACAAGCTGTGGAGCTATGACCCGGATCTGAACCAGGTTGTCGTCAAGAAAATCGGCCAGGCGCTGGGGGCAACCCCGGCCGCCTTGCTGGCGGGAGAATCGCTTGACCGGAACTTCATCCTCAAGGATGACGGTGCCATCGATGGCATCGAGTTCGTCGAGGCGACACCCAGGACGCAGGATGCAACCTTCGAGCGCATCCGCATCGGCATGGTGGACAGAGTGCCGCGCACCATGGAAATCCGCGACAACTTCGGCCAAGTCACGCTGCTGAATTTCTCGCGCTTTACCAGCAACCCCGATATGCCTGCCGGCCTGTTCCATTTCGTGCCACCCAAGGGTGCCGACGTCGCTGGTGAGTAACTCCAGATGAGCGATCTGTTCGCGACGGGAACGACACCAGCACACGCGCCGCTGGCTGAAATGTTGCGACCGCAGCAGTTCGATGACGTGGTCGGCCAGCAGCATCTGCTCGGCGCGGGCAAGCCGCTGCGCCTCGCCTTCGAATCCAGAACGCCGCACTCGATGATCCTGTGGGGCCCGCCCGGTGTCGGCAAGACCACGCTGGCGCGCCTGATGGCCAACGCCTTCGATGCCGAGTTCGTTGCCCTGTCGGCCGTGTTCTCCGGCGTCAAGGATATTCGCGAAGCCGTGCAGCAGGCCGAGATGGTGTTGCAGCAGCACGGCCGGCGCACCATCCTGTTCGTTGACGAAGTCCACCGTTTCAACAAGTCGCAGCAGGATGCCTTCCTGCCCTATGTCGAGAATGGAACGCTGACCTTCATTGGCGCGACTACCGAGAACCCTTCGTTCGAAGTGAACTCTGCCTTGCTGTCGCGTGCTGCCGTCTATGTCCTCAAGAGTCTGAGCGATGAAGAGCTGGGGCAGCTATTCGATCGCGCGCAGCAGCAGGCGTTTGTCGATCTGACATTTGCCGACGAAGCCCGTGGGCGCGTGCTCGGCTATGCCGATGGCGATGCACGGCGTCTGCTCAATGTGCTGGAGCAGTTGCGTACGGCGGCGCATGCCGCCAGTGTTACGACGATTGACGGCGCGTTTCTCGAATCCACATTGGCCAGCGACCTGCGACGCTTCGACAAGGGTGGCGATAATTTTTACGACCAGATATCGGCGCTGCACAAGTCGGTACGCGGTTCCGACCCCGATGCCGCTCTTTACTGGCTGCTGCGCATGCTCGATGGCGGCGCTGATCCGCTCTATATGGGGCGTCGCATCATTCGCATGGCGTCAGAGGACATCGGCCTTGCAGATCCGCGCGCGCTGCGTATTGCACTTGATGCGGTGGAAACCTATGAACGTCTAGGTTCTCCCGAAGGCGAGCTGGCCGTGGCCGAAGCCGTGATCTACATGGCCATAGCGCCCAAATCGAACGCCACTTACGTCGCTTATAATGCCGCCCGCGCCTTCATCGCCAAGGACAAATCGCGGCCGGTACCGGAGCATCTGCGCAACGCGCCGACCAAGCTGATGAAAAATCTTGGCTTTGGCAGCGAATACCGCTACGCACACGACGAACCCGAAGCCTACGCCGCAGGCGAGAGTTATCTGCCCGATGGCATGGCGCGGCAGAACTGGTACAAACCGACACCGCGCGGGCTGGAACAGAAAATCGCTGACAAGCTGGCGCATCTGCGCGAACTGGACGCCAAGGCAAAGGCGAAAAACAAGTAGCCACAGAGGACACAGAGGTCACAGAGAAAAACATGGCGGACAAATTAACTGAACAGGTTATTGGTGCCGCCATCGAGGTACATCGAATTCTCGGGCCCGGCCTGCTTGAATCGATCTATGAAGAGGCTTTGTGCCACGAATTTTATTTGAGAGTCATTCCTTTCCAGCGGCAAGTGGCAATTGATGTCAGTTACAAGGGAAAAGTGATTTCAGGCCAGCGCCTGGACTTGCTGGTGGCAAATGAAGTGATAGTCGAATTAAAATCGCTGCGCCAACTACCGGATACGGCAGCGGCACAAGTGCTTTCTTATCTCAAGGCTGCCGGCCTGATGCGTGGTTTGCTGATCAACTTTGGTGAGCCCAGACTGGTTGACGGAATCAAACGTTTTTCTCTGTGACCTCTGTGTCCTCTGTGGCTAAACAGGTTTTTAAATAAATATGCTCGACATTCAACTCCTTCGTACCAATCTGGCTCTTGTCACCGAGCGTTTGGCCACTCGCGGCGTAGCGTTCGACGCGGCAAGGTTCGAAGCGCTCGAAGCCGAGCGCAAGCAAGTGCAGGTGCAGACACAGGACCTTCAAGCGAAGCGCAACAGCCTGTCGAAACAGGTCGGCATGCTGAAGGGCAAGGGAGAAGATGCTTCCGCTGTACTTGCCGAGGTGGCGGGCATCGGCGACGAACTCAAGGCCAATGAAGACAAGCTGGCGGAATTGCAGATTCGCTACAACGATTTCCTCGCGCTGATTCCCAACCTGCCGCACGAGAGCGTTCCGGTGGGCAGCGATGAACATGGCAATGTTGAAGTGTTGCGCTGGGGCACGCCGCGCAGCTTCGACTTCGAGGTCAAGGACCATGTCGACGTCGGCACGCCGCTGGGCCTTGATTTCGAAACCGCCACCAAGATCACCAGCAGCCGCTTCACCCTGATGAAAGGCGGCATCGCACGCCTGCATCGCGCGCTTGCACAGTTCATGCTCGACGTGCATACCGCCGAGCATGGCTACAACGAAGTGTACGTGCCCTATCTGGTCAACGCCGACAGCATGCGTGGCACCGGGCAACTGCCCAAGTTCGAGGAAGACCTGTTCCAGGTTCCCCACGGCGATGACAGCAAGCTCTACCTCATTCCCACGGCCGAAGTGCCCGTCACCAACATCGTGCGCGACGAAATCATCGCGACCGAGTCATTGCCGTTGAAGTTCGTCTGCCATTCGCCCTGCTTCCGTTCCGAAGCCGGTTCCTATGGCCGCGATACACGCGGCATGATCCGCCAGCATCAGTTCGACAAGGTCGAGATCGTGCAGATCGTGCATCCCGACCAGTCATGGCAGGTGCTGGAAGAGTTGACCGGCCACGCCGAAGCGATTTTGCAGAAACTCGAATTGCCCTATCGCAAGATGGCGCTGTGCAGTGGTGACATGGGCTTCTCGGCAGCCAAGACCTATGACCTTGAAGTGTGGTTGCCGGCGCAGAACACCTATCGCGAGATTTCGTCCTGCTCCAATTTCGAATCGTTCCAGGCGCGACGCATGCAGGCACGCTTTCGCAACGACAAGAACAAGACCGAACTGGTGCACACCTTGAACGGCTCCGGCCTTGCAGTGGGCCGTACGCTGGTGGCGATTCTCGAGAACTACCAGAACGCCGACGGTAGCGTCACCATCCCCAAGGTATTGCACAGCTACATGGGTGGCCTGACCAAACTCAGCGCAGGTTGAACGACAGCTTCGGCGTCGGTTGCCACGGCGCCTCGAAACGGCAGAGTATGTCGTAGTAGTTGCGGATGTTCTCGACCAGGATCACCGCTTCGCCGCCGCGCGCCGGCCCGGCCTTGAGCCGCATGTAGAACTCCGGCGTCGACATCAGCGGCAGCACTTTCTTCATGTCGTACCACGAGGTCGAATCGCGCTTCATCTGCCGCGCAAACGTCCGCGCACCATTTAGGTGGCCCATGCCCAGGTTGTAGGCAGCCAGTGCCAGCCAGGTGCGGTCCGGTTCCATCACATCGTCGGGCAGTTCGTCCTTGAGTGCGAGCAGGTAGCGGGCGCCGGCCAGCGTGCTTTGCATCGGGTCCAGCCGGTTGTCCACGTGCATCCGGTCGGCGGTGTCTTCGGTCAGCATCATCATGCCGCGCACATTGGTGTAGGACGTTGCCAATGGGTCCCATTTCGATTCCTGATACGCGAGCGCCGCAATCAGACGCCAGTCAAGGCCAGTACTGGCTTGTGCAGCCTGGAAGGTTTTACGGTAGTGCGGCAGGATGGTGCGGATGTCGTCGATGAAGCTGGCGACGCCGTCGGCCTTGATGCGTTGTATGTGCCCGAAATAGCGATCCTGCAATCGCGCCAGCGAGCTGTCCTTTTTCGCTGCCAGGATGAAAGCATTCGCCTTCCCGGCCAGCGCGGCATTTTCGGTGGTGACGGCCCATCCGGAACGAATATGTTCCGGCAGCTCCATGACAATCGTCAGGTCGGGAAAGTAGTTAAGCGCCAGTGAAAAATTCAATGTGTCGCTGGCAGCGAGTGCGCTCTTGTACTCCGCCACGCGCTGCAGCAGGTCACGGTCCGCACTGCCGGCCACTTCGCTGACGGTGAAGCGGGGTGGCGTACCCGCCAGTTTTCGCAGCGCCATGGCTTGTGGCGATCCGGTCGGTACCTCGATGGTTCGTCCCGCGAGGTCGGGCGGGTCGTCGTTGAACAAGGTGTCATCGACATTGCCGACCAGCACCTGTTTCGATTCGCGGATTGGCAGCGAAAAAACCAAGTCCTCGCCGGCCTCGATCGGTGCCCCCGCCGCCAGATGCAGATGTCCCTTTTTCAATTCCTCCATCAGGGTGTGCCGGTCTTTCAGCAACACGTATCGGGTCTTGAATCCGAGGCTGGCGGCAAAGCTTTCCAGCAGGTCATGTTCGAACCCGCTGACAACGCCCGCTTCGTCCTGATAGGTGGTTGGCCCGGCGACAATGCCGATGACCAGTGTCTTTGATTTTTCCGGCGGATCAATGCGGTTGCATCCCGCCAACAGAGGCAGTGCAAGGGCAAATGCAGTCATCAGGCGGGCGAATTGTCTGCCCACTGAGTGCCTCATTGCGGCCCCCTTATCCTTGTAATAAGTCGGCGCATTGTGCCACGGGCAAGCCCCTCGCATTTTGCATCTCAGATGGTAGAATCCGCGCCCCGGAGAGGTGGCAGAGTGGTCGAATGTACCTGACTCGAAATCAGGCGATGTCGCAAGGCATCCGTGGGTTCGAATCCCACCCTCTCCGCCAAGGTATCAGCAATCAAGCGCCTTTCGTGGATATTTTTTGTTGTACCCATCAATTAGACCATCAAATTGTGGGGTGCTTGCTATATCGCAACAGCCATTCAATCACCTGCTGTTGCCGCTGATGCGGATTTGACCCAGCGTGCTGAAAATCGCTGACCTATATACGTTCTGCGCAAATTACTGACTACCTTGGTATTTCAAAGGACGGCGCTGGGGCAGTCAAAATCAGCGCCTAGGGTCAAAATGGCATCAGCGGCAACACACAATCGACTAATGCGACCTTAGACCCGTCTGCAAGGTATCCCGCCAGATTGGTGGCAATGGTGCTGCGACCTGCGCCGCCCTTCAACTGGATCAGGCCGCAATACAAAGGAAATGTGGTTCTCCCAGCGCGTAGTAATCCATCGAACTGCATTGTCCTGATGCAGCCCAGCGTTGAATGAAGCCGCCGGGGTCAGAAGAACGTCAGCCAGTCAATTACCTCATACATGGCCTGCCGCCATGTTTCGAACCCCATCCCGTGCAGCCTGTTCTGGGTAATTTACTCTGGGCTAAGAAATATTATTTCAGGGGCAAGGTCAGGCTTACTCTCTGTGGCGACTTTGTGTGGCTGACGTTTTGCGACACCAGCCACGAGCGACTTACTTACTACAGTGATTGAATTCGGAGGCGCGTTCCGCGTAATCCAAACAGTGGTCTGCGGCGCCAGCCTTGTTCAGCACAGGCTTACCATCAAAGGTTGCACTGATGATCTTGCTCTTGGTGATGTCCAAGCGGACATTGGCACAGGCGGCAACGGCCTTGGTACGACAAGCATCAGCCGAGGCGGCATCAATCGTTTTGGTACATGACGCCTTGCCATCACACTTGTTAAAGCTGGTGGCTTCCTGTCCCGCGCAAGCCGTACGCGTGTAATTGAGGTCACACTTACCAGCGTAACTGGTAGCACTGGTTGCTAGTAACAGCAAGCACGACAACGAGATGACAATACGTTTCATGTGAATCTCCCAATTCATTCATAGCAAACAGGGTGAACTACTCACTATCGGCCACCCACTCTTAGGCGAAGCGCAACCTCGGGCGATATTACATTCAAAGTTGACGCTCTGCTTACTCTCTTTTAAGTAGTTTTACGTTTTTACGGTTATCCACCGCCTCCGCCAGTAAATGAATTTTTAAAAATTAATTCTTCTGGACATGTCTGTAAAAAGAAGTCATCGCCTCGGTCATCCGCCCCATGAAAAAACCAGCCATATAAGCGCATTTTTCATTTTCACTACCCTTTCGCTCTGCATATACAGTCATAGGCCCTTTTGCCGCGTTTACCATTTGACTATGGAATCCCGGAGACTGTAGCCCTTTGATCATGGAGTCACGATCAGTCGCAATTAGCATTCTAGAAGTGAAACCTAGCTCCCCTGAGACGGCACTTAACTCCCTCTCCGTTTCTTTAAGGTGGGGGTGATATTCTGTTGCAACTTCCCAGTTATGATTTGTCTCGGATGATGCCTCTGAGTCATTTCCGTTGGTATCAGAAGTATCGTTATTGTCGTACTGGTTTTTGTCCCTCGTTGCATCCCATGCAGAACGCTTTGCCGGGTCGGACAAAACTTCGTAAGCAGCGTTGATCTCGGACATGCGGCGCAAGCCTTCTGCCGGGTCACCTTTCCACTTGTCCGGGTGATAGCGCTGCGCCAAAGCGCGGTAAGCCGCTCTTATGACGACATCTTCTGCGTCATCCAGAACCCCGAGGATTCGGTAATAGTCTTTTTCGTCGGCCATGTTCTATCCCTGGAAGACCAGCTGCGAACTGGCTGATCTAGAGGCAGTGGGTTTCGCTATCGGGTTGTTTGTCGGAGCAAGAACGAGGGGTAGAAAACCTACCCCTAGCTAAGCCTCCAATCTTTCGTCCAATCACTCACCGGACAGGCAGCACAGAATCAGGCTGCCCGCCGGCACGCAGACTAGACTCAAGTGCTGTGACCTTGAATCTGTATCTGATTGTTTTGTTGTTGCTGATTTTGTAAATTTTGGAGTTGCTGCGTCGTGTCTATAGGAGCCGCTTCGTTTGTGATTTTGGTCTGTAAGGCCTTAATCCTTCCCAAGGCTTCTTCTCCACTTTCCACATATGCGTTTGAATTAAAGACACTTTCTTGGCAGTTATCTTGGCAAACCGCTAAACTTTCTATCTGGCTTTCTACAGACTTCTGCATCAATTCCAGATAGGTCACATACCCATTCGCTTGCGTTTTCTCTTCTGATGTCGCGGTTGCGGAATTATTGATGGAATTAGCTATCTCCTTAGCTTCTGATAGGTTTGCTCTATTACGATCGGCATTACTAAAAGCTTGGTTTTTTTGTTCCGTTGTCGCACACCCGGCCAAACCAAGACACAGCACAGCAACGATTAACAGGCCAATAGATTTCAACATGAGAGTCTCCTGAATTAAAAATTTCGGGCAAAGCCGAGGGTGGCGGTATTGCCGGCAAACAGATCATCGTGTGTTTCCTTAGTGACCCGCCCATAAACCTCATAGTGTTTGCTCAACTGATAGGTCACCCCAACGAAGGGTGTCTGCCAGTTGGTGGAGTGCAGCGTGGTCGTCGGCGATGACGACTCTTGGCGTTTGACATGGTGCATCACGGCCCCGACATCGAAGCGCCATTTCCGTGCATAGAAATAACTCATCGATGCCGTGACATTGAGCAGGTCAAGTCGGTTATTCGCCCGTGAATCGGAAACAATAATGCCTTGCAGCGGGCTGTAATCGGTCGTGCTCCGGGACTGAACATACGCCGGGGATATCCGAGCAACCCAAGCTGACGATATCGGCCAGACGGCCGTGAGGTATGCCCCATGATTGATGGAAGTGACCGAGTAATTGCTCCTGTCCGTCGGCATCCCGCCAAAGGTATGCGTTAGGTCGCCGCCGCCGTGATACCTGCCGCCGAACACACCAACACTGACAGGTTTGGCAATGCTGTAATCCAAATAACCAGCCGCCCCATAAAGATTGCTTTTATTGCCAATATCAAAAAATACATCTTTAGATTGGCCCTCGCTATGCATCCCCGTCACCGAAAGCCCGGCACGTAATTTAGGCAGCAGGTTAGCCCCCAATCCTGCGCTGATGGCATTGGCGTGGGAACTACCGAGATTATTGGGAACACCAACGAACGGGCCAGCATTGTCCGTCACGCTGGAGTTAAGGACGCTCGTTTCTATATAGGCGCGGTTCAGATGAAAACCGTCTGTTGCTGTTTCTGCTGCAACGGCCAGCAATGGCATCACCATGGCCAAAAAGGCAAAGGCCAGTTGGGTTGATTTTTTGCTCACAAGGAACTCCGTCGATGGGTTTTGGTTGCGCTGCCAAAGTCGATATGGCTTATTTTTATCAATTACTTTATATATTTTATCAGTAGTTGTTTCACTGTTTTAGTTTTGGCAAATGGCGGATTCAACGCTGACGTGCAATGGGGTTGTGCTTGCCACAGACCCCCACCCTTCTCTCTGTCGGTGATTACTCGCTTGGCCGCTACAGGTTTAAACGCAATCAAGGGGCGGCCGCCCAATATTTCCGCCCTCCTCAACCGAGCGCTTTTGAGTGCATGGTGATTTCGGGGAGGTAAATCCATTCCGAGGGGTGGGGGTACGGTGGGGTCGGCGGATGGAGGAAAACGGAAGGGGGTTGCCCCAAGGTAGTCTGCGGGTAGTTCGCATGTTGTGCTAGTCTGGTTACTGATATTTCTTGTCCAATTTAACCCCTTAGGAGCTGGACAATTCGGCTAATCGTGAATTTTCAACCCACTTTTTTTGCTCACTTTTCGGTCGCCCTGCTCACCATCTATGACATGGTCAAGGCGATTTATCGCGGCATGATCATCGCCGACATCCGCCTGCTGGAAAAGTCCGGTGTGTTGAATTCCACTCAAATCTGACCCGGGGTTTTCATCGAAATCTGACCCACCCTGTTATGCGCGCAGTATAGCTACGCAGTTGCTGTTGGGTTGGTGTTTTCGTTTCGTTCATCTCCTTTC
>CANJXH010000113.1 GCA_947478755.1 Betaproteobacteria bacterium | reverse complement strand
TGCACTTTCAGGATATCGAAATGTTGCTGACTGTTCTCCACCGTTTGCGCGACCACGGCAATACCATTGTCGTGATTGAGCATAATCTTGACGTGATCAAGACGGCTGACTGGATTGTGGACGTAGGACCAGAGGGCGGTGATGGTGGCGGACGCATACTGGCAGCTGGTTCGCCCGAATCCATTGCGGCGGTAAAGGAAAGCTACACGGGGCATTACCTTGCTGCAATGTTATCTGCAAAAGTGAAAACATCACCCAAGGCGAAGGGAAAACGCAGTGCTGGCACTTGAACAACCGGCGTTCGAAGTCGCCACGTTTGAAGCGAAAGTTAGTGGCAGAGAAGCTGTCTTCGGAACTTTGTGGGGCGACAAGCAGCCTGCCTCTCCAATATGGCCCTCGGGCGGGAAGATGAACGATGGATAGCCTGGGTTCATTTTTGCTGCAATGGTTGATCACCAGCCTGTCGCTGTGGGTGACGAGTCATGTCTTCAAAGGCATTAAATTCGAGAGCACACAGTCACTGATCATCTCGGCACTGCTGCTTGGCTTTGTGAATGCCATTGTCCGACCGGTACTGGTTTTTCTCACCTTCCCGCTGACGCTGGTCACGCTTGGCCTGTTCCTGCTGGTCATTAATGCGTTGATGATCAAGCTGGTCGCCTGGATGGTGAAAGGTTTTACGGTATCCAGCTTCTGGACGGCATTCTTCGCCAGCATCTTCATTGCGCTGTTGAGTTTTGTGTTCAGTGCTTTTGTTGGTGACAGCACACCACCGCTGCAACCGCCGCCGGGCGGAACCTGGCTATAAGCCAGGGCCCGCCATTCGACGACTGACGACTTATTCCTGCCAATCGTTCAACGTCGGGTTCAGCGCGTAAATTGCCATTGCATCAATGACGCTGCTGGCCTGACCAGCCGGCAAGGCAATGTCGATGCTTGTTCCAGGATTGCGGTCCATCGCTGAGGCCACCAGCAAAGGCAGGTCTTTGGCAATATGGCTGCCCGTCGACAGAAATATCGGCACGACAACAATGTGTGTCGCTCCTCGGCCGACCAGATCAGCGATTGCTTCGTCCAGCGTCGGCCGCATGATTTCGAGAAACCCCAGAGCCACGGGCGTTTGTGGCGATCGCGCGCGCAACGCGTCCTGGATTGCGTGAAAAGGCCTAGCCCATTCCGGACTGCGGGCGCCATGGCCGAAAAGAACAATGCCTTTCACGTCGCCTCCTCAAGAATGCCGAGTTTCCGGGCCAGCCAACGTGTTGTCGTTGCCTGTAAAAGTATGGTTGCCAAAATGGCCATGAAAGTTACCGATGCGATCAGTTGCGCTTGCGGCGCACCCATGCCGACCAGCATGCCTGCCAGAGCGCCGGGGATCACGCCTGTTTCGCGTGTCCAGCACATGAAGAGCATCTCCTTGAATGACCAGCGTGCACGCCGATCCGGCAGCGTACAGACAAACACTGTCAGTGGCCGCGCCACAAACATCAATACGGCCACCACCGCAATACCGCCAAGGAAGTGCTGTCTCATCAGATCAAAGTCGACCTGCGATCCCAGCAAAACGAAAATGAGCATGCGTGCAATAAGCGCAGTGGTGGCTACATAGTCCTCCATCTTCTGCTCTTCGCCCGCTTCCATGCTGAAACCAAAAGCATCCTTGTTGCCGAGCACTATGCCGAAGACAAATACCGCCATGAAACCACTGGCCTGCAAACCATCGGCCCCAAGGTAGGCAGCGACCACCGCCATCAAGGTGACCAGGGGCGAATATTCGGCCAGAAAACTGAGTTTCTCATGTGCAATCAGCAACGCCGCGAGATACCCCAGCCCCAATCCGGCAATCAGACCAATTCCGGCTTGCTGCGCCAATCCCATCAATGTATGGCTGACGGAAAAATCGCCCTGACCGCTGGCCGCGGCCAGCAGCGCAAATGTCAGAATGGCGCCGGTCGCATCATTGAAAGCAGACTCCGACATCACCGTTTGCGCGACACGATCCTTGATCTTTACCTGACGAAATACCGGCACCAGTGTTGCGGGATCCGTAGACGCTATTGCCGAAGCAAGCAACATCGCGATCACGAGAGGAATGTTGAGCAAGGCTGCCGCAGCATAACCGGTCACCAGCGTCGTAACGGCAACACCAATTGTTGCCAGCAGGACAATGCTGACCCAAACGTCCTGGAGCACCCTCAGCCGTAGCGACGCGCCGCCATCGAAAAGAATGTAGCAGGCACCGAATATCAAAATGCCCTGGTTGAGCGCAGAGTCGGCGTTGATATCCACCCAGCCCAAGCCCTCCGGACCCAACGCCATGCCAACCAGCAGGAAGACGGCGACATCGGGAACTCGCAGTTTTTGGGCGGCCAAGCCAAACAGGCTGCCGACGGCAAGGATGACGGCAAAAACACCAAGTGCGTGCTTGGCTACTTCAATTGAAGCGGAAGAATCCATTGATTAATGTCCGGGCTTCACGTCCTGCCGTGACAGCAGGGCACTCGGGCTCAACTGGTTTTTTGTTGTCTGGCGACTGAACTCTCGATCCAACGCTTGATTCGATTGGCATCGCCGACCCTGGTCAAGCGACCCCATGAGTCAAGCAATACGATGATGGTCGGCTTTTTGTTGAACCACGCCTGCATCACCAGGCATTTCCCGGCTTCGTTGATGTATCCGGTTTTGGAGAGTCCTATTTCCCAGCTGCTGTCCTTGGCACGAACCAAGGGGTTGGTGTTGCGAAACGTCTGCACCCTGTCGTTGACGGCAACCTCATACTCTGCGGTAGTAGTGAATTCGCGAATCAGGGGATAGCTGTGGGCTGCAGCAACCATTTTTACCAGATCGCGAGCGCTGGAAACATTGGCAGCCGTCAAACCGGTAGGGTCTTCAAAATGGGTATCCATGAGGCCCAGCATTTTTGATTTCGCGTTCATTGCAGCGACGAAAGCAGCACTGCCGCCGGGGTAATAGCGGGACAAAGCGGACGCCGCGCGATTCTCCGACGACATCAAGGCCAGGCGCAACATTTCCTCACGGGTCAGCTGCGTACCAACCTTGAGCCGGGAGCGGGTACCCTTCAGTTCATCAACGTCCGCCTCGCCGATGGAAAGAATGTCGTTGAGATTCGGATTCGCATCCAAGGTGACCATCGCTGTCATCAACTTTGATATGGAGGCTATGGGCAATACAGCGCCCGCATTTTTTTCAAACAGTACCGCCCCGCTCAATTCATCCTGAACAATTACGGCGGAAGATTGGACGACAAGGTGTGACGGATCATCATTTGCGGCAACCGGACGCTGCTTGCGCTTTGCATAGCTGACGTGATGGCGCTTTGTCTGCGAGGCGGCCTTGCCCTCATGTTTTTGCGGGCTCTTGGCCATGCTTGGTGCGCAGTTGACGGTCAGCCCGGCAATGACAATCAGCGAGATCAGGTGTTTTTTCATGTTGGTACCTCTGACTTATGGTTCAAGTGTAGCAGGCATGGAGCCATGTGGTCAGAGACATAACGACAAATTACATCAATTAATTAACGGGATATCACCAAAACCTAAACCGGGACATCAGGAGTTGGTGAGAAACGCCAGCACTTCTTCCTTGCGTGCCATGGCATCGTTGTAGCCAAGATCGATCAACGCACAGGTGTAGGCCGGCTCAAAAAGCAGATAACTGGTCAGCGCGCCACCATTCCTGTTCATCGCGCCAATGCTGCGCAACAGCACACGAACGGGCCTGGGTAAAGAACTCGCATGTTTGGCAGCGAGATGATCGAGTCTTTCGGAAGGGCTGATTACCAGCACATCAATCGGCCTCAATCCGCTCCCGGTGGTCCTTTTCTCCTCCGGAATCAGCGCCAAAGTCTGATTGATGCGCCCCATGCGTTCGATATCCATCCAGAGGCTGTCGAGAAAAATGCTCGACAAGGTGTGCCCGGCTACCTGCGCAAGGGAGGGATACCCCTCAACGTGCGGACGCTCGGACTCCTGGGCCATTCGCCCTGCACCAACCACCAGCACTTTTTCGGCACCAAGATGTATTGCAGGCGAAATGGGGGCCAGTTGGCGCATAGAGCCATCCCCAAAATACTCGCGATGCAACTTGACCGCAGGAAAAATGAAAGGAATGGCGCTGGACGCCATCAAGTGCTCGACACCAAGCGTGACGTGGGCACCAACACGTTGCGTACGCTGCCAGGATTCAATATCAGCGCGTCCCTGGAAAAAGCTGACGCTCTGTCCAGAGTTGTAGCCCGAACAGGTAACACTCAATGCATGCAATGCCTGGCTTTCGATGGCATCGGCAATGCGCGCAGCCTTGAATTTGTGCGAGAGCAACTGGCGCAAGGGTGCATTGTCGAGCAAGGAGCGGGGGGCAAGATGCCCAGGCAATAGCCAACCAAACATCAATGTGCCAAGCCAGCGCGCGGCCGTTATGGCAACGCCGAGCGCATCGGCGCGATAGACCTGATCTGCGTGAAAGTTTTCCCAGACATTCACTACGCCATCTACCGCACGACCGAAATCCTGGGAGTTGGCTGCTAGTACGGCAGCATTGATGGCGCCCGCCGACGTGCCCACAAGAATCGGGAAGGGATTCCTGGTTTTGTTCGGCATCAACTCGCGAATGGCCTTAAGTACGCCAACCTGATAAGCCGCCCGAGCACCACCACCGCTCAGTACCAGAGCCGTTTTGACACCGGATGTGGTCATGGGCGGGCGTATCGTTGCATGCTCAGATGTGCTTGCTGGCTTCGACCGAGAGCAAGGCAGTCAGATTGATCAACCGACGCACGGTTGCAGTCGGTGTCACGATGTGCACCGGACGAGAAGCACCCAGCAACAAAGGCCCTACCGTAAGGCCGTCGCCGGCGACGTTCTTCAACAGACTGTAGCTGATGTTGGCCGCATCCAGAGTGGGCATTATCAACAAGTTCGCTTCGCCATGCAGACGAGAGCCGTCAAAGATCAAATCCCGAATGGCAGGTGACAGGGCAGCATCGCCATGCATTTCCCCTTCCACTTCGAGTTGTGGCGCTGCAGCCTGGATTAACGTCAGCGCTGCGCGCATTTTTCTGGCGGTTGCCGTATCTTCATTTCCGAAGTTCGAATGGGAGAGCAACGCGACCTTGGGCACCATGCCAAAGCGACGAACCTCTTCGGCAGCCAGAAGGGTCATCTCCGCAATCTGCTCGGCGGTCGGTTCGTAATTGACGTTGGTGTCCCCGATGAACAATGTTTGATCGGGCAGGACCAGCATGTTGATGGTGTAGTAACTGCTGATGTCCTTGCGCTTGCCCAACACTTCGTCCACATAGCGCAGATGCTGCGAATGTCGGCCAAACGTGCCGCACAACATGCCGTCAGCAAAGCCGTGCTTGATCAACATTGCGCCAATCAGTGTGGTACGTCGCCGCATTTCGCGCTTGGCGTATTCGACACCGACGCCACGACGCTTCATGATGCTGTGATAGTCCTGCCAGAGTTCCTTGTAGCGGGAATCAGAGTCGGGATTGACCAACTCAAAGTGTTCCCCGGCACGAATGCGAAGACCGAACTTCTCGATCCGTTTGCTGACGACTTCCGGTCGGCCAATGATCAGCGGCTTGGCCAATCCTTCATCTACTACCGTTTGTACGGCACGCAAAACCCGTTCATCCTCGCCTTCACAGAACACGATTCTTGCCGGTGCCTTTTGGGCTGCAGCAAAAACCGGTCGCATTTGCTGACCGGAATGGTAAACAAAGTCGTTCAATTGTTCTCTATAGGCATCAAGGTTGGCCATCGGGCGAGTCGCGACGCCGGAATCCATGGCGGCTTTGGCAACGGCAGGCGCAATCGTGACGATCAATCGCGGATCAAAAGGTTTGGGAATCAGATACTCGGGGCCGAACTTCAGATCTTCGCCTGCGTATGCCGCACTTACGGTGTCCGACTGTTCCGCATGGGCAAGATCAGCGATCGCCTTTACTGCTGCCGCTTTCATTTCGTCTGTGATACTGGTGGCACCAACGTCAAGCGCACCGCGGAATATGAAGGGAAAGCAAAGTACGTTATTGATCTGGTTTGGATAGTCCGAGCGTCCAGTGCCGATGATCACGTCTGGACGAGCAGCCTTGGCCACTTCGGGCAGGATTTCCGGGATCGGGTTGGCCATGGCGAAAATCAGAGGATTGGGCGCCATGTCCTTCACCATTTCCGGCTTCAATACCCCCGCTGTCGAAAGTCCAAGAAAAACGTCTGCGCCGGGCATCACGTCGGCCAGCTTGCGGGCATCGGTTTTTTGCGCGTAACGCGCCTTTGATGGGTCGAGATCCTTGTCACGGCCAACGTACACAACCCCTTTGCTGTCAATTATGTGCACATTGCTTGGGTTGAGCCCGATCGTGCACATCAGATCAAGGCAGGCAATTGCCGCAGCACCGGCACCGGAACAAACCAGCTTGATTTCACCAATATTCTTGTTGACCACGCGCAAGCCGTTCAATACGGCGGCACTGGCGATGATCGCTGTTCCATGCTGGTCATCATGAAACACAGGGATGCTGAGTCGTTCGCGTAGCTTCTTTTCGACGTAAAAACACTCCGGTGCCTTTATGTCTTCAAGATTGATACCTCCGAAGGTAGGCTCCATTGACGCGATGATGTCGACCAGCTTGTCCGGGTCGTTTTCGTTGATTTCGATATCGAAAACATCGATTCCGGCAAATTTCTTGAACAAAACCCCTTTGCCTTCCATCACCGGCTTGCCGGCAAGGGCACCAATATTTCCCAAGCCCAACACGGCAGTACCGTTGGTGATCACAGCGACCAGATTGCCGCGAGACGTGTATTTGTAGGCGTTGGCCGGATCCTTGACTATTTCGTCGCAGGCGGCCGCAACCCCCGGTGAATAGGCAAGCGACAAATCGCCCTGCGTGTTTAAAGCCTTGGTTGGGGTAACTGCAATCTTGCCTGGCTTCGGAAGACGGTGATATTCAAGTGCCGCTGCACGTATTGTTTCGTCCATATAACTTCAAATAACCTTTGTTGGTCAAGTAATTGGCAAAGTGGCGCATTGTAGCGCCAAAGTGCTATTTCCTCGATCAAATGCGATGTGAGATAATTGTGTTTTGAAGGCATCGCATCGATTCTGGCGCCACAAAAAACGCCGCCGCAATGAATCAGCGGTTTCGCGGATCACGTCTTGCGACAAGCGAGAAATATTGGCTAACCAGCCAGCCGGACTTGGCTTCCGGCATCAGATACAGAAGTGGAGATATTTGAATGAATCAACGCATTTCCGACACGGCCGCATCCGCCGCTCCCGATTACGTAAAACATTCCAAAATGAAAGCCTGGGTTGCTGAAGTTGCGGCCCTGACGCAACCGGACCAGATCGTTTGGTGCGATGGTTCGCAGGAAGAAGCTGACCGCCTTTTCTCGTTGATGATCAAGGCGGGCAGTATGGTCAAGTTGAATCCGGCAAAACGGCCGAACTCCTATCTCGTTCTATCCGACCCGTCAGACGTAGCACGAGTTGAGGATCGCACCTACGTCTGCCCGAAAAGCGCCGAGGATGCCGGCCCCAACAACAATTGGGAAGATCCGGTCAAGATGAAAGAGACCCTGAAGGGATTGTTCAAGGGTTGCATGCGCGGACGTACCATGTATGTCATCCCCTTCAGCATGGGCCCGGTTGGCTCGCCGATCGCGCATATTGGCGTTGAGATTTCCGACAGCCCCTATGTCGTAGTCAACATGCGTGTCATGACCCGCATGGGTCGCAATGTCCTGGATCAACTTGGCGCGGACGGCGAATTTGTACCCTGCTTGCACTCGGTTGGGCATCCGCTTGAAGCGGGCCAAGGCGATGTCAAATGGCCCTGCAATCAGACCAAATACATCTGCCATTTCCCGGAAACTCGCGAAATATGGTCATTTGGATCCGGATATGGCGGAAATGCGCTGCTTGGCAAGAAATGTTTTGCGTTGCGTATTGCGTCCACCATGGCGCGTGACGAAGGCTGGCTGGCAGAACACATGCTGATCCTTGGCGTGGAGTCTCCCCAAGGCGAAAAGACATACGTTGCTGCGGCTTTCCCATCGGCCTGCGGCAAAACCAATTTCGCCATGTTGATCCCTCCGAAAGCATTTGATGGCTGGAAAGTCACCACGGTCGGAGATGACATTGCCTGGATCAAGCCGGGCAATGATGGCCGTTTGTATGCGATCAATCCGGAGGCAGGTTTTTTTGGCGTCGCGCCCGGTACATCCGACAAGACCAACTTCAATGCCATGGCAACGCTGAAGGAAAACATCATTTTTACCAACGTCGCGCTCACTGACGACGGTGACGTCTGGTGGGAGGGCATGACCAAGGAGGCTCCGGCCCATTTGATCGACTGGCAAGGCAAGGACTGGACGCCACAAATAGCCAAGGAAACTGGCCGCAAGGCTGCTCATCCGAACGCACGATTCACGGCCCCTGCAAGCCAATGTCCTTCAATTGACAAGGATTGGGAAGCTATCGCAGGAGTGCCGATTTCTGCATTTGTCTTTGGTGGCCGCCGGTCAACAACTGTTCCGCTCATTACCGAATCCTTCAACTGGAACTATGGCGTCTACATGGCTGCGACCTTGGGTTCGGAAACAACTGCTGCAGCGGTTGGCGAACAAGGGATCGTCCGTCGTGATCCATTCGCGATGCTACCGTTCTGCGGATACCACATGGGCGACTATTTCAACCATTGGTTGAAAATGGGCAAAAGCCTCAGCAATGCTCCACGCATGTTCACCGTCAATTGGTTCCGTCAGGACAGCGACGGCAAGTTCATGTGGCCCGGATTCGGTGAAAACATGCGTGTGCTCAAATGGATTGTTGATCGTTGCAGTGGTCGTGCAAGCGCACATCAATCGCTGCTCGGCTGGATTCCTGGTTACGATGATCTTGATTGGACCGGATCTGACGAAGTCAGCAGGGAACAGTTTGAAAAGCTGACCCAGGTCGAACAGCAGGCATGGCGTGCTGAGCTGAAGTTGCACGCCGAATGGTTTGACAAGCTCAAGGACCGCCTGCCTAAGACCCTGCAACTTGAAAAAGAGCTTCTGGAAATTGAACTGTCGGAGTGATCGAACTTCGATCACTCCAAGCCAACGGCCGCCATCGTGCGGCCGTTTTTTTGGCGTGGCTCTTGCCGAACAGGACATCAAAAATAAAAACGCGCGGTAGAACCGAAAGGTTCTCCGCGCGCTGCTCGGAACTTGCGAACAACCCTAGAGTTGTCCGCAGGTACCGATACCGACAATCAAGACGGACGTGAGCCTGTCGGGAATGGCCAAGCCGCAGCAGGATTCAGCGACGACTTCAACCCGGGCGCAGCAGCCGTCGACGGGGTCGATGCAGCAGGCGCGGGTGCAACAGCCTTCTTAGCTACAGCCTTTTTGGCGGCAGGTTTTTTGGCAGCCTTTTTGGCAGGCTTTTTCGCGGCCTTTTTGGCAGGCTTTTTAGCGGCTTTTTTCGCGGGCTTCTTCGCAGCCTTTTTCTTGGCGGCCGGTTTTTTGGCAGCCTTCTTTACAGCCTTTTTAGCAGCCGGCTTCTTGCCAGCCTTTTTAGCAGCCGGCTTCTTGCCAGCCTTTTTTGCAGCGGGTTTCTTTGCTGCAGCCTTCTTGGCGGCCGGTTTCTTGGCGGCCGGCTTCTTAGCAGCCGGTTTCTTGGCGGCTGGCT
>CANJXH010000112.1 GCA_947478755.1 Betaproteobacteria bacterium | reverse complement strand
GATTACGACAACACCTACATCATGGACTTGCAGACGGGTATCTGGGCATCTCAGGGTGCCTTGGGCTTCAAGGGATCCGGCTGGATTCCAACCAAGCCCTGGGCGGACGTCAAGTTCTCACCTGAAGCCATTGCTGGCGAAGGCATTCGCTGATCTATTGACCGGCCGACCGACACAACATGTCGGTTGGCCGCAAAATAGGCGTGCCGATGCAGTTACCGGGGACATTGCCAAATGGCATTGACCCCAGACCGGCAAAACCTCAAAAAGGCCTCTGCGAATAGCAGAGGCTTTTTTTTGAATTTTTTTCGCAACGCCACAGCAAGCAAGGCACTTTCCGCCGCTTTTCGAAAAGGTGAATTTCATGGGCTACGATCCTCACGTCGTGTTGCAGTCGGTCGACGATCATCTGTTTGCCGTCAATGCTTTCATGACAGTCTGCCTGGTCAGCACTTTCACGTACCTGATTTTGTCATTCAAGACTGCCAGATTGCACAAAGCCTATCCGGCACCTCTGACAGCCGTAGGATGGTTTGCGATTCACGATGCCTATTTCGTCATGCAGTGGAACAAATGGTTTGTTGAATATCACCACTGGTGGCTCGAGTTCTGGGCAGTGTCACTGATATTCACTTCAGCCATCGAATTTGCGCTTTGCTATATGGTTTACAAATACGGGCGTGAGGAACTGATGCCACGCCTGACGCAGAAGCAGTTCGGCGCGTCGATCATTGCGGCATTGATCGGTATCGGCGTCGTGTGGGCCATGATCAAACCGTTGTTGAATGACGAACTGTGCCTGATCGCTTTTGCAGTCACCGCTTGGTGGCCGCCAGTATGGACAACCTTGCTTATCGTAAAACGCCAGTCACTGCGTGGGCAGACACGTGTGATGATCTGGTGCCTGCTCACCAATCCGATTGGCATGTTCGGCGCATGGTATTTTCTCGACCCCTATTTTCGGTCGCCGCTATGGCTGGCATTCGCTACAGTCACTATCCTGTGGGCAGGATTCAATGCCTGGTTGATGGGCAAGTATCCCGACCATGTTCCTGAAGATGCCATCCAACCGGCGTCTGCGTGAGAGGAAGAAGTAAATGAAAATTGGCGTCGTCTATCCTCAAATCGAACTTGATGGCAATCCGGAGTCGCTGGACCAGATCGGCCGTGCGACAGAAGCACTGGGCTATGACCATTTCGTCATGTACGACCACGTCGTTGGCGCGGTGCACGAGAACCGTAGTCCCCCTTTGTGGGAGCATGGGCCTTACACCGACAAGCATCCCTTCCACGATCCCCTGATCGTGTTCGGCTATCTTGCCGGCATTACCAAACGTATCGAACTGGTGAGCGGCGTGTTGATCCTGCCACAACGGCAAACGGTACTCGTTGCCAAACAAGCGACCGATATCGACCTGCTCTCTGGCGGGCGCCTTCGCCTCGGTGTCGGCAGCGGCTGGAACTATGTTGAATACGATGCGTTAGGTGAAGATTTTGCCGAACGTGGTCCGCGCCTGACCGAACAGATTGGCTATCTGCGCCAGCTGTGGGCCGAGCCGCTGGTAACCTTCAATGGCAAGTACGACAGTCTTGATCGAGCCGCGATCATCCCGCGACCGCGACGCCAGATCCCGATCTGGTGCGGCGGATTTGCCGAGCGCTCGTTCAAGCGCGCAGCAAAACTGGCAGACGGCTACATCTTCGCCGGGGGTGCCGAAATGAGCCGCAACGGACTACGACGCATGCACCACCACCTGCAACAGGAAGGTCGATCGACCGAAGGCTTCGGCTTTGAATGTCTGCTGCAAAGTCCGACTGTGGGCGGATTGTCGGTACAGGAATCGGTCGACGCCGCACGACGTTGGCAGGATCTCGGTGGCACACACGCCAGCGTGGTGACCATGGCGCTCGGCTACACAACCACGCAACAACACCTGGATCACATCGCCGAATTTCGCCACAAACTCGGCTCTTCCTGATCTTGTTTGCATGTCTGGCTAAAATACGCCGACACCAGTTCAACTTTGACTCATGCCAAAGCCAAGCATCAAACCTGTTTCCAAAACGATTCCCAATCGCCGCACCCTGCTGAAAGCAAAACCGAAACCCAGTTTGCGGCACCAGATACTCGATGCGGCGACGACCCGTTTTGCCGAGCACGGCTACGGTGGCTGCAGCATGCGTGACCTTGCAGCCGAACTTGATGTAACGCCCACCTCGATTTATCACCACTTCAAGGACAAGGAAGCACTGTATGTCGAGGTGTGCAACCGTCGCTTTGCGATGGCCGCCGAGCAACTCGGACAGGCGTTCAACCAGAAGGCGTCGGCAGAAAAGCAGCTGCTGGCATTCCTGGAGTCACTGGTGACACTGCTGGAAGGCGACCGCGTTTATTTCCGGCTGGTACAGCTGCAGCTGCTTGAGCGTAGCATTGAGGATGTGCGGCAGTTGTCGACGATGGCCTTCCTTCCGCAGTACAAGTCACTGCAAAAACTGATCCGATTGGGCTTTCCGGACCTGCACCCGGGTCGCTGCGCATTCAACCTCTACACACTTGCATTGGGTTATGCGCAGTTCAGATCGATCCGCCTCGCCTTCCCCAAGGACATCGAGGTCGGCCACGGCCCGAGAGAGATTGCACAGTTGATATTCGAGAGCGTTTTGAAGCGGAATTCGATGCCCCCCCGATCCCGGGCTTCAAAATCTGCCAAACCAAAGGCAGGCTCCGCGCCCTAGAAATCGCGAACAATCGTCAAGGCCGGCGCTTGACACGCCCGCCGTGCGCCTGTAACTTAACAGTCGTTAAGTACGGGCACGGCCCGAACAAAAATAGCCGAGGAGTTTCGCATGGTGTCTGCTGCGCTGATAAACCCGTATGGGGTGCCGGATGAACTCGACCTGATTCGCTCGCCGCGATTCGATATCCCGCACTGGAGCGAGAACCTCTTCTTCTGGGCCAACGACGGAACGGCGAAGGCCGCAGTATTTGTGCACTTCAGCCGCCTCAGCCCCGATCCACGCATGTGGGAGGGCGTAATGGCCATCATGCGTGCTGATGGCAAGGTGCTGATTGATCGCAGGATCGGATTTTCGCCGGATGTCGGCGACAACGGGCCGATGGCATTTGAATGCATCGAGCCGAATCGGCGCTGGCACCTGCGCTTCAAGGGAACCGTGCAAGCCACGACCAGCGCTGCCCTCGCCACAACGGATTACCTGCCGGATGCGCCGACGCAGCTTGAAATGGACTTGCTGTTCGACGCCGTCAATCCCGTATGGTCGCTGGGTTCCGAAGCGAAGGAACAGGATTGGGCGAGCTTTCATACCCAGCAGGGGGGCCGCATCAACGGCTTTGTGCGGATCGACGATGAATCGATCTGGATGGACTGTGGTGGCTTCCGCGATCACTCGGTCGGCCCGCGCACCTACGACGGACTGGTTGGCAACTTCTGGTCGTGCTGCGTATTTCCGAGCGGCCGCACCTTCATGGCATTCAGGGTCTGGAGCGAACATTTGCAAAAACCGATGTCGCGCGGATTTATTGCCACGCGCGACAGTATCGAAGAGGTCGAGGTGCTGAACGCACCAGACCTGGAGTCCGCGGATGGCACGCCGCGCAGTGTCAGCATCGTGCTCAAACAGGGTGATAAGGAAATTGTCATTACGGGTAGCGGCGAAACCAGCATCAACTTCCACCTGACGCGTCCGATTGGCATGCGTTTCGGTTTTCGCGCCGATGATGACAAGGTATGCATCGACAGCCACGTCGCGATGGAATATGTGATGGATGGAGAGAAGGGTTACGGCTGGCTCGAACGAATCCGCCGCGCCGGCTACCTGGCCGGCGTCGGCGAACGGATTTCATAGATACCATGCAGCCGCAACCACGCGCCTATCTGGCCAGCCTGCGCCGTGAAATGCAGTCGCTGACTGCAGCACTCGACCCGGCTGCAGCCGGCGGCCTGAATTACTGCATTGACCAAATGGTGTCCCAGCTCATCGCCCGTGATGAAGCCATGGGCGCCCTGACGGCAACACTCGAGAACTCGCTTCTCGACGCGGCGACAGCCGCGGGCATCAACTTGGCCGTACCTTCCAGTGCAAGCCCGACAGAACGCCGGACGGAAATGCTGAAAGCCCTTGAGCAAGCCTGGCGTGCCCTCCCGCTCGGCTCTGCCCAGCGCAAGGCGCTCGAAATCGAATCGTCACGTGCGGATGATGTGTTCCGCAAGCAATTCTCCGAAATATCGGCGCGTATCGCCCGGGAACTCAAAGAAGCACCTTCCCCTGCGGGTTGGGACCTGACGATCAAGCGCATAGAGGCCGCGCTACCATCGCTGCTGCCACGATGGGAAGGTGCCAGGGTCGCGCTGCTGAAACCGCTGGCAGGTCTGCATGCCAAGGAAATCTATTTCCTCGACCTGACACTTGCGTCGGGAGAAATCGAATCGCTTGTCCTGCGCTGCGACCGTGAGGCAGATCTCACACGCGCCTCCGTCGCCGACGAATTTCCCTTGCTGAGTGCCTTGTACGCCCGTGGTTTTGCCATCCCTGAACCACTGGTTGTCATCAAGGACAAGGCCATCCTGGGCCAGCCTGCCTTGATCATGCGCAGGGTCGACGGCGTCGAAAAGGCGCTTGATGCACTCAAGCAACCTGAAAGGACTATCGCAGATGCCGCGCGGTTTCTCGCTCGCCTGCATACCACGCCGATCGAGGGCACCGGCTTTGTGGATGCCGCAAAAGCCGGCGGCACGGCCGACATGTGGCTGCGTCGCATCGCTCGTCAGTTTGACTGGTGGCAGGACATGGCGACCGAGCCTGCGCCCGTGATGTGGCGTGCGCGGCGCTGGCTTGACGACAATGTGCATCTGGTCGCCAATGCTGCGACCGTGGTACATGGCGACTTCAGTCTGCGCAATCTGCTGCTGGGCGAAGATGACGGTATTTCGAGCGTGCTCGACTGGGAGCTGGCAAACGTCGGCCATCCGGCCGAAGACCTCGGCTACATGCGTTTGACCGTCGAATCGATAATGCCATGGGAAACATTTGATGCCATGTACCGCGCCGCCGGAGGCGGTGCCGTAACACTCGAACAGATTGCCTACTTCGACGTATGGGGCCTCTATCGCAATCTCGCCATCAATGCGACCGTGCAGAATTTTTTCCTGAACGGGAAAACCAACGACTACTTTCTGGGCACTGCAGCGATTACCTACTACCCCGGCTTATTGACCCAACTCACCGAGGCGCTGGAAGGCGTCGATTGATTCCCGATAACTGACAAGGAGCCGCACATGACGCCAAACGAAATCGACTTTGCCCACGCAACACCGCCGCTCGACGCGCTGATGCCGGCCGTGGCACAGCAGTACATCGTGGTCGCGTTCGGCGCCATGGCAGTGATCTTTCTGCTGTACGCAATCCATCTCTCGGTCAAGTGGAAGAACTGGCTACCCACGCTGTTCTGGTTTGGCGGACTGTGTGCCGTGATGGTCGAGGCGATTGCCGACCTGACCCTGCATGCAATTCATCCGCCTGTCGGACAGTGGAATGCTTTCACTGTCCATGGGCACCCCATCCCCTGGCACATTGTCTTCGCCTATCCTTCCTACTATGCCGGGACATTGATTGCGCTGTGGCCGGTTATCGCGAAGCGCACACTGACTCGCGGTCTGGCCTGGAAGATATTCTGGATCGGCGCAATCTGGGTCACCCTCATCGAGCAAATTCCGATTTCACAGGGTATCTGGGTCTATTACGGCCCGCATTCCTTCAAGATCGGTTACATGCCCATTTCGATGATCATTCCCAACGCTGCTTCGGTAGTGATGGTTCTGTTGATCATCTACAAGCTAGCTCCATCCATCAGCGGCGGCTGGAAGCAGTGGCTCGCGATCCCTGCAGTGCCCATTTGCGCGCTTGGTACCCATGCTGGTTCGGCCGCGCTGATGTACAACGTGATGGGCATGGACCTCGACAAATTGGGGCCGGCCTTCCTGAACGTGATGGCCTTGATTTCGGTCGCGATCGGTTTTGTCGCCGTCTGGATGACGATCGAGCTCACCCAGGACAAGAGCGATACATCACGACCTTTTGCTTCTGTTGCATAAGGGACCGCGTTGAAATCAGCCTCGTTCGATTAAGGTTCTTGCCTCGCTCTCGTCCCAATCCTTCAGGCTGACCTTGAGATAGGCCACTCCTTCCTCCGAGGACACGGCAACCTCGGACACGCCTCGAACGGCGGCGAGGGCCTCCGCCAATGCACCCGCCTGCTGCGCATCATTCACGTCAACGTGGAACATCATGGTCTTTACCTGCGGCGGCGCCTGCATCGAAATGGCCATCATGAACCAGGCGATGACAAGGCCGGAACTGAAAGCGAACACGGCGCCATAGCTTGCGTGCTGGGCAAGAAAGCCGCCGATCGAACCGCCGAGAAAAAGGCCGAGAAACTGCGCACTGTTGTAAACACCAATGGCGGTCCCCTTGCTGCCAGCCGGGGCGATTTTCGAGATCAGCGACGGCAACGTGGCTTCGAGCAGGTTGAATGCGACAAAGAAAAGAAACAGTGCCGTGACGATACCGGCGAAGTGATTGACCAGTACCGCCATCAGGATGGTCGAGATGAACAGCAGGCCGACGGCGCTGCAGAACACTGGTTTCATGCGCCCGTATTTTTCGGCGACGATGATCGCCGGCACCACGCCAAAAAACGAAATGGCAAGTACTGGCAGGTATACCTTCCAGTGCGTCTCCGGCGCCATGCCGCCAACGTTCAGCAGCAGGAGTGGCACCGCGACGAAGAGTCCGCGCATCGAGGCGTGCAGGCTGAAGATGCCGAAATTCAGCCGTTGCAGTTCGCTGTTTTTCCACACCGCCTTGAGTTGGCCCGGTACCGTCTGCGCATCACCATGCACGCGACTGAACATGGGATCGGGTACGACAAAGCGTACCGCACCGATCGCCAGCAGCGCCAGCACGCCGGTGAGGGTGAAAATGCCAGGCACGCCAATGTAGTGGTTCAGCGTCGGGCCCATAATCAGCGAGACACCAAAGGTCACGCCAATGGTCATGCCGATCACCGCCATTGAGGTCGAGCGATGCTCCTCACGCGTGAGGTCAGCAAGCAACGCAATCACCGCAGCCGAAATGGCACCGGTACCCTGAATCAGGCGGCCGACGATGATCATCTGAATGGTCGTTGCGCCGGTCGCGACAAAGCTGCCTGCCGCGAACAGTGCCAAACCGATGTAGATCATGCGCTTGCGCCCGATGCGGTCGGAGAGCAAACCAAAGGGTATTTGCAGAAATGCCTGCGCCAGGCCATCAATGCCGAGGGCCACACCGATCAGAAACTGGTTTTCACCGCCGGGCAGGCCCTTCGCATAAATCGCCAGCACTGGCAGGATGGAAAACATGCCGAACATGCGCAACGCGAAAACCAGGGCCAGAGAGACGGTAGCGCGCCATTCCAGTGCAGTCAGGCGAGCACCCATCTGGGCACTGATATTGTCCGGAGATTTCATTTGAGGCGGCTGGGGAAAAGCCGGTATATTAGCCGGTTGGCGCTGAATTCCCTCCACGCGCCGCATCTGAATTTATACGACACAGACCATGGAATTGATTCGCATCCGCGGCGCTCGCACGCACAACCTGAAAAATATCAATCTCGATCTGCCGAGAAACAAGCTGACAGTCATTACCGGCTTGTCCGGCTCGGGCAAAAGCTCGCTCGCCTTCGATACCCTGTACGCGGAAGGACAGCGCCGTTACGTTGAATCACTGTCGGCCTATGCGCGTCAGTTTTTGCAAATGATGGAAAAGCCGGATGTCGATCTGATTGAAGGCCTGTCGCCGGCGATCTCGATCGAACAGAAGGCCACCAGCCACAACCCGCGCTCGACCGTCGGCACTGTCACCGAGATCCACGACTACATGCGCCTGCTGTTCGCACGCGCCGGCACACCGCACTGTCCGGATCACGATTTGCCGCTTGAAGCCATGAGCATCACGCAGATGGTTGATCACGTGCTGGCACTGCCCGAAGACACCAAGCTGATGATTCTTGCCCCCGTGGTCGCCAATCGAAAGGGCGAACAGCTGGAATTGTTTGCCGAGTTGAGAGCGCAGGGATTCGTCCGACTGCGCGTCGATGGCAAGGTCTATGATATTGATGCCCTGCCGAAGCTGGCCAAGACGCACAAGCATACGGTCGATGTGGTGGTCGATCGCATCAAGGTACGGGCTGACATGCGCCAGCGCCTGGCAGAGTCGTTCGAAACTGCGCTGCGCCATGCCGAAGGTCGTGCCGTTGCGGTTGAAATGGATAGCGAAAAGGAACACCTGTTTTCGGCAAAGTTTGCCTGCCCGATGTGCTCCTACGCGCTGCAGGAGCTTGAGCCGCGTCTGTTCTCGTTCAACAACCCGATGGGGGCTTGCCCCAAGTGTGATGGCCTCGGCGTCATCCAGTTCTTTGATCCTTCGCGCATCGTCGCATTCCCCCATTTGTCGTTGGCGGCCGGCGCCATCAAGGGTTGGGACAAGCGCAACCAGTTCTATTTCCAGATGCTGGAAAGTCTTGCAGAACATTATCAATTCGATACCGGTGTCCCCTTCGAGAAGCTGCCCGAAGCAACGCAGAAGATCGTGCTCTACGGTTCAGGCAAAGAACAGATCCGCTTCAAGTACCTAAACGAAAAAGGAACTCGTTTCGAACGCAGCCATACCTTTGAAGGCATCATCAACAGTTTCGAACGCCGCTATCGCGAAACCGATTCGATGATGGTGCGGGAAGAGCTGACCAAGTACCTCAACTCAAAACCCTGTCCCGAATGCAATGGCATGCGGCTGCGGCGCGAAGCGCGGCATGTGTTCATTGGCGGCGAAACCATCGCTGCCATCAGCCATCTGGCACTGGGGCAGTGTCGGGATTTCTTCGCCAAACTCAAACTTACGGGCCAACGCGCCCAGGTGGCCGAAAAGATCGTAAAGGAAATCAACGCGCGACTCGGTTTTCTGATCAATGTCGGACTCGATTACCTGTCGCTTGATCGTTCGGCAGAAACCCTTTCCGGCGGCGAGGCGCAACGCATCCGCCTCGCGTCCCAGATCGGTTCCGGCCTTACCGGCGTCATGTATGTCCTTGATGAGCCGAGCATTGGTTTGCACCAGCGCGACAATCGTCGCCTGCTGGAAACACTGATCTACCTGCGCGACCTGGGAAATACCGTGATCGTCGTCGAGCACGATCAGGAAGCCATTGAGGCAGCCGATCACGTGGTCGATATCGGCCCCGGCGCTGGAGAACATGGTGGCAGGATTGTCGCCGAGGGTACGCCAAGGCAGATAGAAACACACCCGAAATCGATGACAGGTGCCTACCTCTCCGGTCGTCGCAAGATTGCCATTCCGGCCAAACGACATGTGCCGAAGCAGGATCGCATGTTGAAAATTCGCGGTGCCCGTGGAAACAACCTCAAGAACATTGATCTTGAGATTCCGGTTGGTCTTCTGACCTGCATCACCGGCGTGTCCGGTTCGGGCAAATCAACCCTGATCAATGACACGCTGTATGCAGCGGCTGCCCGCCATCTCTATGGCTCTTCAACCGAACCGGCAGCGCATGACGAAATCGAAGGTCTTGAATTCTTCGACAAGGTGATCAATGTTGACCAGTCACCCATCGGCCGTACACCGCGCTCCAATCCTGCAACCTACACCGGCCTGTTGACG
>CANJXH010000111.1 GCA_947478755.1 Betaproteobacteria bacterium | reverse complement strand
GCGCTGGAAGCCTGTGGTGTCCCCGTTGAAGTGCATCACCACGAAGTGGCAACTGCCGGTCAGTGCGAAATTGGCACCGTTTTCAACAGTCTGGTGAAACGTGCCGACTGGACCCAGATCCTGAAGTACATCGTGCACAACGTTGCCCACAGTTACGGCAAGACGGCAACCTTCATGCCGAAGCCGATTGTTGGTGACAATGGCTCAGGCATGCACGTGCACCAGTCCGTGTGGAAAGATGGCAAGAACCTGTTTGCCGGCAATGGCTACGCAGGGCTTTCCGAGTTTGCGCTGTACTACATCGGTGGCATCATCAAGCATGCCCGCGCCCTGAATGCGATCACCAATCCGCTGACCAACTCCTACAAGCGTCTGGTCCCCGGCTTCGAAGCACCGGTGAAACTGGCCTATTCCGCCAAGAACCGTTCGGCTTCAATCCGTATCCCGTTCGTTCATAGCGACAAGGCACGCCGTATCGAAACCCGCTTCCCGGATCCGGGTGCAAACCCCTATCTGGCGTTCTCGGCCTTGCTGATGGCGGGCCTGGATGGCGTGCAAAACAAGATGCATCCCGGCGATCCTTCCGACAAGAACCTCTATGACCTGCCGCCGGAAGAAGACGCAAAGATCCCGACCGTGTGCTCCAGTCTCGAGCAGGCGTTGGAGTATCTGGACAAGGATCGCGAGTTCCTGACACGTGGTGGCGTATTCAGCAACGACTGGATCGACTCCTACATCGACCTGAAGATGGAAGACGTGACCCGTTTCCGCATGACGACGCATCCGCTCGAATTCGAGATGTACTACAGCGTCTAACAGCAGCGCAACCATAAAGCGGGGCAAACGATACGTTTGCCCCGTTTTTTTTGCCTGTGATTGGCCTACACTTTGGCCTACACTGTTTGCTTCCAGCCGAATCGGTCATCCATGCGCATACTCTTTTTCATCTTGTTGTCAGCGGTTCCAACACTGGCGGGTGCGAGTACGCTTTTCCGGTGTACTGATGAATTCGGCCACACCACCTATACCAACTACGCGACCGGCAAGCGCAAGTGCACCGTCATGTCGCGCGATGACATGCCAACCCGGTCGAGCACCAAATCGGTGACATCCTCCGGTGCCCAGACTGGTGCAACGAAAACCCCTACCCCTGCGGATTTCCCCAAGGTTGCGCTTGAAACGCAGAAAACCCGTGATGGTGATCGCCGCTTCATCCTTGAACAGGAAGTGGAGGCAGAAAAAAAGCACCTGAATGAAGCGCAGAAAACCCTTGCTGACAAGGTTTCTGCCAAGTCGCCGGCAGATCAAACGCAGGCCGTCAGGGATCGCATCGCCTTGCATGAGCGCAATCTGGATGCCTTGCGCCGCGAGATATCCAATCTCAAATAACTGTCGTCCAATCAGACCTGTTTGAAGCCATGAGAATGGCGCGCTTATTGCTGAAGGAGTCATCATGATTCCCTCCGATACACACCAGCATCAGCCCAGCTCCTTCAACGGGCTTGATTTACTGTCTTCTGCAGTTGTCCTGCTTGATGGAAGCGAGTTGATCCGGCACATGAACCCGGCAGCTGAGAATCTTTTCGCCGTCGCGCAGCGCACCTGGATTGGGCATCCGCTGGCAAAGCTGCTCGGAAGCTCCAAGATACTGTCAGGCGCTCTGGGCAATGCACTGAAAAACAACTGGAGCTACACCGGCCACAACATTGAGGTTTTGCGCGGCGATCAGCCGGCCTTGCATCTGGATTGCACGGTGACCCCGGTTGACGCCGACGGATCGAAACTGCTGCTGGAGTTCCGTCCCATTGATCATCAGCTGCGTGCTGCACGCGAAGAGCGAGAGGCCGTGCAGCAGCAGGCAAATCGCGAACTGATCCGCAATCTTGCGCACGAAATCAAGAATCCCCTGGGCGGCATTCGCGGCTCGGCACAATTGCTTGAGCGCGAACTGACCGTGCCAGCCCTGCGCGAATACACGCAGGTCATCATCAGCGAAGTGGATCGGCTGCAGGATCTCATGCAGCGTCTGCTGTCGTCTCATCGCACCATGCACCCGGCGCTGGTCAATATCCACGAAATTCTTGAACGTGTGCTGCGCTTGATTCATGCCGAGTTCGCCGGCGTGAAAGTACGCCGCGATTACGACACATCACTACCCGATCTCACCGGAGATCGGGAGCAGTTGATCCAGTCGATTCTCAACATTGCGAGAAATGCCGCACAGGCAATGAAGGGAGAGGGCGAAATCGTTTTTCGGACCCGGTCGGTACGCAAGGCCACCCTGGCAAAAAAACGCTATGCGCTGGCACTGGAATTGCAAGTGATAGACAACGGCCCCGGCATTCCTGACGAGATTCGCGACAAAATTTTCTATCCCCTGGTATCGGGGCGCGAAGGCGGCAGTGGTCTGGGTTTGACATTGACTCAAAGTTTCATTCATCAACACCATGGCACCATCGAAGTGGAATCGCGTCCCGGCAGAACCGCCTTTCGCATCCTGCTGCCGCTGGTGGTTGAAAAAGGGTATAGCCAATAAATGAATTCGGTCTGGATAGTTGATGACGATCGTTCCATTCGCTGGGTGCTTGAAAAAGCCCTGGCGCGTGAAAGTATCGCCTGCCGGAGCTTTGCCTCCGCGAACGAGGCCAAGGCGGCCCTCGAAGATGGCGACATACCGCAGATTCTGGTGTCGGACGTTCGCATGCCGGGTGATTCCGGCCTCGATTTGCTGAAGTACGTCAAGGCGTCCTGGCCTGATTTGCCGGTCATCATCATGACGGCCTACTCGGATCTGGATTCGGCGGTGGCCGCCTTTCAAGGTGGTGCCTATGAATATCTGCCCAAGCCATTTGATGTTGACCAGGCGCTTGACCTGGTGCGTCGCGCACTGGCGGAGACGAAACAGCGTCCGGGAACCACCGAAGTCACCGCTGTGGCGCCAGAAATTCTGGGACAGGCCCCCGCCATGCAGGAAGTGTTTCGCGCCATTGGCCGGCTGTCACAGACACAGGCAACCGTGCTCATCAATGGTGAATCAGGCACCGGCAAGGAGCTTGTGGCGCGTGCATTGCACCGTCACAGCCCACGCCGCGATGCTCCCTTTATCGCGATCAACACGGCCGCCATTCCGCGTGACTTGCTGGAGTCGGAATTGTTTGGTCACGAAAAAGGTGCGTTTACCGGTGCCACATCGCAGCGCCGTGGACGTTTCGAGCAGGCGGATGGCGGCACGCTGTTCCTTGATGAAATCGGTGACATGCCGCCCGAATTGCAGACCCGGTTGTTACGCGTGTTGTCGGAAGGAAATTTCTATCGCGTCGGCGGTCAATCGCCAGTCAAGGCCAACGTACGCGTGATCACCGCGACGCACCAGAATCTGGAAGAGCGCGTCAAGCAAAATCTGTTTCGCGAAGATCTGTTCCATCGGCTCAACGTGATTCGCTTGCGCCTGCCGCCGCTGCGTGAGCGCCGCGAGGACATTCCCTTCCTGGCCAGGCACTTTCTTGCGCTCAGCGCGCAGGAGCTTGGTGTCGAAACCAAGCGGCTTTCCGAGAGTGCAATCACCTACATGACCGGATTGGAGTTTCCGGGCAATGTCCGTCAGCTTGAAAACCTCTGTCACTGGTTGACCGTCATGGCGCCGGGGCAGACCGTGGATATCGCCGATTTGCCTACTGAACTGCGCGAGCAGACCGCAGGCGGCGCTGCCGGCAACTGGCTGGATGCGCTCGCCGGCGAAGCCGACGCGTTGATTGCAGTCAAACCGGGCGAAGTGTTCGAGCTGCTGACACGCGCATTCGAAGGATTGCTGATTCGCCGCGCCCTTACCGCCACCGGCGGGCGTCGAATTGAAGCAGCACAGTTGCTGGGCATCGGGCGCAATACCATCACCCGCAAAATTCAGGAACTGGGGCTTGACGAGAGCAAGGGAGGCGCTGCGTCAGAGTAGGGGTGGCGGATTTTCCAGCATAATCCGCCGATGTCTCCTTCCTCTTTTGGCATCGATGCCTGCAACGCTGCTTTGGGCGCAGATGCACATGTTTTCCGGATCACGGCGCTGGCAGCCTGTGATTCCACCAATTCAGTATTGATGCATCACGCCGAGGCTGGCGCTACGTCCGGGATGGTAGTCGTTGCCGACAGCCAAAGCGCCGGCCGTGGCCGCCGCAATCGGCAATGGATATCGTCGCCCTTGGACAGCCTGACCTTCTCCCTGCTCTGGCGTTTCCCGGGGCACTCGAATGCACCCGAGGCACTTTCGCTTGTCGTCGGGTTGGCACTGCAGCGCGCGCTGCAGGCACTGGGTGCCACCACCACCGTCAAATGGCCCAACGACATATTGTGCGCGTCGCGCAAGCTGGCAGGTGTGTTGATCGAAACCCAACCAGGAGACATCAAGTCCGCCGTCATCGGCATCGGTTTGAATCTGCGCCTGCCGCCAGACATGCCGGATGAGATCGCCAGGAACGCGATCGCACTCGACGAAGCATTGCCGGCAGCATCCGCGACGCCAGCCAAAGAAGTCGTGACGGCAACGCTGTTGTCGCATCTGTCAGCTATGTTGTCGCATTATGAAACTCAGGGCTTTGCCTCCCTGCGCCATGAGTGGCAGATGCGGCATGCCTTTGATGGGCGCGAAGTGGTGGTGACAGGGGGTAGCGGCGATGTCGCCGGTATTTGTGAAGGGGTGTCCGATACTGGCGAGCTGCTTGTCAGGTCCGGTGGAGTTGTCCGCCGTGTGCTCAGTGGCGACGTAAGCCTGAGGTTGGCATGATGCTCTGCCTCGACAGTGGCAATACCCGGCTCAAGTGGGCGCTGATGGAAGACGATCAGTGGACGGCTGGCGGCGCATTGTTGCCGGCCGAACTTGGCCAGCTGGCATCGAGCGTGAAGGCGTTTCCTTCGCCGACCAGAATCATCGGCTGCAATGTGGCAGGCACGGCACGCGCACAGGAAATCGAGACCGCCTTGTCCGGCGAGGTGCTCTGGATTGCGCCGGTGCGGCAACAGTGCGGCGTTACCAACGGGTACGACGCACCGGAAAAGCTGGGCGCCGACCGCTGGGCTGCACTGGTAGGCGCGCGTGCGCTGCATCGTGGCGATGCGCTGGTAATACTCGCCGGAACCGCGACGACCATTGACGTGCTGGATGCACACGGCCGCCATCATGGTGGTTTGATTTTGCCGGGCCTGGACATGATGGCAAAGGCACTGGCGAGCGGTACCGCCGACCTGCCGGCGGCAAAAGGTTGCTACCAGCCACAGCCGCGCAACACGCACGATGCGATTGTCAGTGGCGCCATTCACGCGACACTCGGCGCGATCAGACGCATGTTCGACACCCTTGCCGAAAAACGCGGTGCGACCTGCCTGGTATCGGGTGGTGCGGCGGAAGCGTTGTTGAATCAGCTTGATTTGCCAAATCGCCGTATTGATAACCTTGTTCTCGAAGGATTGGCCTGCATCGCAGCCGAGCCTGATCCTGCATAATCGGTGACCAAATCGCCGTAGCGTTGCCCTCAATGGCCAGAACGATATTCCTGATCCTGTTGCTGCTCAACCTTGCCGGATTGGCCTGGATGATCACCATGGGCGCGGCAAAAGACAAAGCAGGTCGCGAGCCGCAGCGAAACGCAACACAGATGTTGCCGGACAAGATCCGCATCGTGCCGGTGCCAGATGAGACCGCATTGTCGGCAACGAGCGCAGCAGTGCCGGTGGCTCCACCCAGTGAAATCTGCCTTGCCTATACAGGTGCTGCGGTCAGTGATGCGCAACTGATCGTGAAAATGCTGTCCGAAAAACTGCCCGCCGTCCATGCCATCGCCACCGCGATGGTTCCGGCATCAAGATTCGACATGGTGATTCCGGGGCTGGCAAGCCGCCAGGCGGCTGAGGTCAAGCTGGCCGAACTGAAAAAACTGGGTGTCGATCAAGGGGTCGGCATCAGCACCGATGACCCCAAGGGTTATGCGCTGCTGATTGCTTCCTTTGCGGAGCGAGCCCTCGCAGACGATGCGTTGAAGGTCATGGCAAAAAAGGGCGTTCGTTCGGCAGCCATCGTTGAGCGCAAACCGGTCCCGGAAAAATCAACGATTGAAATTCGCGGCAGCGAAAGTGCAATGAAGTCTCTGCCGCAGCAGCTGGCGGCTTACAAATCGTTGGTCAGCACGGCCTGCGCGGCACCGTGAAGGGATTGTTGATTGGCCTCACTGGCGGCATCGGCAGCGGCAAAAGTGCAGCGGCCGACCACTTTGCCCGTTTGGGGGCTGCGGTAATTGATTCCGATGCGATCGCTCATGAACTGACCCGCCCCGGTGGTGCCGCCATGCCGGCCATTGAAGCCGCATTTGGCGAATCCGTCGTCAGCGCCGATGGTGCGCTTGATCGCGGTGCCATGCGCCGCCTGGTTTTTACCGACCCAGCCCAGCGCACCCGGCTTGAAAGCATTCTGCATCCCATGATTCGCAGCGTCAGCGATGCCCGGCGTGATGACGCCTGGGCTGCCGGCGTACCGTACGTGGTGATGGTGATTCCCCTGCTCGTCGAGGCCGGGATCAACAAAGACGCAAGTCGTGGTCGCTTTGATCGCGTTGCCGTGATTGATTGCCCCGAGGCACTGCAGGTCGCCCGAGTGATGACGCGCAACGGCCTGGCCGAGACCGAGGTGCGCGCCATCATGGCCGCTCAGGCAAGCCGTGCCGAGCGGCTGGCAGTGGCTGACGATGTTGTTGCCAATGACGGCAGCATCGTGCAACTGCAGCACAGGATAGCCGGATTGCATGGAAACTATGTAGCCCTGGCCGCGAAAGCGCGAGGTGGCGGTTGAGATTCCACGCCGAATCGGTCAGAATTGACGGTATTTTCAACCGGGCGTCAACGTGATCACCTACGACTATCCTCTCAACGAGCGCATTCGCACGCTGCTGCGGTTGGAGGATTTGTTTGCCAAGGTTGATCATTTCGCCTCTGCTACGGCATCTGAAGATCATCATGTTGCCCTGGTGACATTGTTTGAAATACTCGAAGTCGCCGGTCGCGCCGACCTGAAGTTCGACCTGATGCAGGAACTAGAGCGCCAGCGCCAGATACTGCTGTCGTTTCGCAACAATCCCGACATCTCCGAAGACGCCCTGTCTGGCGCGCTCTACGAAATCGAGCAGGCGTCAGCAGCCCTGCTGGGCATTCAGGGCCGCATCGGCCAGCATCTGCGCGACAACGAGTGGCTCATGGCGATCAAGAATCGCGCCGTGATTCCCGGCGGCGTATGCGAATTCGACCTGCCTGCCTATCACTACTGGCTGCACCATGACGTCGCCAGTCGACAACAGGATTTGCAGCATTGGCTTGAGCCGATGCTGGGCATCCATCAGTCGATCACGATCGTGTTGCGCCTGTTGCGCGCCTCCGGTCGTCCCGAGTTGCAGGTCGCGCCGCATGGTGCCTATCAGTTGATGCTCACTGGCCGCACCGCGCAGATGGTTCGCTTGCGCCTCAACTTTGAAGATGCCTGCGTACCCGAGATCAGCGCCAGCAAATACGCGCTCAACATCCGGTTTCTGGCGCCGCAAATCGACCAACGTGCCAAGCAGGTTGATGGCGACGTGAATTTCGAGCTGACTTTTTGCAACCTGTAGTCCGCAAGGTTGATTGCCCCGCCTGCGGGAAACCGGTGGCCTGGCTGGCGGAAAACACCTTTCGGCCCTTTTGCTCGGCGCGCTGCAAAGGTATCGACCTTGGAGCCTGGGCCTCGGAGAGCTACGTCATTGCCGGCAAAGTCGATGCCGACGATCAAGCCGGCAACGAGTTGCTGGCCGACGACTGATCCCAGGCAGCACGAATCGCTGCAATACCATGTGCCCCGTGTTGCCGGGAGATCTGCTCATGCTCGCGCCCCAGTCCACCGATGGCGAAAACCGGTACAGGGCATTCGGCGATCAGGGTCTGAAACGCCGGCCAGCCGATCCCCTCGGCCATGTCGTGTGTCGGGCTGGCGTTGATTGATCCAACCACCGCAAAGTCCAGGCCGAGCTCAATCGCGTGCTCCAGTTCGGTTCGGGTATGGCACGACGCGCCGACGAGTTTGAGTCGCGGACGGCTTGAACGGGTCATCAGCTGGTTGGCGGGAAAATGCACACCGTCGGCGCCAAGTTCCAGCGCCATGTCTTCGTCACCATTGATCAGTGCGCGTCCGCCAAAGCTCTGCGTCAGCCGTATGGCTTCGGCGGCAAATGCCGTGCGCTGTGGTTCTGCGAGCGCTTGCTCGCGTATTTGCACCAGGCGTACGCCGTGCCGCAGGGCGAATTCGAGCGCCGCGAGCTGGGCCTCGGCACCGATATCGGCAGCATGCGTGATGGCATAGAAATCAGGCAGCGCCAGTGCCTTCAGCACCGGGCCGTTGGCGGGCAGCATCGGCGAAACCGTGTTCGCGCCGATCTGCTGCCACGACAGCGCCGCGTGCACGTGGTCGCGCAGCTCGCCACGCCATTGCGTGACGCGGAAAAAATGCAGCTTCACATGTGCATGCTCGTACTGGTGTTCGCGCACGATCCACGGCGTCGCCTGCAGCACCTCGATGCCGAGTTCTTCGTGCAGTTCGCGGACCAGCGCTTCCCGCGGCGATTCGCCGGCTTCGACCTTGCCGCCAGGAAACTCCCAGTATCCGGGGTAAAAAGTATCCGCTGCACGCTGGCCCAGCAGATAGCTGCCGTCCTCGCGCATCAGCACGGCAGCGGCGACATGGGTGATCTTCATTTGCCGCGCGATGCCGGTTTGTCGGCGCACTTGCCCACTAATTTGCCCGCGAATTTACCTGCATGGTCGCGGGCGAATTGCCACGCCACCCGTCCGCTGCGCGAGCCGCGCTGCAGGGCAAAGCGCAATGCCTCGCCGCGCGCAGCCTCGCACTGGGATGGCGTCAGGCCCAGTTCGACCAGCCAGTGCTTGCAGATGGCGAGGTAATGGTCCTGGTCAAAGGGATAAAACGATAGCCACAGCCCGAAACGTTCCGACAACGACACCTTTTCTTCCGTGGTTTCGGCCGGGTGCAGCTCGCCATCGGCATCGTGTTTTGCTTCGAGGTTTTCGTGCATGTATTCCGGCATCAGGTGGCGACGATTCGACGTCGCATACACCAGCAGATTGTCCGGCATGCCGGAGACCGAACCATCGAGCACACTCTTCAAATGCTTGTAGCCCGGCTCGCCGGACTCGAAGGATAGATCGTCACAGAAGATGACGAAGTGCTCCTTGCGTTCGCGCACCAGCTCCACGATCTCAGGCAGGTCTACCAGATCGTCCTTGTCCACTTCAATCAGACGCAGGCCCCTGGCGGCGAACCTGTTCAGCACCGCCTTGATCAGCGACGATTTGCCGGTGCCGCGTGCCCCGGTGAGCAGCACGTTATTCGCGCTTTTGCCGGTCACAAACTGGCGCGTATTCTGTTCGATGGCTGCTTTCTGTTCGTCGATGCCGTGCAAGTCAGCCAGGCGGATGCGATGCACGGTCGTCACTGATTGCAGATGACCGACACCACGCAGCTTGCGCCAGCGATAGGCATGGGCCTTCCAGTCAATCGCCGGTGCTGCCGGTGGCAGCAGGGATTCGATCCGTGAAAGGAGGCTGTCGCCGCGTTGCATCAGGCTGGTGAGTTGTTTCAGTTGATCGTGGTTCATGAGGTAAGCTGGGGTTTTGTTGCATCCGACTTTATCAGACATGAAGCAAATAAATTTGATCGCACTCGTCGTCGCCCTGATCGCGGGCTGCGCGACCACGGCGCCTCCCGCGCCGCCCACGACTTCGGTGTCATCCGGCAGCTGCAACTGTCCGCCGATAGAGATCGTTCCCGCAAAGCCGGCAGAAAAACCGCTCCAGCAGGCCAACTGGACCGAGCTTCCCGGCTGGGGCAGTGATGATCTTGCCCCGGCTTTCGATGCCTTTG
>CANJXH010000110.1 GCA_947478755.1 Betaproteobacteria bacterium | reverse complement strand
CCATTGCATTCGGCGCGGCACAGCGTGTTGTTGTTCTGGAAGGAATAGGGAAAGTTGTTCACCAGCCCCGGCGCAACGGCCTTGAGGTCACATTCGAGCACGTCGCCATCGGCGAGCGTGAGCACGATGTGACCGCCACGAACGGAGTAGGAATCGACTTCGGCATAGACCACGATATCCACATCCTTCGCGAACACGACGGTGTCGCCCTTGACGCACCAGGCAAAGGTTTCCACGGTGTCGCTGACGCCGTTGTGAATCGCGTAGGCGCAGAAGGACAGATCAGGGCCGAAGCAGCCGGTGACGTAGCGGTGCGACAACATGGTGCCGAGATTGCGATGGCCCCAGCCGTGATCACGCAAGCCCATGCCGTTCACCTTGAAGGTCTTGCCATCCATGGTCATGGTGCCGGTGACAGGGCCTGAGATGTCGATGTGGTGAGCGGTGATGTCTTCCGCCGTGCGTCCGGCACTGGGGAAGCCGCAAAAGGCACCGTGGTAGTCGGTAAAGACCAGACGTGCGCTGACACCAGTGGACGGATCGTTGATGTTCCAGATGTGTTCGCCATTCTCGATGACGTTGTTGCACACCGCGTCGCCACCACCCCAGCCGGTGGGCAATTTGTCTTCCTCGCGCAGCGGCAGGTAGACAACATGCTTGAAGTAGCCCTTGGGTGAAACAAGATTGGTCCAGCCGGCGACAAAGGGCCCGCCCTCAATGCCGTATTCATGGCCGATGCGATGCACGCCGCCGCAGCCACTCTCCAGATCCCACCATTGCAGCCAGGTGCTGTCCTGCCATTGCGGGCCGCCATCCGGCACAGCACGGTAGTTGTCGGCGTCGGTATAAACCCTGACGTTGTCGCGTCCGATGAATTTCATTTGCTGCTCCTCGTATATGTTGTGTTTTTATGCCGTACAGGGATTTCCTGCCGGGCAGGAATCGTAACCTACTTTGGGCACGATTGCCCGCCAGGCAAACCCGCATCAGGTCAGCGAACCGAGCGGTTGGCCGGAAGAGCTTCAACTGCCGATTTTCGGTCGCACGAGCTCGAAGGTATCCTGGGTACGGGTATAGAAATCACGCCCCATCTTGCCGATCGCGTCAAGGGCGTCGGGATCGATGCGGCCACCCGCCAGCACCGTGTCGCTGACAAAGATGTTCACCACATCGAGCAGAATCAGATGCCCGCCCGACGGCTGCGGCGAAACGCAGATGATGTCGCGCAGGGTGCATTCGAACCGTGCCGGCGCAGCGGCCACGCCGGGCGGCGCCACCATCACACTGGCTGCCGGCGCAATGCCGACGGCGGCGAACTCACTGATGTCGGCGGGGTAGTCGCCGGACGATGCGTTCATCACCTCGGCCAGCGCATCGCTGACGACGTTGACGACGCATTGCCGCGTCGCCCGCAGATTGCGCAGGGTGTCCTTCTCATGCAGATCGCGCGGATTGACCTGCGTAAAGGCCAGCACCGGCGGCGTGCAGCTGGCGACGGTAAAGAACGAGAACGGCGCAAGGTTGGTGATGCCCTCCGCACTTTGCGTGCTGATCCAGGCGATCGGGCGCGGCACGACGGCGCTGACGAGGAAGCGATAGCAATCTGCCGCCGAGATCTTGGTCGTGTCAAAGTTCATCAGGGCCAGGCCAGCACGAGGGCGCCGATGACGATCAGCGAACCGCCGACGGCGAGCTTCAACGTCAGCGCTTCGCCGAGGAAGACGACACCGAGCACGATGGCAAAGGCAACGCTGAGCTTGTCGAGTGGCGCCACCTGCGAGGCCGGCGCCATTTGCAGTGCGCGGTAGTACAGCAACCACGACAGGCCGGTGGCGATGCCCGAGAGGACGAGAAAAGCGACCGATTGCGGGCGAAGGTTTTGCGGCAGCTGCCACTCGTCGCGCCAGCTCACCAGTGCGGCAGTCACCAGAAAAATGACGACGACGCGGATCAGGGTGGCGAGGTTCGAGTTGAGCCCTTCAACCCCGAGCTTGCCGAAGATTGCCGTGAGCCCGGCAAAGAAAGCCGAGCCAAGTGCAAACAGCTTCCACGACATGACCGCCCCTTTCTCGCCTGATGAACCAGCCGTGATTCTGGCATTGAAGCGACGGGAAAGGGGTGGATCGGATTGCGGATTACCTAACGCCAGGAACGGTAGCGATCGCCGCGATCATGGTGATCGTCGTCGCGCCATTCGCGTTCGCGGCGCTCCTGTTGCCAGTGTTCGTGCTGCCAGCGTCCGTGTTGGGAATGCGGGGCACGATAGTCGCGATAGGCGACCGGCGCTTCCCAACGCTGCGGCTGATAACCCCACGGCCCCGGCACCCAGACACGGCGATAGCCGTCCGTACCCCAGTAACCCGTCGGGCGCTCGCAGGCCGGCGGCGCGATGGCCACCACGCGCGGTGCCGATTGGACATAGGCAACCATCGGCGGTGCGCCGACGTTGAAGCCGACACCGACGTTGCGATCGTGGAAATGCAGACTTAGACTATCTGCATGCGCCATCGGAATGCCGGCAGACGCGGCAAGCGTGACGGCGGCGATGCCTGAGCGAAGAATCGATTTCATGTGCGTACTCCTCATGTTGTGCGGGGATGATCCCTGCCTGAGGAATAACGCGGCGCAACGGTGGAAGTTAGTGCCGCATTGTTACGGATTGCTACTCGGTGCCCGGGTGTATTGCCGGGTCTGCGCCAGGCTCAGGCCAGCTTCGATTTCGACAGCGGCGGGTTCTTGGCGAAATAGCGCTTGATGCCGCGCAGGATGGCCTCGGCCATCTTGTCCTGATAGTCCTCGTCGACGAGACGCTTTTCTTCCTCCGGGTTGGAGATGAAGGCGGTCTCGACCAGGATGGAGGGAATGTCGGGGGCCTTGAGCACGGCAAAGGCCGCCTCTTCCACCCTGCCCTTGTGCAGGTCGTTGATGCGGCCAAGTTCGCCCAGCACATCCTTGCCCAGCTTGAGGCTGTCGCTGGCGGTCGCGGTCTGCGACAGATCGAGCAGCGTGCGCGCAAGGTAAGGGTCCTTGACGCCGAGGTTCACGCCGCCGATCAGGTCGGCCGCGTTTTCCTTCTGCGCCAGCCAGCGGGCGGCGGAAGACGATGCCCCGTGATCCGACAGCACAAAGACGCTGGAACCGCGCGCCGTTGGCTTGATGAAGGCATCGGCATGGATCGACACGAACAGATCGGCCTGCACCCGCCGTGCCTTGCTCACGCGCTGGCCGAGCGGCACGAAAAAGTCGCCGTCGCGGGTGAGGATGGAACGCATGTTCATTTCTTCATCGATCTTTGCCTTGAGCCGGCGGGCGATGGAGATGGTGACGTTCTTTTCAAAATTGCCGCCCTTGCCCACCGCGCCCGGGTCTTCGCCGCCGTGGCCCGGATCGAGTGCGATGGTGACCATGCGCGTGATGACGGGCTTGTCGCCGGGCTTCTGGTTTTGCGGCGGGCGATTGGGATTGCGCTCCTCGCCAATCACATTGGCGGGCTTCTTTGGCTCGTCGTGCGGCGGTTCAGCCGGTTTCGGCGGCGCATCGAAAGGCGGCGTGTCGGGCTTGGTTTCAAGCAGCGCCATCAACGGATCGACCGGCTCCAGCGGATACAGGTCGAGCACCAACCGGTTGCCGTATTCGCCGACCGGGGCGAGCGTGAACACCTGCGGCTTGATCTCACTCTTGAGTTCGATCACCAGCCGCACCACGCCCGGCTTGTTGCGCCCGGCGCGAATCAGCTTGATGTAGGGGTCAGTCTCGGAGATCTTGCCGGGCAGGCTTTGCAGCACCGAGTTGAACTCGACATCTTCCAGGTCCACCACCAGTCGGTTCGGATTCTTCACCAGCAGCTGCGTGTACTTGATCGCGTGGTCGTATTCAAGCGTGACCCGCGTGTAGTCGGTCGCCGGCCAGACTCGCACGCCGAGGATGCTGCTGGCAGCCGCCCTGGCTACCCCGATGCCGAGCGGCGTGACCAGCAGTGTCAGCGTCGCAGCGGCGAACTTCAGCGCAGCGCGACGGGAGTTTGAAAACTCGTTTGAAAATTCGTCAGACATGCATTGCCCCGCTCGCTGTGCGCACTGACCACAGCCGATCGCCCCTCGCCAACCACGGCGAGCGCAATGAGGATGTCTGCCGGTGGTAGATAGGGTGCGGCATTGCGCGGCCATTCCACCAGGCAGATGCCAGCACCAGCAAAGTGTTCGTCGAGACCTGCATCGAGATATTCTTCCGGCCGGGTGAAGCGATAAAAATCGAAGTGGAACAAGTCTAGGCCAGAAGCCCGGTATTCCTCGACCAGAGTATAGGTAGGACTTTTGACCTTTTCGGCGTAACCAAGGCCGCGCAGCAAGCCGCGCACCAGCGTGGTCTTGCCGGCGCCCAGGTCACCTTCGAGGTAGATGACCAGTCCCGGTGCCAGAACGTTCCCCACGGCAGCGCCGAGCGCCAGGGTGGCGGCTTCGTCGGGCAGCGAACAGCTTATGGATTTATGATCGGGCATGGACAGCAATTTTGACAACCGGGAACTTGTTGAACGCATCAAGGGTTGGGGCCGCGAACTCGGCTTCGACGCCGTCGGCATTGCCGGCATCGACCTTGCCGAAGCCGAGCCCGGCCTGAAAGCCTGGCTGGACGCCGGATACCACGGCGAGATGGATTATATGGCCCGCCACGGCAGCAAACGCGCACGCCCGGCAGAACTGGTACCCGGCACGCTCTCGGTCATCTCGGTGCGCATGAATTACAAGACCGAAGCCGCCGAGGCCGAACTGGCGCTGGGCGACGCCAAGCGCGCCTACATCTCGCGCTACGCGCTGGGCCGCGACTATCACAAGGTGCTGCGCAACCGCCTGCAGCAACTGGCTGACCGCATGCAAGCGGAAATTGGTGAGTTCGGCTACCGCGCTTTTACCGACTCAGCCCCGGTGCTTGAAGTCGAAATCGCCAAACGCGCCGGCCTCGGCTGGCGCGGCAAGCACACCCTGCTGCTCAACCGCGAAGCCGGCTCGACATTCTTCCTCGGCGAAATCTATACCGACCTGCCGCTGCCGCACGATGCCCCGATCAGCGAGCACTGCGGAAACTGCACCGCCTGCATAGACGCCTGCCCCACCCGCGCCATCGTCGCACCATATCAAGTCGACGCGCGACGCTGCATCTCCTACCTCACCATCGAACTGAAAGAAGCCATCCCCGAAGACCTGCGCCCCCTGATCGGCAACCGCGTCTATGGCTGCGACGACTGCCAGCTCTGCTGCCCCTGGAACCGCTTCGCGCAACTCAGCCCCGAACCCGACTTCGCCGTCCGTAATGGCCTTGATGATGTGACGCTGGTGGAACTGTTCGCCTGGACCGAACGGCAATTCGAAGACCGCCTCGCCGGATCAGCCATCAGACGCATCGGCTATGAACGCTGGCTACGGAACATTGCCGTCGGCCTCGGCAACGCACCAACGACGCGAGAAACCATTGCGGCACTCAACTCACGACGCGATCACGCGTCAGCTTTGGTAAGAGAACATGTGCAGTGGGCGCTAAGTCAACATCAACGACGCGAACAACAGGAACAGCAACAGCAGTAAGTTGTCGGAAGGATTTGCGAGAAGAAACGACCAAGCTTCTGCAACCAAATCATTGCCATTTGGCGTCTCGGATCATCAAATGACACTGACGCTTTTTAGCTAAATTACGGAGTGCAAACAATCTCTTTGCCATAAACCTTCGAGAACTTGTATGTCTTGTCGTTGATGAGCCAAGCATGCTCAACTGGCTTTGACAATTGTTCCCTGTTAGATGCAAACGCGACAGCCGTTCCAGTAAGACGCGAACCATCAACCGAACAAGATACAACTTGAGACTGCGGACCTCCTTGCAGCAGGGGGGATGCGAGGACATCCATAACAACGTCGCGATGCTCAAGCAGTAGATATTCCCGACCGCAGATTTGCCAGGAAATAAGGGTCCAGGGGTCTCCCTCACTCTCGATACCATAGGCTCCAATATCTTTTAGACCAATCTCCTTGTGGCGTGCCTCCGTAGCGGCGACTCGCTCATTCGGCATGTAGCGCCCTATGAGCGCTGAGGGGATATCGGTCTTGCAGGTAATACCAACGAATGATTTTTCAGCACTCATCGTATTGGTTGAAAGCAGCATAAGAATTGAGATTAGAGTGACAAAACGACAAAGCTCCATAGCCACTTCCCGACAGCCAATAAGAGTAAAAGAGGTAAGCATCAATTAAATTTCCGCAAGCTTATCCCATTGGCAACACTAGGTCGATATTCGCCCCTCCCCCTCTGCGCCGCCGAGCGGAGGAAGGATTTCCGGGAGGTGTCCGATGCCGTTGTCCGAGCGCAGCGAGTTCAGGCATCGGCCCGGCAAGCCTTCTGGAGCGAGGGCAGCCGAACGCAGTGAGGCCGGTGCGGCGGGGCGCGATTTTCTGCCTACTCTTTTGCCGCGCAGCAAAAGAGTAGGTCGCCCGCCGGGGCGAGTCCCGGCCATCAACCGTTGCTCCCCTCTCCCGGCCCTGCGGGCCACCCTCTCCCACCAGGGGAGAGGGGAAGATACAACTCGCCCGCTGCGGTGGCAGGAAGCGGTGCTTCCTGAAACCCCACCTTCGCCCCACAAGGCAAGAGGAGGAAAGATGGACTCCCGCTTTCGCGGGAATGACGACAGCTACTCAAACCCATACGGGTCATACCGCCCAAAAACAAAATTCTCCAGATGCCCCTGCCCCTTATGCACCTTTCCCTCCGGATCCACAATCTCCGTGCGGATCAAAAACTCCACCCCCTGCATCTTGTCGCCTGACACCAGACGGAAGGTATCGAAGTTCGCATGCTGGTCGCCACCATTCCTGGGTGGATAAGGCTTGTAGTCGAAGGGCTGCTGGCTGAAATCGAAGTCGTCCCATTCCATCGCCAGTTCTTCATTGCCGTGATAGGTGTGGATGGTGCCACCATCCGTCCAGCCGCCCGGTGTGTAGCCCGTGGTCTGCGGCACCCAGGGCGGCGACATGACCTCGAAGCGTTGCTCCCACGGGCGGCCTAGATGATCACGGAAATTCAGTGTGCCACCACTGAGCACTCGGGTGCCGGGCTGGAAGCGCAATTTGTGCGTGGCGGCGACCAGATGCACCGGCTCACAGTTCCAGCCCTTATAGATGGTGCCTTCGAATGGCGTGCCGTGGAAGTCGTTGAGGTGGCCCTGCTCGCCGGTGGGCGATTCGTTCAGGTTGTAGAAGCCCGACCAGTCGCCGGCATGGAACAGCGACCAGACATGCAAGGCGCGCGGCACGCCGGATTCGATGCGCGGCGGCAGCCATTCGCGATGGCCGCCCAGCGGTTTGCGGTCGGAATAGAGTCCCCACGAGTGGTCACGCGCGCCGCCCCATTTGCCGGGCGTCACTTCCCAGCACCGGCCTTCGAACTGTATCCACCCCTGTGCGGTGCCGGGTTGCGAATAGCGGGTCTGGTCGGTGGTGATGCGGCCGCGCATTTCGGCGATGTGGTGGCTTTCTTCAAACGCTGGCGACACGCCGGTCCAGACAATGTCGAAGGACAGGCCGGAGTCGTTGGCCTCTAACTTGAGGCGCAGTGCCTTCAGCGGTTCGATGAAGTCGAAACTGAGCGGGCCGAACACGGTATCAATCTGGCGCCGCCAGCAGCGCGAGAGGCGCAATGTGAACTGCCGCCCGGCGACATTGAACAAGGCGTAGGCGCCCACCACATCGGCATTCGGGTTGACGCGAAAGCCGGTGCTGAGAAAGACTTTTTCATCGGCGCTGAAGACGCCGATGTAGTGGCCGTCATCCCAGCTGTAGTCGGTGCTCGGGATATGCGCGAAAGGCCGCGCGGCCTGATGCACCGGATATTCGTCGTATTTGCTGAGCATGCTCTCCCCCTGATATTTTTTTTGGTCAGGCGACGTTACGCGGCGGGTGCAGGGGTGTCAAGCCGCGGTCAAGGCAACTGCGGCGGCGCTACGTCAGTGATTGCCACCCGTGCCTGGCAGCACGAGCTTGCCACCGCGCCGCAGCCATTCGCGAACCACCCGCAGCGGCACTTGCGCGTCGTTTGCCGCATACAGCAGCTGCCCCGGCGAGTAGGGCAGGCGCGCCCAGTTGGTGGTGGAAATCTTTTTGGATTTTTGCAGTTTCTGGCCGAAGAAATGGGCAACCGATGTCTTGGCACCGAAGTCCTGCTTCTGGATGCCGCGCAGCGCGATCGACAGATCGACGATGCCCGCGCACTGGATGCCAAACTTGCCGGCGAGGCGCTTGACGTCGTCCTTGAGGCCGAAGCCAACCTTTAACACGTGGGGCGATTCGAGCAGCGGTTTCAATACCGTCGCGTCAGTTGCCGCGACCAGCGGGAACAGCCACGCCCGGTCGTCGGTGGCGAGCTGGATCAGGTGCGGGCCGGTGGATTCTTCACCCTTGCGAAAGGTGGGTTTGGATTCGGTGTCGAAGCCGACCATGTCGGCCTTCAACAACTCAGCCAGCGCGTCTTGTGCCGCTTCTGGCGTGCGCACCAGTTGCACCTGCTCCAGCGCCAGGCAGCGATAGGGCGGCAGTTCGACGACGGCAAGTTCGGCAGCGGGCGCTTCGTCTGCCGGTACTGTCACTCGGCTAGCCAGGCCTCTGCTTCGGCCTGGTCTTCGAACACATCCAGCTCGGCATGGCTGATGACGCGCGTCAGCCATGCGCTCCAGGCCACCCACTGGCTGCTGGTGAGCACGGCAATCTTGCCGAAGTCGTGGCCATGCGCCTTGGAGAACTTGATTTCTTCCCACGCCACGTCAACGGTGAAGTCGGCCATGTTGCGCAGGTCAACCAGCAGGTTCAGGTGCGTGCTGGCACCTGCGACGAGATTTTCGACTTCGGCGAAGTCGGCCAAGGCGAATTCGCCAAGTACCGTAGCGATGGCGGTGTTGCCTTTTTGTTCGATGGTGATCATGCCTGCTCTGCTCCCTGTGCCATTACGCGGCGATAGAACTCGTGGAAATGCTGCATGCCGTCTTCCATCGGCGACTGGTAGGGACCGACTTCATTGCGCCCCTGCTTCATCAGCGCACGGCGGCCACGGTCCATGCGTTCGCCGATGTCGTCATCCTCGATCGCGGTTTCCATGTAGGCGGCCTGCTCGGCCTTGATGAAGTCCGGCGCATTGGCGATGATTTCTTCGGGGTAGTAGAACTCGACGACATTGAGAGTCTTGTCCACGTCCTGCGGAATCAGCGTCGAGACCACCAGCACATGCGGGTACCACTCGACCATCACGTTCGGGTAGTAGGTGAGCCAGATCGCGCCATGCTTGGGCAGCTCGCCCTTGTAGTAGTCGAGCACGGCCTTGTGCCACTGCCGGTAGGCATCGGAGCCAGGCTTGGCCAGCGAGGTGACGCCGACGCGCTGCACCGAATACCAGTCACCGAACTGCCAGCTGAGATCGTCGCAGGTGACGAAGTTGCCGAGGCCCGGATGGTAGGGCACGACGTGGTAGTCCTCAAGGTAGACCTCGATGAAGGTCTTCCAGTTGTAGTTGCACTCGTGCAGTTCGACGTGGTCGAGTTTGTAGCCGCTGAAATCAAGCTCGGTGGCGACATTCATCCCCGCCAGGTCGACGTTGGCCGAACGGGGGCCATTGAACAGCAGCCCGTGCCAGCTCTCCAACCGGTTGCGCTGCAGCGCAACCTCTGGATTCTCGGGGAAGGACGGCGCGCCGATCAGCTTGCCGCCGAGGTTGTAGGTCCAGTGATGGATCGGGCAGACGACGCGCTTGGCGTTACCGGCACCTTGCAGCATGATGGCCTGGCGGTGACGGCAGACATTCGACATGTCGTACACGCCTTCGGCCTGGCGCATGAGCATGCGACCATGGTCGAGCCATTCGAGGGAGCGGTAGTCATTGAGCTTGGGCACCATCAGCTCATGGCCGACGTATCCGGGTCCGGCATCGAAGATGAGCTTTTTCTCCAGTTCAAAACGTTTCTGGTCGAAATACCAATCGACCGGTAACTGGGAGACGGCAGGCGCTATGGCCGCCGGGCTCGCGATATCGGACATTATTCCCAACCTCCAAGAAAGACAGAAACCCGGAAACCGGAAAACCGGAGAATCCCGCTGCACCAAGGAAAATGCGGGCTTACAGGGGCCGTGGAGTATATCGGACTTGCACCTGATTGGCTCGCGGGAATGCTGTAACAAGGCACTTCCGGAGCCTAAGATACGTTTTTTTACGCCATTCCGAATT
>CANJXH010000109.1 GCA_947478755.1 Betaproteobacteria bacterium | reverse complement strand
CAGAACGGCGCCGGGCTTCATCAGGCCGATATTCTGCGCACTGACCAGGTTGCGGGTGGCATCAACCAGCGGCACGTGCAGCGTGACGAACTGCGCCTGCTTGAGGACTTCGGCAACGCTGTTTGCTTTTTTGACTTGCGCCGGCAGGCTCCAGGCGGCATCGACCGTGATTTCCGGGTCGTGGCCGAGCACGTTCATGCCCAGCTTGATTGCGGCGTCGGCGACCAGGCAGCCGATCTTGCCGAGACCGATGACGCCGAGTGTCTGCCCGGAAAGCTCGTAGCCGGCATAGTTCTTCTTGCCGTCCTCGACCTTCTTTTCCATATCGGGGTCGGTCTTGTCGAGCGTCGAGATGTAGTGCAGGGCGCCGGGCAGATTGCGGGTTGCCAGCAGCATGCCGGCCAGCACCAGTTCCTTGACCGCATTGGCATTGGCGCCGGGTGCATTGAATACAGGCACACCGCGCGCACTCATCGCCTTCACCGGGATGTTGTTGGTGCCGGCCCCGGCCCGCGCAATGGCTTGCACGCTTTCCGGGATATCGATCTTGTGCATGTCGGCGGAACGAACCAATACCGCATCGGGCTTGGCGATATCCTTGCCGGTCGCGTATTGCTCAGCCGGCAGGCGATTCAATCCAAGCTCGGATATCTGGTTCAGGATCAAGACTTGTTTTTTGGCCATGGCTGGTCCGCCTTATTTGCTGTGCTTGGCTTCGAATTCCTGCATGTAAGCGACCAGTGCCTTGACGCCTTCGATCGGCATGGCGTTGTAGATGGAAGCACGCATGCCGCCCACCGAGCGATGGCCCTTCAGCTGGAGCATGTTGCGTTCCTTCGCGCCCTTGAGAAACTCGTCGTCCAGTGCTTCGTCCTTCAGCGTGAACGGCACGTTCATGCGCGAGCGATCTTCCTTGCGGACCGGGTTCTTGAAGAAGCTGCTCTTGTCGAGGAAGTCGTAAAGCAAGTTGGCTTTTTCGATATTGCGCTTTTCAATGACTGCGAGGCCACCCTGCTTCTTGAGCCACTGGAATACCAGACCGGCGATATAGATGCCATAGGTCGGGGGGGTGTTGAACATCGAATCATTTTCGGCATGCGTCTTGTAGTCGAGCATGGTCGGCGGGGTCGGGACAGCCTGGCCGATCAGGTCTTCACGGACGATGACGATGGTGAGCCCGGCAGGGCCGATGTTCTTTTGCGCACCGGCATAGATCAGGCCGTATTTGGAGACATCTACCGGTTTCGACAGGATATTGGACGACATGTCGCACACGAGCGGAACGTCACCGGTTTTCGGCACCCAGTGAAACTCGACGCCACCAATGGTCTCGTTGGCGGTGTAGTGGATATAGGCGGCATCCTTGCTGGGTTTCCAGGTCGATTGTGCGGGGGCATAGCTGAAGTTCTTGTCTTCCGCGCTGGCAATGACGTTGGCCTGGCAGAACGGCTTGGCTTCCTTGATGGCCTTCTTGGCCCATTCGCCGGTGTTTACAAAGTCGGCTGCCGGCTTGCCGCGCAACAGATTGATCGGGATCATTTCGAACTGCAATGTCGCGCCGCCTTGCAGGAACAGGACCTTGTAGTTGGCGGGTATGGCCAGCAACTCGCGCAGATCGGCTTCAGCCTGCGCCTGGATGCTCATGTATTCCTTGCCGCGATGGCTCATTTCCATGACGGATTGGCCTGAACCATGCCAGTCAAGCATCTCGGCAGCCGCCTGCTTGAGGACTTCTTCCGGCAAGGTGGCCGGGCCTGCGCTGAAATTGAATACACGTGCCATTGCTTTAGTTCTCCTCTGGGTTTGCGGTGGTGTCAGTAGGTGACTCGGGATCCGAGTCTTCAGTTTCAATCACTTTTTCAATGCCGGCCAGCTTGGTGCCGTCATCAAGGTTGATCAGGGTCACGCCTTGCGTGGCACGGCTCATTTCGCGGATATCGACCACCGAGGTGCGAATCAGCACGCCACCGGTCGAGATCAGCATGATTTCGTTGGTGCTTGCGCCGGTCTGGACCAGCACGGCGCCGACAACCTTGCCGTTGCGTTCGGAGGTCTGGATCGCAATCATGCCCTTGGTGCCGCGACCGTGGCGGGTGTATTCGGCGATCGGCGTGCGTTTGCCGTAACCGTTTTCGGTGGCGGTCAGCACCGAATAGTTTTCACTGTCGGCTACCAGCATCGAAATCACGGTCTGGCCTTCTTCAAGCATCATGCCGCGCACGCCGCGGGCTTCGCGGCCCATGGCACGGACGTCGTTTTCGTCGAAACGCACGGCCTTGCCGGCGTCGGAGAACAGCATAACGTCGCTGTTGCCGTTCGTGATGGCTACCCCGATCAGGTGGTCGCCGTCATCCAGGCCGACCGCAATGATCCCGGCCTTGCGTGGATTGGCAAATGCGCTGAGAGGCGTTTTCTTCACGGTACCGAGCGTGGTGGCCATGAAGATGAAATGCTGCTCGTCGAATTCCTTGATCGGCAGAACGGCCGTGATCTTCTCGCCCTCGATCAGGGGGAACAGATTGACGACCGGCTTGCCGCGCGAGGCACGCGTACCTTCGGGAACCTCATACACCTTCAACCAGTACACCCGGCCGCGATTCGAGAAACAGAGAATGTAGTCGTGGGTATTGGCAACGAAGAGGTGGTCGACGAAATCGTCTTCCTTTATCGCGGCAGCCTGCTTGCCGCGACCGCCGCGCTTCTGTGCCTTGTAATCGTCCAGCGGCTGGCGCTTGATGTAACCGCCGTGCGAGAGCGTGACCACCATGTCCTGCGGCGTGATCAGATCTTCCAGGTTGATGTCCTGGGCATTGACGACGATTTCCGAGCGACGTGAATCGCCAAATTGCGCCTTGATGGCGGTCAGTTCTTCGCCAATGATCTGGGTGATGCGTTCGGGACGGGCAAGGATGTCGAGCAGGTCGGCGATCTCGGCCATGACTTCCTTGTATTCGCCAACGATCTTGTCCTGCTCAAGCCCGGTGAGTCGTTGCAATCGGAGTTCGAGAATTGCCTGGGCCTGGGCATCCGACAGGCGGTAGCCATTCTTGCCCAAGCCGAATTCGGCAGCCAGGCCATCCGGACGCGAGGCATTTGCATCGGTCCGGGCGAGCATGTCCTGCACCAATGCCGATTGCCAGACGCGTTCCATCAGCGCCTTTTTGGCCTCGGGTGGGGTTGGTGCTGCCTTGATCAAGGCAATGACTTCATCGACGTTGGACAGCGCGACGGCAAGGCCTTCAAGGGTATGGCCGCGTTCGCGCGCTTTCCGCAGTTCAAACACCGTGCGGCGCGTAACCACTTCACGGCGATGCGACAGAAAGCACTCAAGCAGCTGCTTGAGATTGAGCAGGCGAGGGCGGCCGTCGATCAGGGCCACCATGTTCATGCCGAAGGTGTCCTGCAACTGGGTCTGCTTGTACAGATTGTTCAGGATGACTTCCGGCATTTCGCCGCGCTTGAGCTCAATGACTACGCGCATGCCGGATTTGTCCGACTCATCCTGGATGTGCGAGATTCCCTCGATCTTCTTTTCGTTGACCAGTTCGGCAATTTTCTCGAGCAGGGTTCGTTTGTTGACCTGATAGGGCAACTCGTCGACGATGATCATCTGACGGCCTGACGGCATGTCCTCGATATGCGTGCGTGCGCGCATCACGACACGGCCGCGGCCGGTGAGATAGCCATCACGAACGCCGGAAACGCCATAGATCAATGCAGCGGTGGGGAAGTCAGGTGCCGGGATGAACTTGATCAGTTCTTCAATGTCGAGCGCGGGGTTTGCCAAAAGGGCAAGACAGCCGGCAATGACTTCGTCCAGATTGTGGGGCGGGATATTGGTTGCCATGCCAACCGCAATGCCCGAACTGCCATTGATCAGCAGATTCGGGATGCGTGCCGGCAAAACCAGGGGTTCATGTTCCGAGCCATCGTAGTTGGGACCGAAATCAACAGTTTCCTTGTCCAGATCGGCCAGCAGTTCGTGGCCGATCCTTGCCATGCGAATTTCGGTGTAGCGCATCGCAGCGGCGTTGTCGCCGTCGACGGAACCGAAGTTGCCCTGACCGTCGACCAGCATGTAGCGCAAGGAAAAGTCCTGCGCCATGCGAACGATGGTGTCATAGACCGCAGTGTCGCCGTGGGGGTGGTATTTACCAATGACGTCGCCGACGATACGAGCCGATTTCTTGTAAGCCTTGTTCCAGTCGTTGCTGAGTTCGTGCATCGCAAAAAGTACCCGACGATGCACCGGCTTGAGCCCGTCTCTTGCATCCGGTAGTGCGCGTCCCACGATCACGCTCATGGCGTAATCAAGGTAGGAATGGCGCATTTCCTCTTCGAGGCTGATCGGCAGGGTTTCTTTAGCGAAAGTCGTAGTCATCTTGTTATGGGTTTGCCGCAGCGAATTGCCAAAATTGAGCGATAGATCAAGGTTGAAATTTTAGCACGAGGCGGTATCCAAACCCGGATCAAATAAGCGGCTGACGGGATTGCAAGGCAATTCCCGCTGCAAACTTTATCTTGCTGAATTTCATGATTAAATCCGGGCATGAGCTCTCCCGTTTCCGTCCGACAGATCGATGCCGTGATCCAGGCGCGCTGGATTGTTCCAGTTGAGCCGGCCAACGTGGTTCTTGAAGGCCATGCGCTGGCTATCGATGACGGCGAAATTCTTGCGGTTCTGCCCGTTGAACAGATTGAGCAGCGGTTTCAGCCCAAGAAAACCACGGTTCTGCCACATCACGTCCTGATGCCGGGGCTGGTGAATCTGCATACCCATGCTGCCATGTCGCTGTTGCGCGGTTATGCCGACGACAAGCCGCTGATGAGCTGGCTGCAGGACCACATCTGGCCGGCGGAGGCAACGCATGTATCCCCGCGCTTCGTCCGTGATGGAACGTTGCTGGCCGCGGCGGAGATGCTTCGGGGCGGCGTCACCTGTTTCTCCGATATGTACTTTTTCCCCGAGGCGGCGGCCGAGGCTGCCTTGAAAGCGGGTATTCGCGCGGCATTGGGGCTCGTCGTGTTCGAGTTTCCCAGTGCATATGGTGCCGATGCCGATGATTATTTCGCCAAAGGGTTGGCGGCAAGAGACCGCCTGCGCGACGAGGACACCATCAGCTTTTGTCTGGCCCCTCATGCGCCCTATACCGTCTCCAACAAGTCGTTTGAGCGCATTGTGACGCTTGCCGCCCAGTTGGACATTCCCGTTCATACACATCTGCACGAGACCCATGATGAAATTGCCCAGGGCATCAAACAGTATGGGGTGCGGCCGTTACAGCGTCTGCGCCAACTCGGGTTGTTGGGATCCGGGCTGATAGCAGCGCATGGCGTTCATCTTCTCCCGGACGAAATCGTGTTGTTGGCCGAGCATGGGGTGCACATTGCGCATTGTCCGACATCAAACATGAAGCTGGCCAGTGGCATTGCGCCAGTTGCGAATATGCTTAGTCATGGCGTCAATATGGGGCTGGGAACGGATGGGGCCGCCAGCAACAACCGACTCGACATGTTCCAGGAAATGCGACATGCCGCCTTGTTGGGCAAGGTGGGCAGCATGGATGCGGCAGCGCTTCCCGCGCACGAGGTGTTGCAGATGGCAACCCTGAATGGCGCCAGAGCCTTGGGGCTTGGTGATCGTATTGGCTCGCTGAAGGCGGGGAAATTGGCTGATATGTGCGCCGTATCGCTTTCCGACTGGATAACCCAACCTTGCTTTGACCCTATTTCACATTTGGTCTATGTCGCGGGGCGAGAGCAGGTATCCCACGTATGGGTTGGTGGCGAACAACGTCTTTTTGATGCAGCATTGATATGCCAAAGTGCACAGGAATTGAATGAAATAGCCGCTTTGTGGCAAAATCCCATAGGAACAAAAAAAACGCGCAGCTAATTCAAGTGTAAGTATCGAACGCGTTGGAATATCCATTACCAAACCACTTCATGACTTACGAAAGACGAGGCCTCACATGAAAAACACCACCAATAAAATTCTCTTGATCGCCGCGACTGTGGTTGTCAGTTTTTCGGCATTTGCCCAAACGCCCGGTATCGACAAAAAAGGCACCGTCGGTTACGTCATTGACCAGCGTGACGTTGTCGTCAGAAGCGGCACCTACGGCCGTCCCGGCCACGACAACCTCTGCTGGCGTGATGGCTACTGGACTCCCGCGCTGGCAATTGCTGAATGCGACCCCGATCTGGTGAAAACCGCCGCCAAAGATGCAGCTGTAGCCCCCGCCGCCATGGTAAAGCCGTCTGCCGAGAAGATTACCGTTGCTGCTGATGCGCTGTTTGACTTTGACAAGGCAGTGCTGCGCCCCGAAGGCAAAGCCAAGCTGGATGACGTTGCTGCCAAGTCCAAGCCGCTCAAGATCGAGGCCATTGTCGCTGTGGGCCATGCTGACCGTTTCGGTTCCGATGGCTATAACCAGAAGTTGTCCGAGCGCCGCGCTGCTGCGGTCAAGGACTATCTGGTAGGCAAAGGTATCGCTGCAGATCGCATCTACACCGAAGGCAAGGGCAAGACGCAGCCGGTCACCAAGGCTGGCGAGTGCAAAGGTGCCAAGAGCAAGAAGGTGGTTGATTGCCTGCAGCCGGATCGTCGCGTGACGATCGAGATCATCGGTACCAAGTAAGCCTTTTTCGTGTATAAAAAAGCCCTGCCTAGCAGGGCTTTTTTTTCGCCCCGACAAATCAAATGCAAACCACGCCATTGAATACGCCCTCCAACGTCGACCCCAGCGAATTGGCCAAATTCGGCGATCTGGCGCATCGCTGGTGGGATCCTAATTCCGAGTTTCGTCCGCTGCACGAAATCAATCCCTTGCGTCTCTCGTGGATAGATCGCTGCGTTTCACTGGCCGGCAAAAAGGTCCTTGACGTGGGATGTGGCGGAGGCATCCTGAGTGAGGCCATGTCGGCTCTGGGTGCCCAGGTAACAGGGATTGATCTATCCGAAAAACCACTTGGAGTCGCCCGTTTGCACCTCTATGAATCGGGACTGAAAGTCGACTACCGCCAGATTGCTGCTGAAGAGATGGCCGCAGAATGCCCAGGCAGCTTTGATGTCGTGACCTGTATGGAAATGCTTGAGCACGTGCCGGACCCTTCCAGCACCGTACGTGCATGCGCCACGCTGGTGAAGCCGGGGGGCACAGTGTTTTTCTCGACCATCAACCGCAACCCGAAGTCTTACCTGTTTGCGGTTATTGGCGCCGAATACGTGCTGAATCTGCTGCCCAGGGGAACGCATGATTACGCCCGCTTCATTCGTCCTGCGGAGTTGGCGAGACATGCCCGTGATGCCGGACTGCATAACGAGGAAGTGATCGGCATGCACTACAACCCTTTCAGCAAGCAGTATTCCCTTGGCCCGGGCGCCGACGTGAATTACCTGATGCGAACCCGACGTTAGGGCGACGGTCTCAGCGAACTTTCACCCTGACAGTAGGTGCACCATGGTCCAAGACTATGCCGGTTGGGCTAAGGCATATCCTGGCGATCAAGCTCAAAACGGCTGGCTAGATCAATGCGCCGTATCGTCGCAGGAAATATGCATCGGACGCAGTTCCTGTTTGAAGAAAAGGCAGATCACGTTTCAATTACAGGGTTTATCATCTGCATCGGTAGAAATGCGACCACGTTCCCGGAGGAAATCTAATGAGCAATCAATTGTATGAAATTCCCGTAAAAAAAATCGATGGTACCGATGCCACGCTGAAAGAACATCAGGGCGAAGTGCTGCTGGTCGTGAATGTTGCGTCCCAGTGCGGGCTGACGCCCCAGTATGAGGGGCTGGAAAAGCTTCACGAGAAATATCGCGGCAGAAAATTCGCGGTGCTCGGCTTCCCGGCCAATGATTTCGGGGCGCAGGAACCGGGCAGCAATGAGGAAATCCAGAGTTTTTGCTCGACCAAGTACAACGTGCAGTTCCCGCTCTACGGCAAGATTCCGGTAACGGGTGCCGACAAACATCCGCTGTACAAGCATCTCATTACGACACAGCCGGAAACGGAAGATCGCGAAGGAATGGAAAACATGCTGCGCGGCTACAAGATGGAACCGACAGCCAAGCCCGAGGTTGTGTGGAATTTTGAGAAGTTTCTCATCAACAGATCAGGTCAGGTGGTACGCCGTTTTGCTCCTGACACGGCGCCCGATGCCACCAAACTGGTTGAGGCAATTGAAGCGGAATTGGCCAAACCTTAAGGCATGCGCAGGCAATGATCGTACTGAATCTGCAATGTTCGGATGCACACCCTTTCGAGGGATGGTTTGAATCTGTCGAGGAATTTGATCGCCAGGCAACTTCGTCGCTGGTGGCTTGTCCGATGTGTGGTGACAAGCACGTGTCGCGCTTGCCATCCGGACCGCACGTCAAGCGAAGCGGGGCCGCAGGTGATTCTGCCCAACACGGATTTCGTAAGGTGATGACGGCTTTGTCGGAGATGGCAAAGAGCAGTGAGGATGTTGCTGACAGATTCCCGGAGGAGGCGCGGCGTATGCATTACGGTGAGACCGAAGCCCGCAGTATCCGTGGCAAGGCCAGCGCGGAAGAAACACGGGAGTTGCTGGAGGAGGGCATCCCGGTGTTACCACTTCCATTTCCCGGCAAGGAGGAGTTTCATTGAGTTTCTCGCTCATGGATGAGCAATTCATGCGCGAGGCGTTGGCGCTGGCTCATCAGGCCGAGTCGTGTGCGGAAGTGCCGGTTGGCGCCGTAGTGGTGAAGGACGGCCGAATTGTCGGTGTCGGCTTCAACCAGCCGATTGGCCAGCAGGACCCAACCCAGCATGCCGAAGTCGCGGCCTTGCGTGACGCGGCTTCCCGGTTGGGGAACTATCGTTTGCCCGGTTGTGAACTGTTCGTGACCCTTGAGCCATGCATGATGTGCTGCGGCGCGATCATGCATGCCCGCGTTTCGCGTGTCGTGTTCGGGGCTGTTGATCCCAAGACCGGTGTAGCGGGCAGCGTGCTCAATTTGTTTGACGAGCCGCGACTGAATCATCACGCCAGGGTAGAGGGTGGCCTGCTGGCGGACGATTGCAGCAAACTCCTATCCAGTTTTTTTGCCAGACGCCGGGCCGCGTCACAACCATCTTGAGCTTGCAGATTCGCGTCAATGTGGCGACACAGACTCTCAGCTTGCTGGAGGGTAATACGCTGCTGCGGGAATATCCCGTGTCGACGGGAAAGGCGGGGGTCGGCGAGCAGCGGGGAAGCTTTAAAACGCCACGCGGACGACATCTGGTTCGCGCGCGGATTGGCGACGGCATGCCAGAAAATACCGTATTCGTTGGTCGTCGTCCGACCGGTGAAACATGGACCCCCGAATTGCATGAACAGCACCCCGGGCGTGACTGGATGCTGACCCGGATTTTGTGGTTGTCCGGCTGCGAGCCCGGTATCAATCGTCTGGGCAGTGTCGACACCATGAGGCGGTATATCTATATTCATGGTACGCACGACTTGGCCGAAATGGGGAACCCGGGCTCACATGGATGCATTCGCATGTGCAATGCCGACATGATCGATCTTTTCGATCGAGTGCCGGCGTATACGCCTGTCGAGATCGTGGAACGCGATTGAAGAAACGCCGCATTCTTTTCGTGTGCATGGGCAATATCTGTCGTTCACCGACGGTTGAGGCTGTTGCCAGGAAGATGGCTGCGTCGGCCGGGAAATCGGAAAGCTACGAATTCGATTCTGCCGGGACTCATGGTTACCACGTTGGTGACGCGCCAGACCAAAGAGCCATGATTGCCGGCCTCAAGCGCGGCTACGATCTCTCGTCATTACGGGCACGCAAGGTTGACATCAATGACTTTGCCGACTTTGACTTGCTGCTGGTAATGGACAACGACAACTATTCGTTTCTCGTGCGGCTATGCCCGAGCCAATATCGTGATCGCGTGAAACTGTTGCTGGAGTTCAGCCCAAGCTCAGGGATCCGCGAAATCCCTGACCCCTATTACGGTGAGGCAGCGGATTTTGAGTTGGTCATCGATCTCGCGGAACAGGGTATCGAAGGCCTACTTGGGGTCTTGCGCTAGAGTTGCAAGCCGCCATCCACGGCAATGCTCTGGCCGGTGATGTAGTTGGCTTCTTGCGAGCAAAGAAACAGGGCAGCCTGTGCGATGTCATCTGCTTCACCAAAGCGTTGCAAGGGAATCATTCCCCGCAAAATGGCTTGGCGCTGCTTTTCGTCAAGCTTTTCTTCAATACCCTTTTTGCCCAGCCCAGCCAGAATCCAGCCTGGTCCGACGCAATTCGCACGGATGCCCAGGCGACCGGATTCCTTG
>CANJXH010000108.1 GCA_947478755.1 Betaproteobacteria bacterium | reverse complement strand
CCTTTCTGTTTTGGATGATGCAAACGAGGTAGATTGTATGCTTCAATACGATAATGTTCAAGATCGGGCGTGCGAGGCATGTGCAAGCCTGCCACGAGCTTCGCCAAAGGGTTACTCATGACTGAAAAAGACGATGCGGTTCCGTATTCGGAGTTTCTGGGCCTGCCGGCGCCGTTCATGGACTATGTCGGGCTGAAAACCTACCTGGCCGACAATGGCCAACGCCGCATGGTGCTGCGCCTTGAACGACGCCATCTGAACGCCGCGATGAATACCCATGGCGGCGTGATATTGACCCTGCTCGATGTCGCGATGGGGTCGGCGAGCCGGCTGCACGATCCGGCCGGACGCAGTACAGTGACGGTCGAGATGAAGACATCCTTTCTGCGTCCCGGCGGCAGCGAAGGCGGTTATGTCGAGGCCAGCGGCCTCGTGCGCCATGCCACCAATTCACTGGCCTTTTGCGAAGCCGAACTGCGCGACGAAGGTGGGGAGTTGCTCGCCACCGCGTCTGGCACCTTCAAGTTCATCCAGAAAATCCCTACGGCCAGCGACGGCTGACGCGCGGGCCGGTGCTGGCCGATCAGATGCCGTAGATCCTGCGCTGAATCCAGTCCTTCACCCCGTAGGGCAACTTGCTGATGATGGCTGCGGCCTTCGAGTCGGCGCCGACGCGGTAGCGGATCTTCGGGTTCGCGGCAGTGAGCGCATGGCAGATCGCTGCCGAGGTGGCGTCCGTCGTGCTGCCCGCATTGGGGTCGGACGACATTTTTGCAATCTTGCGCATCATGGGCTCGTAGCGCTGGCGATCGGCATCCGTCATGCGTGGCAGCATTTTCTCCAGCACCTTGGGTGCAGACTGAACCAGCGGCGTGCGGATCACGCCCGGTTCAAGCACCGAAACCTTGATGCCAACAGGGATCAATTCGACGCGCAAGGCGTCGGCGAAACCGGAAACGCCGGACTTGGTCGAACAGTAGATCGAGATGGTCGGCGTGGACATTACTGCCATTGCCGAGCTGACGAACACCAGCCTGGACGTGCCATGTTGCAGCAGTGGCAAGGCGGCGCGCGTGAGCATGATGCCACCGACGTAATTCACGTTGATCATCTGCATGATCTCGTGGGTTTCCAGGTACTGCAAGGGCGCATTGACGTCGACGCCGGCACAGTTGACCAGGCCGGAAAGATGGCCGTCGGGCCCGATCGTTTCGCGCACCTTCCGGATCGCTGCCTCGATTGACTCGGCCCTGGTGACGTCAAGCACCACCGGCACGATGCCTGGGGTACCCGCTGCGCGCATGGCTTCTGCTTCAGCCTCGTTCAATGCACCGGCAAAAACGGTCACTCCTTTTTTCGCCAGTGCTTCGGCTGCGGCCTTGCCGATGCCCGACGATGCGCCACTGAACAATGCATATTGAGGCATGGATATTTCTCCCTTGTTGTTTTCATTCGTTTCCGAAATCAGTACCCAACTGATCCGGAAACTGGCTCGGGTTCACGATTGCGAGCGATTGCAAAAGCAGATAATATGCATGCACACGATTTACGTCAAATACGTGCCAGGCGCTCGCCGGTGCGTTCCCCATCATTTCGACAGTTTTCCCGGGAGGGCCTCATGGCTGGTTTGTATTTTGAGCAGTTCGAAATCGGGCAGGTATTCAAGCACGACATCCGCCGCACGGTGACCGAGACCGACAATCTCCTGATGTCGACGCTGACCCACAACCCCGCCCAGATTCACATCGATCACGAATATTGCAAGGGTACCGAATTCGGCAAGCCCTTGATGAACAGTTCCTTCACCCTCGGCCTGATGGTGGGCATTTCGGTCGGCGATACCACGCTGGGCACGACGGTGGGCAATCTCGGCTGGGACGAAGTGCGTTTCCCCAAACCCCTGTTTGCCGGCGACACGATTCATGTCGAATCCAAGGTGCTCGAAAAGCGCGAAAGCAAGTCACGTCCGGATCAGGGCATCGTGATCTTCGAGCACAAGGCCTTCAACCAGCGTGACGAACTGGTTGCCATCTGCAAACGCACCGCACTGATGTACAAGGTGCCAAAACAGGCCTGAACCCGGGAAGCAATCGACATCAATCATCAAACTGGGGTTGCTCAATGACACCGCTGGACTCTGAAACCAAAAGCATCATCGCCGACACGCTGCTGCGATTCGTCGACGAAAACTACGATGCGGCCAAACGCCGCGAACGGCTGAAGCCGCCGATTGATTACCGTCTCAACTGGAGCACTCTTGCGGAACTGGGTGTGCTTGCCATGCCGTTTGACGAAGAACTGGGCGGGCTTGGCGGTTGCGCCACCGACACTGCAGATGCGGTGCGCGTGCTGGCCAAGGGCCTGGTTCTCGAGCCCGTCGTCGAATGTGCCGTCGTTGCCGGCAGCATTCTGGCGGCGGGCGCCGATGCCGACGCCAGTGCAGCGGCGGTGGCTGAACTGATTGGCGGTGAAAAAATCACGGTCAAGGTCGGTGGTCGTCCCGGCCTGCTGAGCGGACGCCCCGGCGATGCCGGCGCGCTGGTCGCCGAAAAAAGCGATACAGGCTGGCTGCTGCATGGCACGGCGCGCGCCGTGATGTATGCGGCCGAAGCCGACGAATGGCTGGTCATTGCCCACCAGTCGGAATCTGATGCGGCGATCATCTTTCGTCTGCCGTGTGCCGAGTCCGGTGCCGAAGTGCAGCAGTTCCGTCTGATGGATGGGCAGAGCGCTGCCGACATCTGTTTCCACAATGTTGCGGTCGCTGCAGACAAATTGTGGCTGATTGATGACGCGGCCGAAGCGGCCAACGAGCGTGCCAATCTCAAGGCGGTCAGTGCCTACTGTGCTGATGCGGTGGGTTGCATGGCTCAGTTGCTCGAGATTACCGGTACTTATCTGAAGACCCGCGTCCAGTTCGGCGTGACCATCGGCAGCTTCCAGGCCCTGCAGCATCGTTTTGCCGACATGCACATGGTGTATTTGGAAGCGCGCGCGATGAGCCGCTCGCTGGCCGAATGTCTCGACGGCGGTGCGCTGTCAGAGCAGCGCTGGCGCTGTTTCTCTGCACTGACCATGGTGACTGCAGCCGGCACCAAAGTCGGGCAGGAGTCGATTCAAATGCACGGGGGCATGGGCGTCACCGACGAACTGATCGTCAGCCACTACAACTCGCGACTGCTGACGCTGGCGCGGCAAATCCGCAATGCCGTGTCGCACGACATCACACCGCCCCCGCTGATGACCGCAAGGAGATGGATATGAGTTCGGCAAACCCCGGCATCGATTTTGACGAAGAGGCGTTTCGCGCCGAAGTGCGTGCCTTCGTCGCCAGTGACCTGGATCCGGAGACGCGCAAGAAAGTTGAAAACGCGATCTATCTGGAAAAACACGACTTCGTTAACTGGCAACAAGCGCTGGCTCGCAAGGGGTGGTTTGGCGCCTGGTGGCCAAAGGAACACGGTGGCCAGGACTGGAGCCTCGCGCAGGAACATGCCTTCCTGCAGGAGTGCGCGCTCAATGCGGCACCAATGCTGATCCCCTACGGCGTCAATATGGTCGGTCCGGTGATCTATACCTTCGGTAACGAAGAGCAGAAGAAAAAGTACATCCCCGGCATTCTCGATAACACCACCTGGTGGTGCCAAGGGTACTCCGAGCCCAATGCCGGTTCTGACCTCGCTGGCCTGACCACCAGCGCCGTGCTGGATGGCGACCACTATGTCGTCAACGGCACCAAGATGTGGACCACCGAGGCGCACTGGGCCGACATGATGCATTGTCTCGTGCGTACCGACAAAAGCGGCAAGAAGCAGCAAGGCATTACTTTCCTGCTGATCGACATGAAGACGCCCGGCCTGACGGTCGAACCGATCGTCACGCTGGACGGCGTGCACCACACCAACCAGACCTTTTTCGACAACGTGCGCGTGCCGATCGAAAATGTCGTCGGCCAGCCGGGGGACGGCTGGAAGATTGCCAAGTTCCTGCTCTCGCGCGAACGCGGTTTCATCGCCGATACCGGCAACAAGCTGCGCATGATCGGTCAGATCGAGCGCGCCGCAATGCGTTACCTGCATCACATGCCGCCGATCGAGCAGATCAAGCTGCGCGCGCGATACAACGAGCTTTCGGCCTGGCTCACCGCGCTGGTGGCGCTGGAACGCGACAACATCCACGAGTTGCTGGCGGGCCGCGATGACGGCATCAGTGCCTCCGTACTCAAGGTGCGTGGCACCGAACTGTTGCAGGCGATGACCGAATTCTGGCGCGATGCGATGGGCCCGTATGGTGCCTGTTATGACGCGGAAAATCGCCAATCCGGCCTTGGACTCAGCTCTACCGAGCCGTGGATACAGGCGGCCGGCGTGAACTACAACTATCTGTATGGCCGCTGCTGGTCGATTTTCGGCGGCTCGAACGAAGTTCAACGCAACATCATCGCCGGCACGCTTTTGCGCTAGTCCGCGCGTCAATTCGGAGACTTTACTGACATGATCGAACGCACCCTTTTCAGCGAAGAGCACAACCAGTTCCGTGATTCGGTTCGCAAATTCATCGAACGCGAAATCAAGCCCCACCATGATCGCTGGTCCGACAACGGCATGGTTGATCGCGACCTGTGGCCAAAGGCGGGCGCGGCGGGGCTGCTGTGTCCCAACCTGCCCGAAGAGTACGGTGGCTATGGCGCCGACTACCTGTTCAACGTTGTCATCAACGAGGAGTTGGCGCGTGCGCTGGCGACAGGCCCCGGATTCGCGGTGCACTCCGACATGGTGGCGACCTACATCGCGACCTTCGGCACGGACGAACAGAAATCGAAGTGGCTGCCCAAGATGGCATCCGGCGAAGTAATTGGTGCCCTCGGTTTGACGGAGCCTTCTGCCGGCAGTGACCTCAAGGGCATCCGTACCCGTGCGGTGCGCGAAGGCGACGAATATGTGATCAACGGCCAGAAGGTCTATATCTCCAACGGTCAGTTGTGCGACATCATCGTGCTGGCATGCAAGACCGACCCGGCGGCAGGTGCCAAGGGCATGAGCTTCATCCTGGTCGAAACCACGCGGCCCGGCTTCAAGCGAGGCCGCAACCTGAAGAAGATCGGCCTCAAGGCTCAGGATACTTCCGAGCTGTTTTTCGAGGACGTGCGCGTGCCGGTGAGCAACCTGCTCGGCAAGGAAGGTGGCGCGTTCGGCATGGCGATGAGCAAGCTCGCCGAAGAGCGGTTGACCATTGCCGTACAGGCAATCACGGTTTGTGAGGCTGCACTCGAATGGACCATCGCCTATACCCAGGAACGAGTGGCATTCGGCCAGAAGATCAGCGACTTCCAGAACACCCGTTTCAAGATTGCCGAACTCACTGCCGAGGTCACTGCCAAGCGCGTGTTCGTTGACCATCTGATCGCCCTGCACCTTGAAAAGAAGCTGACCGCAGTCGATGCGTCGATGGCGAAAATGCTGTGCACCGAATTGCAGTGCAAGACAGTCGATGAATGCCTGCAGTTCTTCGGTGGCTACGGCTACATGCTCGAATATCCGATCGCACAGGCCTACATCGATTCACGCGTGCGGCGTATTGCCGGAGGCTCTTCGGAAATCATGCGCGAGATCATTGGTCGCGACATCTTCGACAAGAAGAAATAATCGTGGCTGCCAATCACGTCCCGCTGCGTTCCATGCTGTTTGTCCCGGGCGACAGCGAAAAGAAACTGTCCAAGGGCGACGAGTCACCGGCTGATGCGCTGATCCTCGATCTGGAAGATGCCGTTGCACCCTCGCGTACGCAAATTGCGCGAGGCATGGTGCTCGACTATTTGCGCTCGCGTACCGATCGCAGCAAGCAGCAGCTCTGGGTGCGCATCAATCCGCTGTCGACTCCGGCTGCTTTGCTTGATCTCGTCATCGTTGGCGGTGCGCCGGACGGCATCGTCCTGCCCAAAGTGAATTCGGCGCAGGATGTCATCCAGCTTTCGCATTACCTCGAGGCACTCGAAGTGCGTGAAGGCGTGGCGCAGGGCGCGATCCGCATCGTCCCGGTAGCTACCGAGACTGCACCGGCAATGTTCAACCTCGGCAGCTATGCCAACTGCTCGCCGCGCCTGGCTGGTCTCACATGGGGTGCCGAAGACATTGCAGCGGCGCTTGGCGCCAGTACCAATCGTCGCGAGAATGGGGAGTACGACCATGTATTCCAGCTGGCGCGTGCCTTGTGCCTCACCGGCGCGGCCGCTGCCGGTGTTCAGGCCATCGACACCATGTATGGCGACTACAAGAATCCGGCCGGTCTCGAAGCAGATTCCAAATATGCGCGACGCTCCGGCTTTACCGGCAAGATTGCGATCCACCCGGCGCAAGTCGACGTGATCAACGCCGCCTTCTCGCCGAGCGAAGACGAAATTGCCTGGTCGAAGCGCGTGGTCGATGTCTTTACCCAGAACCCCGGTCTTGGTACGGTTGGTCTTGACGGCAAGATGCTGGACATGCCGCATTTGAAACAGGCACAGAGCGTGCTGGCATTGGCCGCACGTTTCGCCAAATAGAGGTTCGATATGTTGAATGGCAAATCGATTCGCGTTTCGGCGCTTGGTGACGGGCTCTACGAGCTGTGTTTTGATCGGCAGGGCGAGAGCGTCAATAAATTCGATTTGGGCACGCACGCCGAACTGGCAAGTGCGTTTGCCGAAATTCAGGCCGCACCGGACCTGAAAGGGCTGTTGATCAGCAGCGCGAAGGGGGTGTTCATCGTCGGTGCGGACATTTTCGAATTTCTGCCCCTCTTCAAGCAGCATCAGGCCGATATTGCCGGTGAAATGCTGCGTTGCTCAAACGGATTTTCAGCGTTTGAGCAGTTGCCCGTTCCCATTGTCTGCGCGATCAATGGCTATGCGCTCGGTGGCGGGTTTGAATTGGCCTTGATTGCGGATTACCGCGTCATGTCGACGCAAGCGCAAGTCGGGTTTCCCGAAGTGACGCTGGGCATCATCCCCGGATATGGGGGCACTGTTCGCCTGCCGCGAGCATTGAAATCCGAAACCGGACTGGATGTCGCGCTGGACTGGGTTACCAGCGGCGCGCCACAAAAAGCCGATGTCGCGCTCGCCGTTGGCGCTGTCGATGTCGTGGCCGAACCTGATGCCTTGCGCGCCGCCGCCCTGCAGCTGCTGGGCGATGCCGTTTCAGGCCGGCAGGATTGGCGCGCCAAGCGTTTGCAACGCCTTGCGCCGCGCGCGTCCGATGCCGCCGCCATCCAGCGTATTCGTACCGGCATTGCCACGCGCCCCCATTTGCTGCCGGCAGCGACTGCTGCGTTGGAATCGATGGCACGCAGCGTGTGCCAGCCGATAGCCGAAGCGCTGACTACCGAAGCCGCCGATTTTTCCGTCATCGCCCGGACTGACGATGCGGCTCAGCAGGTACAAAAATTCATTGACGACCAGATCGCCAGGAAAAAAGCCAAAGAGGCGCAAAAAGCGGCTTCCTAAGCTGCAAAGATGGCTGATTGAAAATAGTCTGCTACCATACTATAATCTTCCTGACGTTTATTGCTGCGCAGCACTGATAGGCTGAACCCGCTGCGTGATCATTTCTTAAATTCGCCTGACGGAGAGTAAAAATGGACTTTTCCCTGAATGATGACCAGCTAGCGATTCGTACTGCGGTTGAAGATATCTGCTCGCAGTTTGGTGACGAATACTGGTTGAAGCATGACCGCGAAGGCGGCTTCCCCGAAGAGTTTTACCGTGCCATGGCCGATGCCGGCTGGCTTGGCATGGCGATGCCGGAAGAGCATGGCGGCGCCGGCCTCGGCATCCTCGAAGCGGCGATCATGATGGAAACCGTATCCGGTTCCGGTGCCGGCCTCTCGGGCGCATCGGCGATCCACATGAACGTGTTCGGCCTGCACCCGGTTGTCGTCTATGGCTCCGAGGAGCAGAAGAAGCGCTGGTTGCCCGACATCATCAACGGCAAGAACAAAGCCTGTTTCGGCGTCACAGAGCCCAATACCGGCCTCAATACCCTCAAGCTCAAGACCATGGCGGTGCGTCAGGGCGACAAGTACATCGTCAATGGCCAGAAGGTGTGGATTTCGACGGCCCAGGTTGCCCACAAGATCATGCTGCTGGCGCGTACCACGCCGGTCGAGGAAGTGAAAAACCCGACCCATGGCCTGAGTCTCTTCTACACCAACCTCGATCGCAGCAAGATCGAAGTGCGTGAAATCGAAAAGCTCGGCCGCAAGGCGGTCGACTCCAACCAGTTGTTCATCGACGGCCTCGAAATCCCGGTCGAAGATCGCATCGGCGAAGAAGGCGAGGGCTTCAAGTACATCCTGCATGGTCTTAACCCGGAGCGCGTGCTGCTGGCGTCCGAAGCCACAGGCCTCGGCAAGATCGCGCTGAAAAAGGCCGCGCAATACGCCAACGAGCGCGTGGTGTTCGATCGGCTGATCGGCAAGAACCAGGGAATCCAGCACCCGCTTGCCGAGCGCTGGGTTGAACTTGAAGCGGCGACATTGTTGTATCAGCGCGCTGCCTGGCTGTATGACCAGGGCAAGCCTTGCGGCGCCGAAGCCAATGCGGCCAAGTTCTTCTGTGCGGAGGCCGGCTTCAAGGCGGCGGAAACTGCGGTGCTTACCCATGGCGGCTTCGGTTACGCCAAGGAATATCACGTCGAACGCTACTTGCGAGAAGCGATGCTGCCGCGTATTGCGCCGATCTCGCCGCAATTGATCCTGTGCTTTATCGCCGAAAAGGTGCTCGGACTGCCCAAGTCCTATTGAGACTTTGCCAGCTATGGGCAGGGTGGCCGAGAGGCGCCCTGCTGGCGTATGCCCCTCTGAAAGACGATAAAATGTCTCTCTTGTTCCGTTCCGCCATTTTCAGCCGCTTTGCGCGCACAAACCACTGAGGATTTGCCATGACCAATCTCTCCTCGATCCACAAGGTTGCGGTATACAAACCCGGCAACAAAGTGCGCTTCATCACCGCAGCAGCGCTTTTCGACGGCCACGATGCCTCGATCAACATCATGCGCCGCATCCTGCAATCGACCGGTGCCGAGGTAATTCACCTCGGCCACAATCGTTCGGTAGGTGAAATCGTCAATGCCGCCTTGCAGGAAGACGTGCAGGGCATCGCCATCACCAGCTACCAGGGTGGCCATGTCGAATTCTTCAAATACATGATCGACCTGCTGAAAGCGGGCGGTGGAGAAAACATCAAGGTGTTCGGCGGCGGCGGCGGCGTGATCGTGCCGTCTGAAATCAAGGAACTGCACGCCTATGGCGTGACGCGCATTTTTTCGCCGGATGATGGTGCCACCCTTGGCTTGCAGGGCATGATCAACGAGCTGGTCGAACGTTGCGATGTTGACCTGACGCCGTTGGCGCCAAAGCCGAAGAATGTGCTCACCGAACTGCAGGGCGGCAATCGGCGTCAATTGGCCCATGTGGTCACGGCGCTTGAAAATGGCGCCTACGACGACAATATCAAGAACGCGTTGATCGACGCCGCAAAGAAACTGCATGTTCCCGTGCTGGGTATTACCGGGACCGGTGGTGCCGGCAAGTCGTCGCTGACCGACGAACTGATCTTGCGCCTGCGCATTGACCAGCAGGACAAGCTCAAGGTCGCGATCATTTCGATCGACCCCTCGCGCAAGCGTACCGGTGGTGCATTGCTGGGTGACCGCATCCGCATGAACTCGATAGAGCACGAGAACATTTTCGTGCGTTCGCTGGCAACGCGCGATACCGGTAGCGAAGTTTCGCCGGCGCTGCCGGAAGTGATTGCCAGCTGCAAGCTGGCTGGGTTCGATCTGGTGATTGTTGAAACGTCCGGCATTGGCCAGGGCAATGCCGCGATCGTGCCTTTTGTCGACCTGTCGCTGTACGTGATGACGCCGGAATTCGGTGCCGCCAGTCAGCTCGAAAAGATCGACATGCTCGATTTCGCCGACTTCGTCGCCATCAACAAGTTCGACCGCAAGGGCGCTGATGATGCGCTGCGCGATGTGCGCAAGCAATACCAGCGCAACCACGAGCAGTTCAGTCAACCAACCGAGGCAATGCCGGTATTCGGCACCATCGCCTCGCGTTTCAACGATGATGGCGTGACCGCCTTGTACCAATCGCTGTTGCCCGCGCTGATTGGCAAGGGCCTGAAGGCAGTGACGAGCAAGCTCCCCGCTGTTGCCGTGAAATCATCTTCCCACAGCCGGGCCATCGTTCCGCCGGATCGGGTGCGCTACCTGGCCGAGATTGCCGAGACAGTACGCGGCTACCACAAGCAGATCACGCAACAGGCACGCGTGGCGCGCGAACGCCAATCGCTGCAGACGGTCAAGGAGTTGTTCATCGCCCAGGGCAAGCCTGCCGAGAATTTCGATGAAATG
>CANJXH010000107.1 GCA_947478755.1 Betaproteobacteria bacterium | reverse complement strand
TACCCCCATGTGCGTGGCCATATCAATGCCGATAGCGGCAAGCAGTTCATTCATGTCTTACTCCCTGAAAAAAATACTGTTTTGTTTAATTGCGCTGATCCTGCTTCCAATGCACCTGCGGCATGTCCGGCACCATCAGTCCGGGCGGTGCGGAGATCACGGCGGGAATTGACTGGACAAAGGTGATCACCGTCAAGGTATAGCCCGGTGGCGAGGGTTCTTCGGGGCGCATGTACAGGTTCTTGGCAAACGACCCCTTGGCCTCGATGCTGACCTTGATCGAAGGACGCCCTTCGATCTGTACTGTCCAGAAGTCGTTGCCGACGCAACCCTCGGGGCGCATCGCATCGCCGAGGAACCAATACACCTCGGTGGTATAAAAAGGCTTGCCGTTGGAATAGGCCGTCCAGGCATAGGAGACGCAACCGACGGTGCCGGGCTGGATATCCATGGCCGGGGTCTTTATCAGCTGCTTGGTGACAGCGAGTTGGGGCTTGCGTTCGATCTTGTCGATCTTGATGCCGAGCTTGTCCGCCGCATAGTGGATCGGTTCGACCAGATAGTTTTCGGCCATCATGGCGACCATCTGGTTCTGCTCGGCAACCTCCTTTGGTGAGCCGAATCCGAAAAGTTGCAGGGTCTGCAACGCACCGGCCAGCGGCTCGGCATTGAAGAACTCCTGGAACTTGATGTGCTCGACGTCATTGGTCAGGCTGGTCAGCGTCATTGCCAGACGTTCGTTGAAAAAGCCTGGGGTGATGCCGGCACCGTACAGCGTGGCCTTGCCTTTTTCGGCAGCCGCCTTGAACTTCGCTTCGACTTCGGGGCCGCGCACCTTGATGTAGTGGTAGGGCAGCGGCGTGATCACGTTCTTGCCAGCCTCCAGCAGGGCAAGGATCTGGTCGTCCGAACGCCAGTCGCCAAAGTCACGGGCGGTGAAGATCACGACTTCGGCATCAAGTTTCTTGAACGCTTCGAAATCGGTGGTGGCCTTGATGCCGCAGGGGGCAACACCTACCAGTTCACCCGCGTCCTTGCCATTCTTGTCCGGCGAATAGGCCAGCACGCCAACCAGTTCGCACTCGGGCAGGCGCAGCACTTCGCGGATGGACGGCGCCCCCAATCCACCAGGACCGGCCACGGCAACGCGATAGGGTTTTCTCATTTTTTGCTCCTCAAATATTCGGACAGACATTGTCCGCGTTTAGTATGAACGCACTAATGTACAAGAGATCGCAATTGCGCGTCAAGAAAAGTCGGGGCATTACGCACGTGAATCGCCCATGTCGAACCCATTATTCACCAGTTTCGACCAATCGAGATGTGCAGCACATCGCCTAGGTGGTGCTCGTTGGCCCGCGGGCCAAACACAGCACTGTCGTAGGTCACCGACTGTGTCGCAAACCACTCCAGGATTCCCGCGACATACCAGCCATCTTCAAGCTGGCGCCGCGCGCCGAACATGTAATGACGGGCCTGGATGGGGATGAATATCGGGCTGACATTGTTGTCGGGGATCGGCCGGCTACCGTGGTTAACGCCCAGCGTCAGTACCGTATCGTTGCTCCAATCGTAGGCAATGCCCATTTCAATGACGTGCTGATCAACGAAGTCCACCGCTGATGGAATCACCACACTCGCCGGCGCCCCGGGCGTGCGCGGGTTGGTCGCCGTGATCTTGAGTTTGCCGATCGCATCTGACCAGTTGTACCACTTGTCCTGTAGCGATATCAGCAGGTTCTGCGTGGGCCGAAACGCTAAGCCGACTGCTAGCTCTTCGGGCAAGCGCAAACCCGTCAACTTGGCGTTGTCGTAGCGAACGATGCCCAGGCTGCCAAAGGCTGGATCGCTGAAATTTATGCGCAAAGTTCCGTTCCTGAGTGGAATGCTCGTCTGCGTGCCATAGGTAACGCCAAACGTGACGTCCGGCATCGGGTGATATTGCAGGCCCCATTTGCTGTTGAGGCCGATGCCCTTGGCGTCCTTGAAACGGATGCCGGCAAATCCGGTCGGGAATGAGGGACTTGGTCCCGCAGACGAATTCGGGAACAGTTCCTGATTGCCGGAGAAGGAATTGACGCCGAGGGCGACGCCAAGACTCAATTCATCGCAGACCTTCCATGCCACGGCCGGCGATAGCTTGATCACGGTAAAGGCTGACGACGCGTCGTCGCGCTTGCCGCCGATAGCGGGGTTGGTGTTGAGACCGCTGTACGCCCATCCCAACCCGCCCTGAACCACGAGGCCGACACCCGCCGAAAATGGCGTGTTGCCGATGTGGCTTGCGTAAGCGGTACTCGCGTAGACACCGGTCGAGTTGTAGAAGGGCTTGCGGTAGTTGCCGAATGAATCCGTATGCTATCCCTCCGGGTTCCAGAAGAACGCGCCCTCGAGTTCTGCCGACTGCCCCTGTATCTGCGACATGCCTGACGGATTGTTGGTCGCGGCAAAGGCTGTACGTGATACCGCAACGTCGGCACCCCCCAGCATCACCGATTCGGAACCATAACCGGTCAGATAGAAGCCGTTGTTGGCGCTTGCATAACCCACGAACCCATAACTCATGAGGACGGGCAATGCGGCACTCAAGATGATTTTTTTCACTGAAGACTCCTCCTGTAACGGGAACGATTCCAGCAATACATTCTTCACGGGCGACGGTTACCAACGTCTTGAAGCGGAAAAATGGAATACCGATGTGTTGTTGTGTTCCCTGGCATCGACACCGAACACCGGATTGGTATAGGTCACGGTGATCGGCGTGAACCATTCAAGCCCTCCCGTCACCTGCCACTCCTTGTCGAATTTTCGGCTGATGCCCGCCATTACGTGACGCGTCGGGATCGGCGCAAAAATCGGGCTGATGTTCTGGGTTGGCACCGGCTGCCGGGCGTAGTTGAAGCCACCCATAAGCGTTGTTTCCGGACTCATATCCCAGGCGAAGCCGATTTCGAAAACATGCTGGTCCTGAAAATCGGCAACCGAAGAAATCACCACCTTCTGAAAAGGTGCAGGCACTGCGCCCCGCGGACTGGAGGCGGTGAGTTTCAGGGTGTTGAGGGCCTTGGACCAGTCGTACCACTTCTCCTGCAAAGACAACAGGACCGAAGGCACTGGCCGGAACGAGACTCCCACGGCCAGTTCTTCGGGAAGCCGAAAACCTTCCAGCTTGGCGTTGTCGTAACGAACTACGCCCAGACCGAAGTTGCTCAGATTCAGGCGCATGTTGCCGTTTTTCATCGGGATGCTGGTCTTCGTGCCATAGGTCATGCCAATGGTCACATCGTCGATCAGCTTGTATTGCAAGCCCCACTTGCTGTTGAGCCCGATGCCACTGGCGCCCTTGAAGCGGAATCCGTTGAAGCCGGTCGGTAATCCGGGCACGGGCCCCGAGGTCGTGTTCGGAAACAGTTCCTGGGTTCCGCCAAAATAATTGACGCCGAGCGCTGCACCGAGGCTCAGCTTGTCGTTGACCTGCCAAGCCACGGCGGGAGCCAGCTTGACCACTGCAAAAAGCGCCGAGGCGTCATCGCGGGTACCGAACCGCGTGTTCAGCCCGCTGTACGTCCAGCCGATGCCACCCTGCACCACCAGAGCAGCGCCTGCGGCAAACGGCGAATTTTCGAAGCGCCGCGCATAGCCCGCGTTGACGTACTCGCTGTGGTGGTCTGATCGCAATTTTTCGTTGTTGCCGAACGAGTCCGAGTGATAAAGGCTGAGATCATGCTCGACGGCCAGCTCGACATCGGCCGCCTGTCCATTGAGTTGCGTCATGCCCGCCGGATTGTTGGTCGCAGCAAAGGCATCGCGTGCAACGGCAACGTCCGCACCACCCATCAGCAGCGATTCGGTACCGTATCCGGTCAGGTACATTCCATTGATCGCGAATGCGCTGTCGGCACATGTCAGGATGGCGGCCGCCAGCAGGCCTTCGCCAAGTCGTCGCAGTAATTTTTTCATTGCTCCCCCTTGTGGCTTTATGGAATCTTTTTGCGATAAAAGTGGTAGTACAGCAGCGGGATCAGTACCAGCGTCAGCAAGGTCGACGCAAAGACACCGAAAATCAGCGTCGTACCAAGTCCGTCGAAGGTCTGGTCGCCAAGAATGAAATATCCCGACAGCACGGCAGCGAGTGCTGTGAGCAGGATGGGTTGCGCGCGCACCAGCGGCGCATCGATAACGGCATCGTGCAGCGGCTTTCCCTTGCCGGTCTCGATGCGAATGAAATCAACCAGGATGATCGAATTGCGGACAATGATGCCAGCCAGCGCCAGCAAACCGATCACGGACGCGGCGCTGAATTGCGCACCGGTGATCAAATGCCCGGGGACCACGCCAATGATGGTGAGGGGAATCGGCACCATGATCAGCAGCGGAATCAGGTAGGAACCAAACTGTGCGACGATCAGGACATAGATGACGATCATCGCCACGACAAACGCTGCGCCCAGATCGCGAAACGCCTCATAGGTCATGGTCCATTCACCGTCCCACTTCACAGAAAAGCTGTTCTGCGTATCGGTCGGGGTAAAGAACAGGTTGTCGCGCAAATTGCCGCCCCCCGCCACCTTGATGTTTTCCAGAATGCTGCGCAAAGGAAACATCGCGTACACCGGACTGTCGTAATAACCACCCATGTCACCCCCAACAAGCACCACGGGTCGTAGATCCTTGTGGAATATGGGCTGTTCGCGAACGTCTTCACGAACCGTCACCAGCTCGCTGATCGGAACCGAGCTTCCATCGCCGGCACGCACCGTCAGACGCAGCAACTCGTTGATGTCGGCACGGTCTTGCACCGGCAACTGGATACGCAATGGCGCCGGATATTTCGATGCGTCGTGCAGATAGGCCACATCTTCGCCACCAAGACCGGCGCGCAAAACGGAAACAATAACGCTCTGCGGGATGCCCAGTGCGGCAGCCTTGCGACGATCAATCACCAGATCACGCTTTGGCGCGCTGGCAATCGAAGTGTCAAAGACATCCGATACGCCGGGAAACGCCTCGAAACTTTTTCGGACCTCCCTCGCGACGCGCAAACGCTCGGTGTCGTCGGGGCCGTAGACTTCGGCCAGCAGAGAAGCCATCGAGGGCGGCCCCGCCGGCGGCTCGGCGATGCGCAGGGTGGCCCCATAGCGTTTGGCGATCCTGTGCAATGGCGGACGCAGCTGCGCGGCAATTTCGTGGCTGGATGCCTTTCGCTCATGCTTGCTGATCAGATTGAGCTGCAAGGTGCCGTACTCGCCCCCCTTGCGCAGGTAGTACTGACGGGCCAGACCATTGAAGTCCATCGGCGCAGAGAGCCCGACATAGGCCTGGTAGTCCCTGACTTCCGGCATGGCCGCGACGTACTGGCCAAGCTCCCGCATAAGTGCCGCTGTCTTCTCCACCGGCGTATCAGGTGGCGTATCGGCGACGATGACCAGCTCGGTCCGATTATCGAACGGCAACATTCGCACCGTGGTGAAGTTCAAGGCCAGAGGCAGCAACGCAATAACCATCAGCACCGGCACGCTCATGAACAACAGCAGGCGATTGCGGCGGCTGCGTTGTCCGTCAAGGAAGGGCCGTACCAGCTTGCGCAATATCGGCCCGGCCTTGACCGCCAGGGTGTCAGCGTGATGGGCCGGTTTCAGCGCCCAACGAGCCATCCAGGGCGTTGCAACAAAAGCGACCGCAAGCGAAATCAGCATGCCGATGCACGGAATCACTGCAATCGGCTGCGTGAATCCGCCGATCAGCCCGGTCACGCTCAACATCGGAAGCAGCGCCGCGATCACCGTGAACGTTGCCAGGATCGTCGGCCCACCCACTTCGTCGACAGCACGCGGAATGATCTCCCGGATCGGTGTTCCCGGGCTCAATGTCATGTGGCGATGAATGTTTTCGGAGATGACGATAGCGTCATCGACGATGATGCCTACCGCCAAAATAAAGGCGAACAGGGAAACGCGATTCAAGGTGTAGCCAATAGCCCACGACGCAAATAGCATCAGCAGCAGGGTCAGCGCCACCGCTATCCCAACCAGCAGAGCTTCGCGCCAACCCAGCATCAGCAGCACCAGCCCGACCACCGCCGCAATGGTGAACATCAGCTTGTAGATCAGACGCAGTACCTTGTCCACGCCGATGGCGCCGTAGTCACGCGTCACCGTCACATCAACCGACTCCGGGATCAGGGTGTTGCGCAAGCCTTCGATCTTGCGCTTCACTGCGAAGGCAATCAGTGACGCGTCCTCTCCCGGCCGCTTGCTTATCTGCATGGTCACTGCCGGATATTCGGCAAAGCTTCCGGCAGCATCGCGCACGCCATGCCAGACATAGCTGTCGGCTTCCGGCGGCGCATCGCTGACGGCGGCTACGTCGCCCAAGTGCACGGGTTGGCCGAGATGCATGCCCACGACCAAATCGCTGATATCCTGCGTATTGCCAATCAATGTGCCGGCGTCAACGGCGACACGACGATTGCCGCTCACCATGTCGCCGGCCGGCAAGGCAAAATTGGCCGCCTGCAGCGCAATTCGAATATCGCCGACAGTGACGCCGGCCGATCGCATCCGCGCCGAATCAAGGTCAATGCCGATGCGGCGCCCCGGTCCGCCGATGGTAGTGACCTCGCGGGTACCATCAACCTGCTTCAACTCGACTTCCAGGGAATGCGCAATACGCTCCAGCTCATACGGGCTGATACCTGCCTGGCGCGAAAACAGCGTCAGCGTCATCACTGGCACGTCGTCAATGCCCTTCGACTTGATGATCGGCTCGCCGATGCCCAGGCCCGCCGGCAAAAAATCCCGGTTGGATTGAATGACGTCGTGCAGCCGTACCAGCGCATCGTTGCGACTCAGGCCAACCTTGAACTGCAGCGTCATCATCGCCACGCCGGGCCGCGATACCGAGGTAATGTGCTCGACGTCAGATATCTGCGACAGTAATTGTTCCGAGGGAATGGCGACGGTCTGCTCGACCTGCTTGGCCGACGCGCCCGGAAACGGAATCGTCACAGTGGCCAGCGTGATATTGACCTGCGGTTCTTCTTCACGTGGCGTGATCCCGAGTGCAAACACGCCCATCAGAATTGCGCTGAGCATCAGTAACGGCGTCAGCGGCGAATTGACGAAAAAGGACGCAACGCGTCCCGAAAATCCCAACTGATCGTGGTTCGGTGACGACATTGGCTTAGCGCCGGGGTACCGCAGCCAGCGGATCAAGCACGACCTTTTCGCCAGGCTCGAGGCCGGCCAGCACCTCGGTGATGCCATCTTCGGTGCGCCCGGGGCGTATCAGTCGCAGCAGCGGCTGCCCCCTGGCGTCCAGAACATAAACAGCCGTCATCTCGCTGCGTCGAAATACGGTCTTTGCCGGAACGCTTACACGCCTGCCGCGCGCCCGAACATCCAGCGCCAAGCGCACGCGGGCGAACATGCCGGGGGTCAGACCGACAACCGTTGCCGACAAGGGAAAGCGTATCTGAATCATCTGGCTCACCGGGTCGGCGGTAGGCAGAATGTTCATGTCGGTGGACTTGATCAATTGATACGCTGGCGGCGCGGCAGGAATTTCGATCGTGGCCGGATCGTGGCGCAGCTCGCCAGCCCGCGATTGGGGAACATTGGCGACTACCCGCATCGCACCGGGGTCATACATGGTGATCAGGGGCTTCCCGGGCGAAGCCATGTCGCCGAGCTCGATATCGACCTTGGAGATGATCCCGCCGTAGGGCGCCTCCAGCGAGTGCAGCCCAGTCTGGACGATGGCGGAATCCACCTGTGCCATCTGTGCCCTGGTTTGCGCCTGCGTCGTCTTGAAATCCGACTCGGCGCGATCGAGCGCAGCCTTGCTGAGGAAGCCTTGCTTGTAGAGCTGTTGCTTCCTCTGGTATTCCTTGCTTGCCGCGTCAAGCTGGGCCGCCAGCGCAGTAACCTGTGAGCGGCCGGTAAGCGTCTGCTGCTGGGCAATGCGCTCATCGATGCGCGCCAGCAGTTGACCAGCCCTGACCTTGTCGCCCACCTTCACCGCCAGCGCCGTAATACGGCCGGGAACCTGCGCCGCAATGTCACTCTGACGCACGGCCTCGACCACACCGTCAGCCACCACGACATCACCAAGGTTATCGACCCTGACGTCGACGGCAGCGAGCCTGGCTGCCAACGCCGGCAGCGCCAGCACTGACAACAAAGCGACAACCATCAAGCGAAGTGAAAATCCCACGCGTTCTCCATCATCCGTTTCCTGGTGCAACAGATAAAATAGGCCGGAGCACTATTCCTGTATTACTATATTACTCTATAGTTATATAGTTTCAACATGAATCAAACACAGGCAAACCTGCAGACAAGCCTGATTGAGACCACAAGCGAAGGGCGAAAAACGGCGATGAAGGGGCTAGACGATCACGCGACGCAACACATCGCGGAATATTTTCAGGCGTTGTCCGAGCGCACCCGCTTGAAGCTGCTGTTTGCGCTACGCGGCGGCGAAATGAATGTCACCGAGCTGACAGAGTCTTCCGGCTGCAGCCAGGCCAATGTCTCCAAACACATGTCGCAGCTGACCAAGGCAGGGTTCGTGCTGCGCGAATCACGCGGCAACAGCGTGTATTACCGCGTGGCAGATCCTGATATTTTTGCGCTGTGCGATCTTGTCAGCGGCAAGATCGCCGACCTGATGTCCGCGCAGCGCGCCATCCAGACGGTGCTGCGCAATGTGTCCGAAAAAGGCAAGAACATCATCACGCGCAAAACCAAGTAGCCGACGACCGCAAGGCGCGTACTAGAACTTCTCCCCGTCGCGCAGCAGGCGCCACTGCCCTGCTGGCAGATCACCCAGCGGAATGCGGCCGATGCGTACCCGCTTCAGGCCTGTCACTTTCAAACCCACCAGTTCGCACATGCGCCGTATCTGCCGCTTGCGGCCTTCCCGCAACACAAAGCGCAACTGGTCTTCGTTTGACCATGACACCTTGGCCGGGCGCAGCTTTTTGTCGTCCAGCATCAGTCCGTGATTGAGCAGTTTCATCCCTTCCGCACTCAGATTGCCCTCGACACGCACCAGATATTCCTTTTCCACTTCCGAATCATCGCCGATCAACACACGCGCGATTCGCCCATCCTGGGTCAACACCAGCAAACCGGTGGAATCGATGTCAAGCCGGCCGGCCGGTGCCAGGCCGCGCAGAAAATAGGGCTCAAAGCGCAGCTTGTCGCTCGCCACCTGGTTTTCCGGCGTGATCAACACGGAAGCCGGCTTGTGGCCATCCTCGGCTTGCCCCGACACATAGCCGATCGGCTTGTGCAGCAGAATGGTGGCCTGCTTCGCCTGATGCGCCTTCGCACCGCTGCTCAAGGTAATCACCGCGTCGGGCGCTGCCCGCATGCCAAGGGTCGAGACCCGTTCGCCGTTCACGAACACCAAGCCGCGTTCTATGTAGCCATCGGCTTCACGTCGCGAACAAAGGCCGCGTTCGGCCATCATCTTGGAAATCCTGATGCCCTCGGGAGCCACTGTCGATGTTGTCGCAGCAGCGCCCGCAGGCTTGGCGGCGGCAGGGATACGACGAAATTTGGAAGTCATGCGCCCATTCTACCGACTCGTGCTGCGTGATAATGCGTCCACCATGCTCAGTTACCGCCATTCATTCCACGCCGGCAACCACGCCGACGTGCTCAAGCATTTCGTTCTGGTTCAAGTACTGCGCTACTTCAACCAGAAGGACAAGCCCTACTGGTACATCGATACCCACGCCGGTGCCGGCTGTTTCCAGCTGGACTCGACGCACGCGCAGAAAACCGCCGAATTCGAAACCGGCATTTCGCGGTTGTGGTCCCAGGCAGGTTTGCCTCCCGCACTTGCGGACTATCTCGACCAGGTAAAGGCAGCCAACAGTGGCGACCGGCTGCGCCACTACCCCGGTTCGCCGATGATTGCCCTGCAGCTGCTGCGGCCGGATGACCGGTTGCGACTATTTGAGCTGCACAGCACGGATTACAAATTGCTGTGCAACAACCTGCACGATGCCGGACGACGCGCAGCGATCAAGCAAAGCGATGGTTTTCTCGATCTGAAGTCCGTACTGCCGCCCCAGCCACGACGCGGGCTGACCTTGATTGATCCGTCGTATGAAGACAAGCGGGATTATGTGCGCGTCGTCGCCGCCCTGAAGGAAGCGCAAAGCCGATTCCCTACGGGAACCACAATCATCTGGTACCCGCTGTTGCAACGCGGCGACACTCGCCAGATGCCGGAAAAATTGAAAAAAGCCGCACCGGACTGGCTGAATGTTGCGTTAAGCGTCAAGGCGCCGGCAGAGGATGGATTCGGCATGCATGGCAGCGGCCTGTTCATCGTCAATCCGCCCTGGACGCTGGCCGACACCTTGCGCGACACCCTGCCCGCGCTCACCGCCCTGCTGGCGCAGGATGACAAGGCAAGCTTCAGCCTGGAGGCCTCGCCCGCCTAGGAGCCTTCGAGCGCAGTC
>CANJXH010000106.1 GCA_947478755.1 Betaproteobacteria bacterium | reverse complement strand
GTGGCACTGCTCCAGTTGCAGGTCCATGTTCTCCTTGATCATGTGCATCGGCACATGGCCGGGGCCTTCGATCATTACCTGCACGTCGTGTTTCCAGGCGATTTGCGTGAGTTCGCCGAGGGTCTTGAGTTCGCCCAGCTGCGCTTCGTCGTTGGCGTCGTAGATCGAGCCGGGACGCAGGCCGTCGCCGAGACTGAAGGCCACATCGTAGGCCTTCATGATTTCGCAGATGTCTTCGAAGTGCGTGTAGAGGAAGCTTTCCTTGTGGTGGGCGAGGCACCACTTGGCCATGATCGAGCCGCCGCGCGAGACGATGCCGGTCATGCGCTTGGCGGTGAGCGGCACATAGCGCAACAGCACGCCGGCGTGGATGGTGAAGTAATCGACACCCTGCTCGGCCTGCTCGATCAGCGTGTCGCGGAAAATTTCCCAGGTCAGGTCTTCGGCCTTGCCGTTGACCTTTTCCAGCGCCTGATAGATCGGCACGGTACCGATCGGTACCGGCGAGTTGCGCACGATCCATTCGCGCGTTTCGTGAATGTTCTTGCCGGTGGACAGGTCCATCACCGTATCGCCACCCCAGCGAATGGCCCAGGTCATCTTGTCGACTTCTTCGTTGATCGAAGAGCCGAGCGCCGAGTTGCCGATGTTGGCGTTGATCTTCACCAGGAAGTTGCGGCCGATGATCATCGGCTCGCTTTCCGGGTGGTTGATGTTGTTGGGGATGATGGCGCGGCCGCGGGCAACTTCATCGCGCACGAACTCGGCGGTGATCTCGCCCTGCATCGAGGCGCCAAAATTTTGCCCGGGGTGCTGGCGACCCATCATCTCGGCCATCTTCGCGCCGGTGGGGCCGGATGTCCTGAGTGACTCAAGGTATTCACGACGCTGCATGTTTTCGCGGATCGCGATGTATTCCATTTCCGGCGTGATGATGCCCTGCCGTGCGTAGTGCATCTGCGAGACGTTCTTGCCCGGCTTGGCCTTGCGCGGTGTGCGCTTCAGATCAAAACGCATCTCGGCCAGCTCGGGGTCGGCTTCGCGCTGGCGGCCGAACTCGGACGAAAGGCCACCCAGTACCTCGGTGTCATTGCGTTCTTCAATCCATGCCTGACGCAGCGGTGCCAGACCCTTGCGGATGTCGATCTTCGCGGTGGGGTCGGTGTAGGGGCCGGAACAGTCATAGACAAAGATCGGCGGATTCTTTTCCGGGACGTTGCTGGTGGTGGTGTCGGACTGGCTGATTTCGCGCATCGGCACACGGATGTCGGCACGCGATCCGGTGACATATACCTTGCGCGAGTTCGGCAGCGGTTCGATCGCGGCGGCATCCACGTGGGCGTTGGTGGCAATGAATTTATCGTTGGCGTTCATGGTGTTCCTTAGTGCTGCTGGCGTTGGGCGAATGAGGGCTTGAAGCTACTGGAAAGGGGGGGAGGATGCAAGAACAACACAGCGCAGCCATCGTAAATATTCTAAAGCACGGCGGAAAATGGCCGTAAAGGAGGCATGGACTATCACTTAAAAACCCTTGCGACGGTTGTTGCCATTGCCCTGACGGCAGCGCTGCCCGATGTCGGCATGGCTGCCGCTGCGTGGCAGCCGATAGGCAATGGCCAGAACAAGGTCGAGATCGACCGCAGCCGGATTGCGCGCGGCGGTGAGGGAGTTTTCACGGTCTGGAGCCGTCTTGCCCTGCCCAAAACCGCAGAGGATGCCGAAGGGGCTTACAACAGCATCGAGGTATTGAGTCGTTACGATTGTCCGGGCAATCGCTTCACCATCGTCAAGCGGATCTACCTGCTCGACACCAAGTTGACGCGCATCGAAACGGTTCTCTCGCCCAAACCAATTCCGGCGGCGGCCGGCAGCGTTGACGCCGCCGTCATCGCTGATGTTTGCAACACCGGCGCCGGCGAGAAAAAATCCGCCATTGCAAATTTGTCGTCTGATCTGGGCAAGTTGCCCGATACGCTGTCCGGTGGTTTGCAGCTTGTGTCGGAAAGCGCCGCTGCCAAGCCGGCAGCAGCACCCTCTGCATCACCATCGGCAGCCCCACCCGCGCGATTGTTCACCATGCCGCGCATTGATCCGTCCATGGTGCAGCATCCAACGGACGAGCCAAAGCCGGCAGAGGTGGCGAAGCAAGCCGGGGATGCGGGCGCAGTGCGAAGCGAAGCGGCCAAGGCCGGTGTGTCGCTGGACGCCAAGAAGTCGACCATGCCCAAGTCGGAACGTCACGCACTGGAAATGGCGCTGGCCACCAGCGGCCTGAAGCGCAATTCGGCGCGGCGCGCGGCGGGTGAACCGTCCCCGGAGGCTGAAAAGCATGCCGCCCAGCACAAGGATATTCACTGGAGCTACGAAGGCGAAGGCGGGCCCAACCGATGGTCCAGGCTGCGCCCGGATTACAGCTTGTGCGAGACCGGACAGCGGCAGTCGCCGATCGACATCCACGAAGGAATTCGTGTCGATCTGGAGCCGATCAAGTTCGATTATCACAACTCGATGTTCCGCATCATCGACAATGGCCACACGGTGCAAGTCAATGTCGGCGAGGGAAATACCATTTCGATCATGGGCCGCACCTATCGTCTGGTGCAGCTGCATTTTCACCGCCCGGCGGAAGAGCGCATCGAAGGCCGTGGCTTCGAAATGGTGATGCACATGGTGCATCAGGATGATGCAGGCCGTCTGGCGGTGGTTGCTGTATTGATCGAGCCCGGCGCCGAGCATCCGTTGATCCAGACTTTCTGGAACAACCTGCCATTGGAAACCAATCTGGAACTGGCACCCACCACGCTCATTGATGTGAACAAGCTGCTGCCGGAAACGCGGACTTACTACACCTATATGGGGTCGCTGACCACGCCACCCTGCACCGAGGGCGTGTTGTGGATGGTGCTCAAGCAGCCACTTCAGATGTCGCCCGAACAGATCCTGATCTTCTCCCGGCTCTACCGCAACAATGCGCGGCCGATACAGCCGGCCAACGGCCGACTGATCAAGGATTCACGGTAGCTTTACCGCCAAGGCGCCTTTGGTGCCTTGGCGGTCATCGCCTTACAAAGGCTTGTTGTTGAGGCTCTGGCCCAGCACGAAGTCCATCCAGCTGGCGGGTAGCAGATCGGCCAGCAGACATACCACCTTGGAATCAATCCCAACGCGATAGCGCCGTCTCGGGTTGGCGGCGAAGGCCGCCTTTTCAATGCCTTCGGCGCATTTTTCTGCGCTGATGCCGACGTTCGGTGTCTGATCGCCCTTGGGGCCGCCGACCAGTTTTTGATAACGCCGGTAAATGGGCTCGTAGCGCTGTCTTTGATCTGGTGACATCGCGTTGATCTGCGTTTCTATTTCCTGCCCTTGCAGCTCGTACATGTCGGTACGAATGACCCCGGGCTCGACCAACACAACATGCATGTTCATGCCGCCGATTTCGCGCCGCGCGCTATCAGCCAGCGATTCGATTGCATGTTTGGACGCGCAATACGAACCGAGCAAGGGGTTTGAGGCACGCCCCCACAGCGACGTGATCAGTACCACGCGACCATCATGACCACGCAGGCGTGGAATCGAGTACTTGAGAATGCGTGCACTGCCGACCACGTTGGTATTCATGGTTTGCTGGTATTCATCCATCGACGCGAGTTCGACGGCACCGGGCACCGAGATCGCGGCGGAGTTGATCACCACGTCCAAGGGCTTGCCTGCCAGCAGGCGGTCGATTTCGGCGAAGCCGTTTTCCACCGATGCCGTATCCGAGACATCCATGATGACGGGGTGGCAGTTCGGATGGTTGCCGAATTTCGCCTTGTCGGCTTCCTTGCGAACAGCCGGAAATACCGTGTCGCCACGGGCAATCGCGCGTTTGGTCAGTGCTAGGCCGATGCCACGGCTGGCACCGGTGATCAGTATGTTGGGCATGTTTATCCTCCTGAATGACAGCCTGTTGATGAATGGTGAGAGATGGCAGGGCCGGGAACAAGCGCTGGCAGGCCATTGCGCGAGGATTGTACATGCGCCCCCATGTGATTAGCCGGCCAGAGGCATTGCAGTAATATCCCGGACGAGTTCCATCACTGGGAAAAAGGGCAACATGACCGGCTGCACGGATTTGCTGCAATGACCACCGATGCTCTGGCCACGCTGACGCGTGTGTTGGCCCTGCAGCGTGCGGCGCACCGCGCCGAGCCGTTTCCCGATCTGCACCGGCGCCGGCAAAGGCTTGATCGCCTGCTCGCCATGATCAAGGACAACGCGGCCGAAATCGAAACCGCGATCTGTGCCGATTTTGGCAATCGTTCGCGCGACGAAACCCTGGCGTTTGAAACCCTGTCCTGCGTGCAGGAAATCCGCCACAGCCGAAAACATCTGGCGGCGTGGATGCGACCGGAGCGTCGCCCGGTGGCGCTCACCAGCTGGCCGGGCCGGGCCGAGATCATCCGCCAGCCGCTGGGCGTGATCGGCATTGTCGTGCCCTGGAACTATCCGCTGTTCATCGCGGTATCGCCGCTTGTCGGCGCGCTGGCCGCCGGCAACCGTGCGATGCTGAAAATGTCGGAATTCACGCCCGCCTTCAGCGCCCTGTTTGCGCGCCTGATCGCTGATACCTTCAAGGAGGACGAGGTGCATGTGGTCAACGGCAGCGCGGATGTGGCACGCGAATTTGTCAGCCAGCCCTTCGACCATCTACTGTTTACCGGATCAACTCCTGTCGGCCGGCAGGTGATGCAGGCAGCGGCCAGCAGACTGATGCCCGTCACCCTCGAACTGGGCGGCAAGTCGCCGGCGATCATCGCCGACGACATCGCGCTGGAACGCGTAGTGCCGCAAATCATGTTCGGCAAGCTGATGAATGCCGGCCAGACCTGCATCGCGCCCGACTATGTGTTGCTGCCACGGGGGCGGGAACAGGCGTTCATCGACATGGCATGCCGGGTAGTGAAGCAGCGTTACCCGCGCCTTGTCGACAATCCTGACTACACCTGTGTTGTGAACGAAAAGCAGGCGGAACGCCTGCGCCACTATCTTGACGATGCGCAGCAACAGGGTGCCATCATCCATGCCCTGCACGATGAGACGCCGCCTGCCGACAGCCGCAAGTTCAGGCCAGTGGCGGTGACCGGCGTCAGCGACGACATGTTGCTGCTGCAGGAAGAAATTTTCGGTCCAGTGTTGCCGATCGTGCCCTACGACACGATCGAGCAGGCCATTGATTACGTGAATCGTCATCCGCGCCCCTTGGCCCTGTATGTGTTTTCAGATGCTGCCGCGACCATCGACCGGGTGCTGCGCGAAACCACCTCGGGCGGCGTGGTCGTGAACGACGTACTGATGCACATCATCCAGAACGATCTGCCCTTTGGCGGCGTCGGCGCCAGCGGCATGGGGCACTACCACGGCAAGGAGGGATTCGACACCTTCAGCAAGGTGAAGGGCGTGTTCCGCCAAAGCCGCTTCAATGGCGTTTCCCTGCTGTACCCGCCGTATGGCAATGGCCGGATGCGGCGTCTGGTGAAATTCCTGATCGGCTAGCAATTTCTGCTGACATGGGTTGCTAATGACTGACCGGTCAGTTATTATCGGCGCCCCATGTGCCCCTTTCCCAAACTGTTGACGCGCCAGCGGCGCAAGGAAGCCCGCCCCAGCGAACTGCTGGCGGCCGCGCTCGACCTGTTCGTCGAAAAAGGTTTTGCCGCCACCCGGCTGGACGACATCGCCGCCCGTGCCGGCGTCTCCAAGGGCACGCTTTACCTGTATTTCGACAGCAAGGCCGCGCTGCTGAAAGCAGTGGTTGAAGACGGCATGGTGCCGGTGATCGATCAGGGCGAAGACATCATCAGCAACTTTTCCGGCAGGGCGGCATCGTTGCTGCAGCACTTGTTGAATACCTGGTGGTCGCTGGTCGGTGAAAGCAAGTTGTCCGGGATATGCAAGCTGATGTTGGCCGAAGCCGCGAACTTCCCCGAGATCGCCGGTTACTTCCATCAGATCGTGATCGAGCGCGGGCAGAAGCTGGTGCAGCGCGCGCTTGAAATCGGCATCGAGCGCGGCGAGTTTCGCGAGGTCGATATTGCCGTCGCCGTTGATTCGGTATTCGCGCCGACCTTGAAGCTGATGCTGTGGAAACACTCCTTTGCCGGCTATTGCGGCATCCAACAGGATCCAGCTGCTTATCTGGAGAAGCATCTCGACATGGTGTTGAACGGCCTGCTTGCCGGAGACAAATCGTGAAGTTCATGAAGTCATTTCTCTCCTGCCTCATCGTGCTGCTGGCCGTTGCCGCCTGTGGTGACAAGGCTGCTGCTCCACCACCGGCCTTGCGCGTGGTCAAGGCGATCACCGTTTCTGCTGCGGGGGATAACGTGGCACGCAGCTTTGGTGGCGATGTACGTGCGCGGTTTGAAACCATCGCCGGCTTTCGCGTTGGCGGCAAGATTGCCGAGCGATTGGTGGAAGCAGGCACTGCTGTCAAGGCGGGGCAAGTATTGGCGCGGCTTGATCCTTCCGATCTGGCGCTGACATCAACGCAGGCCGAGGCACAGGCGGCGCTGGCCGCCGCCGATGCAAAACGTTTTCGCGACCTGCGCGAAAAGAACTTCGTCAGTCAGGCCGCAGTGGATGCGCGCGACACGGCGCAAAAAGCCGCCACTGCCCAGGCGGCGCTGGCGCGCAATCAGGCCGCCTATGCCAACTTGAATGCAGACCGTGCCGGCGTCGTCGCCGAAGTGCTGGCACAGGCCGGGCAGGTCGTCGCGCCCGGGCAGGGCGTGTTCCGGCTGGCGTGGGATGGCGAGCGCGAAATCGCGATCTCGTTGCCGGAAGAAGCGATCGGCGACATCAAGGTTGGCAGTGCGGCCGACGTGTCGCTGTGGTCGGCAAAGGACAAAACCATTCGCGGTCGCGTGCGCGAGCTGTCGCCGATGGCCGATCCGGCAACACGCACCTACGCCGCACGCGTCAGCATCATCGACCACATTGACCTGCCGCTCGGCATGAGCGCGACGGTCAGTTTCAAACTGCAGCGCGCACCGGCGCTCAGGGTGCCGCTGACGGCGGTATTCCAACAGGGCGACCAGCCAGCCGTGTGGGTCATCGGCAGCGACAACAAGGTAAGCCTGCGCAAGGTCACGGTGTCTTCATTCGGTGACGGTGGTGCCAGCGTGGTCGCCGGGCTGAATGCCGGCGAGCGGGTGGTGGCGGCTGGCGTCAATCGACTGCAGGCTGGCGAGACCGTCGTCATCGCAGTAAGCAAGCCTTGATCACCCCGTGAAAAAATTCAATCCGTCGGCGTGGGCCATCGAGCATCCGCAGATGATCATCTACCTGATGGTGGTGATCATGGTCGGCGGCGTGATCTCCTACATGCGCCTCGGCCGTGACGAGGACCCCTCATTCACCTACAAGGTAATGGTGGTGCGCACGTTGTGGCCCGGCGCCAGCGCCGAAGAAACCGAAACGCAGCTCACCGAGCGGCTTGAAAAGGCGCTGCAGGGCGTGCCCAGAACCGACATCCTGCGCTCGGTGACGAGGCCCGGCGAATCACTGATCTTCGTCATCATCCGCGAAGACACCGCGCCAAAGGACGTGCCCGGCGTCTGGTACCAGATGCGCAAGAAGCTGACCGATATCGCCCCGACGCTGCCGGCCGGCATTCAGGGCCCGTTTGCGAACGATGATTTCGGCGACGTGCAGATGCTGGTCTACGGCATCACCGGCGACGGCTTCGACATGGCCGAGCTGCGCCGCGCGGCAGATCGCATCGCCATCGAGTTGCGCGCGCTGCCCGATGTGAAACGCGTCGAGCTGCTCGGCGTGCAGCCGGAAAAGATCTACCTCGACATCGCGCCCGAGCGCATGGCAACACTGGGCATCACGCCGCAGCAAATCGCGGCGGCGCTGCAACAGCAGAACCAGCTCACACCTGCCGGTTTTGTCGAGACGCCGACCCATCGTGTGCGCATGCGCGTGAGCGGCAACTACCAGAGCGTCGCCGCCGTCAGCGACACGCCACTCAGCATCAACGGCCGCACCCTGCGCCTTGGCGACGTCGCCACGGTGACGCGCGGCTTTGCCGATCCACCCGAGCCGATGATGCGCGTCGGCGGCAAGCCCGCTGTCGGTCTCGGTGTCGTCATGGCCAAGGGCGGCAATGTCATCGGCCTCGGCGATACCGTCGGCCAGCGTGTGCACGATCTGCAAGCGCAATTGCCGACCGGCATCGACATCCACATCGTTTCCAACCAGCCGGAATTCGTCAAGGCTTCGATCAGCGTCTTCGTCAAGACACTGGCCGAGGCGGTCGTGATCGTGCTGGCGGTGACCTTCCTAAGTCTTGGCTGGCGCACCGGGCTGGTGGTGGCGGGCTCGATTCCGCTGGTGCTGGCAATGACCTTCATCCTGATGCGCCAGTTCGACATTGACTTGCAGCGTATCTCGCTCGGCTCGCTGATCATCGCGCTGGGCCTGCTGGTTGACGATGCCATCATCGCCGTCGAAATGATGGTGGTGAAGATCGAGGAAGGCTGGGACCGGTTTCGTGCCGCCACCTTCGCCTACACCTCGACCGCGATGCCCATGCTGTTCGGCACGCTGGTGACGGCAGTGGGCTTCCTGCCCATCGGCCTCGCGAAGTCGTCGACCGGCGAATACTGTTTCTCCATGTTCGCGGTCGTCACCATCGCGCTCGGTTCCTCGTGGGTGGTGGCGGTGTTGTTCACGCCCTTCCTCGGTTATCGTCTGCTTGACCAGGCCGTGCTGGCCAAGCGCAAGCACGCGCACAAGGGCGGCGACATCTATGGAACACCTTTCTATCGCCGCTTTCGCCTGCTGGTGGAATGGTGCGTCGATCATCGCTGGCGCGTGATCGCCGCGTCGGCGGGTGCGTTGGGCGTGGCCATGTTCCTTTTTGCCACCGTCGTCGAACGCCAGTATTTCCCGCATTCGCAAAGCGTGATCATGCTGATCGACATCTTCCTGCCCGAAGGGTCCTCGATCAAGGCGACCGAAACCGAGACGGCCAAGGTCGAGGCGCTGCTGAAGGACGATCCGAATGTCGAGGTGTTCACATCGTTCGTCGGCATAGGCGCCTCGCGCTTCAATCTGGCGCTGGACCAGCAGCTGAATGCCGATAGCTACGCCCAGATACTGGTGCGGGCAAAGAGTGTCGAGCAGCGGGTGAAGCTGAAGGATCGCCTCGACAAGGCCTTCGACAACAACCCGACCTTCGCCGACGTGCGCCTGCGTACCAGCAGCATCGGCAGCGGGCCGCCGGTGGGTTATCCGGTGCAGTACCGCGTCTCCGGGCCGGACAAGGAAACGCTGCGCGGCATCGCGCGGGAGGTCGCCGTGGTGATGCGCCGACACAATGAACTCTATGACGTGAATCTGGACTGGAACGAAAAGATCAAGAGCGTACGCGTCGACATCGATCAGGAACGCGCCCGCGCCCTCGGCATTTCAAGTCAGGAAGTCTCGCAGACGCTGCAGACCTGGCTCAACGGCACGCCGATCACGCAGTTCCGCGAAGACGACCAGATGATCGATGTGGTGGTGCGTGCACCGGGCGTCAATCGTGCCTCGCTCGACCGCCTGCCCGATCTGGTGCTCACCACCGCCAGTGGCGACCACGTGCCGCTGGCGCAGATCGCACATCTGGTGCCGGTACTGGAAGAGGGCGCGATCTGGCGCCGCGACCGCGTGCCGACCATCTCGGTACGTGCCGCGATGGCCAGCGAGAAGGTGCAGTCACCTACTGTATCGGGCCAGATATGGACCGAACTGGAAGGCATCCGCGCCCGCCTGCCGGTGGGCTACCACATCGAGACCGGTGGCGAAGTCGAAGACTCCAACAAGGGGCAGGCCACGATCGGCGCCGAATTGCCGCTGACCCTGCTGATCATGCTGACGCTGCTGATGATCCAGCTACAGAGCATGGGCCGTACCGCGCTGGTGCTGCTGACGGCACCGCTGGGCATGATTGGCGTGCCGATCGGCATGATCGTCTTCAACTCGGCGATGGGCTTTGTCGCCAACCTCGGCGTCATCGCGCTGATGGGCATGATCATGCGCAACTCGATCATCCTCGTTGACCAGATCCGGCAGGACGAGGACGCCGGCAAGGACCGCTTCGAAGCCATCGTCGGTTCCACCGTGCGCCGCTTCCGTCCCGTGGTGCTGACGGCGGCGGCGTCGATCCTGGCCATGGTGCCGCTGACACGACAAGTGTTCTGGGGGCCGATGGCGGTCGCCATCATGGGCGGCCTGATCGTGGCGACGGTGCTGACCTGCCTGTTCCTGCCGGCGCTCTACGCCGCCTGGTATCGCGTCAAGCGCGGCGACCCGACTGTTTCGTTGCCACCGCAGGTCGCAACCGAGGTCAGCTGAGGCGCGATGAAAAAATTCAACCTCTCCGCCTGGGCGCTGGCACACCCGCAGTTCATCGTGTTCCTGATGTTGTTTGTCATGCTCACCGGCGTGCAGTCC
>CANJXH010000105.1 GCA_947478755.1 Betaproteobacteria bacterium | reverse complement strand
TGTCGCCGCCCAGCTCTCGTGCCAGCCGCGACTTCAGTGCCTCGGCATTATCGCGACTGCCAAAAGCCCCCAACTGCAGCCACGCACCGCGGGCATCGTCAATCTCCGGCAAGGGCTTTTGCGCCGCTGTGGCAGGTGCAGCAGGTGCGGCATCTGCCACCTTGGCCGGCGCAGCGGCATCGTCGACCTTGCTCGCCACCATGGTCGGCGGCACATCGGGCAGGGGCTCGCCGGGCACGATACTTTCGACTTCCACCATGCTGCTGCCCGAACCGATGTAACCGAGCTTGTAGGCCGCAGTGTAGGAAAGGTCAATGATGCGATCGGCGTGGAAGGGGCCGCGATCATTCACCCGCACCACCACCGATTTGCCATTGGCGAGATTGGTGACCCGCGCATAGCTGGGAATGGGCAGCGTGGTATGGGCGGCCGTCATGCCATACATGTCGTAGATCTCGCCGGTCGAGGTTTTTTGCCCGTGGAATTTTTTGCCGTACCAGCTGGCGAGGCCACGCGCCTTGTAGCGCCCCACCTCGCGCTGCGGCACGTAGTCCGAACCCAGCACCGTGTAGGGCCTGTTGGCGGCGGGACGAATCGGCTCCGCCTTCGGTACCGCATCGGGGATGGCCTCCAGATTCGGCGGCGGGTTGTCGCCGGGGCCATCGTCCTTGTAATAGCCGCCGCCACGTTTCAACACCACGCCGGCCTCCGGCTTGGGCGTGGACTTGGGTACGGCGGCCTCGGTGCCCCGGTCGCTGACCGGCGCCGGGCCGGTGGGCATGCCGCCGCACGCGGCCAGCAGCAACATCGCGCTGAGGGCGGCGATGCGTGTGCGGTTATCGATGAGGGGCGTGATGGCGTTCAATGGCGTCTCTTGTGCAGTTTTACGGTTGGCTCAGCGGTACAGTGGGTTCAGCAACAACAGCATACCTGTCACCCCTCCGCTGCAAATCGCCAATAAGCGGTGAAAACCCCGATGCGACCGCTGCTTGCACCCGTTGCACCGCTTGCGCTATTGCCGCAGCAAGCTGCTCCATGGCTGATCGGCATAGGGCGCATGGCGGAATATCTCAAGATAGCGCGGCGGCAGGGCGGCGACCACCTCGCGGCACTGCTGCAACTCATCCGCGCCAATGGCAGTGGGGTTGCCCGGTGTGCGATTCTGCACCAGCGGTGAACTCACCCTGGTCGCAGATGGCACCAGATCGAGAAACGAGAACACGCGCGCCAGAAGCTGCGGATCATTCAGGTCCAGCGGCGTGTGCAGGGTGAGGCAGCGTGACGCCATGTCGAAGCGCGTGAGGAAATCCATCGCCCGGTTTTCGATCTCGATCCACTGCACGAGATAGCGCTGGAACTGCGTCAGCGAGAGCGCAGCGACTTCGTGGAAAATCGGCTCCCTGCCCGTCAGCGCCCAGCGAAAATGGCGCTGCCCATCTGCCCGGTATTCACGAAACGGCAAATGCCAGCGGCGGATGAAGTTCTCGCGATTGGCCTCGCTGCGCGCCACCTCCAACGGATGGCGGATCAGGTGGAACACCTTGAACGGCGGAAAGATGGCCGGCGCCAGATCCCAATACGATTTGAGAAAGGCGTGGCTGGTCTCGATGTACCACGCGGCCTTGTAGCGGGCGATGGTGTCGCGCTTGGTCAGCAGCAGACGCCTGACCGCATCGAGATTGCCTACCGCATGATCGTGTATCGGTTGGCCGAACATCGACGGGTTGCCACGGCGCAGCGTGGGCTCGTGCATCACCACCGCATCCGGCAGATTGCGCCGCAACAGCGCATACAGAAACAGCGTGCCGGAGCGCCCGCTGGTCAACGCAAAAACCATCTTGTCGGCCAAGGCTAAGGTTCGCCCACAATGATTCCGCCGACAGGCTGATCAGGCATAGACCGGCGCATTGCCTTCCCTGCGCTCGCGCAAGGCTGCCAGCATCTGCCGCTCACTCAAGCCCAGCGCCCAGGCCGGCCGCAACTGGAAATGCGGCGCATCGACAATGCGCTTCCACGACCCGCCCCACTCCAGCCCCAGCTCCATGCCCAGCACACTCACCGCCTTGTACTTGGGCGACTCGGCCACGTACGCGTTGCCCTCGAACACGCCAACATCAAACGCAATACCGAAATTGTGATTGGAGTACCCCGCCCTTGCCCGCGTCACGATCTTGCCGGGGGACGTGCGCCCCTGCGCATACAAGGCCGCCTGCTCTTCATAACTGCGCAAGCCGCTGATCACGCGGATGCGAATGCCGTTCGCCGCTGCCTTCTGCACCAAGGCCCGGCCATCGGCTGAACCTCCGGCAACAAGGTCGAAATGCACCTCTCGCTGCGCGCATCCACCAAGGCAATCTCGGGTATCACCGTCGCAGGCTTCCGCTGCGGAACCACTCGCCGATAAATCGCCGCCCACGTCTCCGGCCCCGCCCTGCCATCCACCTGCACGTCAAGCTCGGCCTGAACCGCAGCAATCATGTCCTCGATCTTCACCCCGCCCCCGCGACCAACAAGAACCTCGGCACACGCTGCCCGTCGACCTCCACGTCCTCAAAGAACATCGCATAAGGCCGCACCCACAGACCCGACACGTTGTAGAGCGGACGATAAACCACCAACGGCTCCAGCGTCTCACTATGCCGCGCCACCCCCACCACCTCGTACTCGCCACCCTTGTAGTGGCGGTAACGGCCAAGTGCTATGGCGGGCAAGGGAGGGAGGTCAGTCATGGATGTGGAGGCGGAATACCGTAGCAGGAATGCTGATTATCGTAACGCTAGCCGATGCTGTGTGGCTTTATCGCGCAGCGTTGATGATCAATAGTGTTGGGCGCTATTTAACACTCTGCATGAGTTTGGGTAGCTGAAGAATCATAGGGCGCAATATGGCAGAGCGAATTTCATCAAGATTATCTGCAAGGTCATAAAGCTCCTTGGATTCAACTACGCGGTCGGGTACATTGGCGCGCCCAGACTTCAACGTATCGGGCCGATTAAAGTTTGCATAAATTCGCCCATGAATTACTTCGTTTCTCCATTTCAGGAGCCCCTTACTTGCACCCAGATCGTTGATGAGCGCATCTCGATAATCAAATGAGAGATTTGCGATCAGTCGCTTTGCTTTGTCAATCTTTCTACTCGTTGGCCATCTTTGCTCTTCCTCAGGGAACGGCTCAACGGGTTCGAGCATGAAAAGAAGATTGTCGATTTGTTCTTCCAAGTACGCTGCATATAGAGCAACGAAACCCAGTCCGCGAATCACGTCGTTGTCTCTCGGTAGTGGCATTGTGACTCCAGTCCTTAGGCCCTATGAGACCCAGCCTAAGTTAGGCGGTTGATTCAACTTGCTTCCTAAATCGCCATCATTAGTCTGATGACGCCGGCGCCTTCTTTGAGCGACAAGGACTGCAACTCGTGCATCAAACGGATATACATAGAGCACTGCTGTTGTTTGGACAGAGATCCTCTCTTTTCGCCATCATCCAAAATCCCATCAGGGTCAATCTTTTTATATATGGCTGTCAGCGAAGCCACCGCGGCCAAGCGTTCGGCTTCGACCGTATTGGGCCTACGCGTATTCGCCGCCGCGCTGTAAAGATTTCCGATGGCTCTCATCATTCGTAGCTGCTCTTGGTCATTCAGATGAAAATCGCCACCCCCGTTGAAGGCTGTAACGCATCGCTCCAAGGACGCTGGGGTGTTGCTCTCGATGATTGCAAATCGCTCAGTCATGAACGCGACAACTGCATTGTCAGGAGCTTGTTCAATGACGCGCGAGAGTGAACTGCTCATCATTATTGAGAGCGGAATGCCACCGGCACCCTTACCAGCCGTTAGCTTTGACGCGAGCTCGGGGTCAAACCGTTCAATCGAAGCAAGGATTTCCCTCATTTCGGATCCCTTGGTGTACCCGCCAGCCGTAGAGGCCACAAATAGCGTCACCAAGCCAGCCACGAAGCCGCCTAGCGCTAGGCGCCCTGGTCGCCGCCAGCGTTTCGCTCTCGCAATGATGTAGGTCCAAAACGCTAAGCCGATCGTGGCCGACCCTACATTTCTATTCTGGGCGCTGGTTTGTGTAACCCCTTCAACATAAGCGTCGTACTGCGACAGAAAAACACCCACAAGGATTAGCAAGAGAAGCGCCAACCATATCGCTAACTCAGTCCGCGAAGGGCTTCTGTATTCCATTTCTTTTGCAGGGACCGCAGGCTTGTTCGGCGTGACGCTGCTTGGTTCATTGAAGTGAGCGGGCCGCTCTTCTCGTACCCTCAACACGATTCCGGCAACCACTAGCAAGGCCATGTCAGCCAAAGCGACAATGTTCCATATCTCACGCGTGAGATGGACAAGCACGAAGGGGTTATAGAGCGCGGCGTTCGCGCCGAGCAGCCAAGTCAACACCTCTTTCTTAGCGCGGTAGGCCTTCACTCCTGCATAGGCCGAGGCGAAGCAAACGACCGCACGAACGGCGACAAAAAACCCGGAAGGATGTCGTTCCTCAGCGATGGCTAGTGCCAGAGCCGCAATCCCAAACCCTGTGAGAAGCCACAAGAACGCATTTCGTTTAAGCTTCATTGTCGTCTCCGTGACATCTAGCGTAAACGTAATGTAGGCACCAAAACCACCGGATACGTTGGGCTGTCGTATGACAATTTTTTGCTTCGTCTATCAGACGGAAAAATAAACACGACATGGTCGCTTCCCAACATGGCATCAGAGACTTTCTGGATGTTTTTGTCATGAAGACAAGCGCAAGATAGCACGACAAATCCCCTCTGCGCCGCCGAGCGGAGGAAGGTTTGCCGGGGGAAGTCCGGCCGCGTTGTCCGAGCGCAGCGAGTTTAGCGGCCGGCCCGGCAAGCCTTCTGGAGCGAGGAAACCCGACCGAAGGGAGGGCGGTGCGGCGGGGCGCGATTTTCTGCCTACTCTTTTGCCGCGCAGCAAAAGAGTAGGTCGCCCGCCGGGGCGAGTCCCGGCCGTCAACCGTTGATCCCCCTCTCCCGGCCCTGCGGGCCACCCTCTCCCACTAGGGGCGAGGGGCAGATAAAGCTCGCCCGCTTGAGTGGCAGGAAGCAGTGCTTCCTGAAACCCCACCTACGCCCCACAAGGGGCGAGGGGAACCCAGATTCCCGCCTGCGCGCAAATGACGGCAGCTACTTCTGCACCAGCATCGGATTCTTGTGAATGCTCATCAATATCCCGATCCCCAGGAACAACGTCACCAACGCCGTCCCCCCATAACTGATGAAGGGCAGCGGCACCCCCACCACCGGCAAGATGCCACTCACCATGCCCATGTTCACAAAGGCATAGGTGAAGAACATCAGCGTGATCGCCCCGGCCAGCAGCCGCGTAAACAAGGTCGGGGCATTGGCGGCAATGGTGAGGCCGCGCGCAATGAGCAGCAGGTAGATCACCAGCAACACCAGGTTGCCGAGCAGACCCCATTCTTCCGACACCACCGCGAAGATGAAATCGGTATGCCGCTCGGGGATGAACTCCAGCTGCGTCTGCGTGCCCTGCCCCCAGCCCTTGCCGAACAGCCCGCCGGAGCCGATGGCGATGGTGGACTGGATGATGTGAAAGCCCTTGCCCAGCGGATCGGATTCCGGATCGAACAGCGTCAGCACACGCGCGCGCTGGTAGTCGTGCAACAGCGGCCACACCAGTGGTATCGCCCCCAGCCCGGCGACCCCCAGGCCGATGATGAACTTCCACGACAGGCCGGCGAAGAAGATGACGTAGAAGCCGGAGGACAGCACCAGAATCGCGGTGCCGAGGTCGGGCTGCTTGGCAATGAGGCCGACCGGCACCAGCAGCAACGCCGCCGCGACAAGGTAGTCGTGAAAGCGGATGGCGATTTCGCGTTTCTGAAAATACCAGGCCAGCATCAGCGGCATGGCGATCTTCATGATCTCGGAAGGCTGGATGCGGGTGACGCCGATATTGAGCCAGCGCCGCGCGCCCTTCGACACGTCGCCGAACAGGGCAACCGCAATCAGCAACGCAACACCCGTGAGGTAGAGCGGCAGTGCCGCATGCATCAGCCGTTGCGGCGACATTTGCGCGACGACGCGCATCACCACCAGCGCAACCGTGATGTTGACCGCCTGCGAAGCGAGGCGATCGGGCGAGGCGCTGGCCAGCACCACGAAGGCAATGCCGATGAGAGTGGCCGCCGTGGCCAGCAGGGGCATGTCGATCGGGCGGATGACGGCAGCCCAGAAGCGGCGGATCATTGGTCTTCTCCTGCGCTGTCTTCGGCAGCGGGCGCTGCGGGCACCTTGCCGAGCAGGTAGTAATCGAAGATCTGGCGCGCGATGGGGGCCGCCGCCTGCGCGCCGAAGCCGCCATTCTCGACCAGCACGGCCAGTGCGATGGTGGGCTTCTCGGCCGGGGCAAAGGCAATGAACAGGGCGTGGTCACGCAGGTGTTCCTTGGTGCCGCCCTCGGAATATTTTTTACCCTTGAGCGAGAACACCTGCGCCGTGCCGGTCTTGCCGGCGGAGACATATTCGGCACCGGCAAAGGCGCGCGCGCCGGTGCCTTCCTTGTTAACGCCGATCATTGCGTTCTTGATCACTTCAAGATTCTCCGGCTTGATCGGGATGGTCTTGATCGGGTTGGGCTCGACCGTGGTGATGTGGCCGGTGCGCGTGTCGGTGATGGTCTTGACCAAGTGCGGCTTGTACATCACGCCATTGTTGGCCAGCGTGGCGACCGCCAGTGCGAGCTGGATCTGGGTGTAGGTGTTGTAGCCCTGGCCGATGCCGATGGAGATGGTTTCACCGGCGTACCACTTTTGCTGTTCGGGCTTCTTGAACCTTGCCCGCTTCCATTCCTGCGAGGGCAGCACGCCTTCGGATTCGCCGGCGATGTCGATGCCGCTTTTCTGGCCGAAGCCGAACTGGCGCATGAATTTGGCAATGTTGTCGATGCCGAGGTCATTGGCCAGCATGTAGTAGTAGGTGTCGCAGGACTGCACGATCGAGGCGTACATGTTCACCGTGCCATGGCCGCCCTTTTTGTCGTCGCGGAACTGGTGCCCGCCAAAATTGTAGAAGCCGGGGTCGAAGATGGTCTGCTCCGGCGTGCGCTTGCCGTATTCAAGCGCCGCCAGCGCCATGTAGGGCTTGAAGGTGGAGCCGGGGGGATAGCCGCCGTTCAGCGCGCGGTTGACCATGGGCTTGTCGGGCGAGTTGTTGAGCAGGTCCCAGTTGGTCGAGTCGATGCCGTCGACAAACAGGTTGGGGTCGTAATTGGGCACCGAGACCATCGCCAGCACGCCACCAGTGGAGGGCTCGATGGCCACCAGGGCACCCTTGTGGTCGCCAAAGGCTTTTTCGGCGATCTCCTGCAACTTGGCGTCAACGGTGAGCGTGAGGTTGTTGCCGGAAATCGGCGGCGTGCGCGCCAGTGTGCGCACCGCATGGCCGCCGGAATCGACCTCGACCTGCTCGAAGCCGCTGCGCCCGTGCAGCTCGAATTCATAGTGCTGCTCAAGGCCGGCCTTGCCGAAGTGTTCGGTACCGCGATAGTTTTCGTCCTGGTCTTGTTCTTCGATCTTGTCGAGGTCGCGATCGGTCACACGGCCGATGTAGCCCAGCATGTGCGAGGCAAAGGAGCCGAAGGGATATTGGCGAAACAGCCGCGCCTGGATGTCGACACCGGGAAAGCGGTAGCGGTTGGCGATGAAGCGCGCAACTTCTTCGTCGGACACGCGGGTGCGAATCGGCAGTGACTCGAAATTCTTGCTCTCTTCAAGCAGCTTCTTGAAACGCTTGCGGTCCTTGGGCTCGATGTTGATGACCTTCGACAATTCGTCGATGGTCTGATCCAGCCTGGCGACCTTGGAGGGCGTGATCTCGATGGTGTAGGCCGAATAATTGCGGGCCATCACGACGCCATTGCGATCGACGATCAGCCCGCGATTGGGCGTGACCGGCGAAAGCGAGATGCGGTTTTCTTCGGCGCGCGTCTTGTAGTAGTTGTACTGCACGACCTGCAGCCAGAGAAAGCGCAGCAGCAGGATGGCGAAGCAGCCCAGCACCAGCGCGCCGACCACATTGATGCGGCTGCGAAACTGCTCAAGCCCGGCTTCGGGGTTCTTGAATTCCATGGCGCTACTGTTTCAGAAAACGCACACGCAAAGCGGGTGCGCCAATCAGTCGCCCCCTTCCTCGGGAAGGGGGTGGGGGGAAGGCCAACGACTGGGCCAAAGGCCAATATGAGCGCCAGCTCATATTGGCCTATTGTCGTCGCGCTCGACGGGGCGGAACTGCGGCAGCAGCAGCAGGTAGGTGAGCGGATGCCAGATGGCGGCTGCGACGAAGCTGGAAAGAAACCACAGCACGCCGGGGAATTCACCGCCGACGCTCATGCGCACCACCAGCATGATGAGCTGCGTGCCCAGCAGCATGGGCAATACGTGCAGCGCCTGCTGCATGAGCGGGAACCAGAGGATGCGGCGCGAGAGGCCACCGGCAATGAAGGCCAGTACCACGTAGGCCAGCGCGTGCTGGCCGAGCACACTGCCATCGGCGACGTCCATCACCAGGCCGAGCAGGAACGCGGCACCCATGCCGACGCGCAGGGTCTGGTGGATGCACCAGAAGGCGAGTACCACGGCGACCCAATCCGGTATGCCGGGCACGCGGCCGACCGGAATCATGTTGAGCAGCAGGGCCAGCAACAGCGTGGCGAAGATGAACCAGCTGCGAACCGGGAGCAGGATGCGATTGGATGAGTAGTTGGGTTGCATCAGCGGGCTGCCTTGTTCTCTGGCTTATTCTTTTTGGACTTGGCGGGCGCATCGGTTTGCTCCGCCGTGTCTTCCGGCGGTTTGATGGCTTCGGGTGGGCGGCCCAGCACCAACACCTGGCCGTGTCGCTCGACTCCGGCCAACGGCGTGCAGCGAATGCGCGCGAACATGAAGGCGTTGTCGCGTTCGATGGCGGTCACTTTGGCGACCGGCAGGCCGCGCAGATAGATGCCGTCGAGGCCCGAGGTGACAAGCACATCGCCAACCTGGACTTCGGCATTCGAGGCGAGGAAGCGCAGCTCCATGCCGTTTGACCCGGCGCCGGCAAGAATCGCCCGCAGGCCATTGCGCTGCACCTCAACCGGGATCGCCTGACTCTTGTCGGTGAGCAGCGTCACTTCGGACATAAGCGGGTATACCCGCGTCACCTGGCCGATGACGCCGATCTCGTCAACGACGGCCTGCCCGGAAGAGATGCCTTCCTGCGTGCCCTTGTTGATGATCACGCGGCGCGAGAAGGGATCGCGTGCGGCAAACTGGATGTCGGCAATGATGCCGGATACCAACTGGTGCGCCCGCATGTCGAGCAGGGCACGCAAACGCAGGTTTTCATCTTCGAGGTGGTGCTGCCGCAGCAGCAGGTTGGCGACCTGAAGCTGCTTTTCGCGCAAGGTGTCGTTTTCCTTGTGCAGCGTGGCGAGGCTGGAAAAATATTTGCCGAGGCCGCCCGCGCCTTCTACCGGCGCGTAAGCGGCGCGCTGCAAGGGGTAGGCAGCGGTGCTGGCGGCCATGCGCAGCCATTCGAGGGTATGGAAGCGCAGGTCGGCGACCAGCGCGGCAATCGAGAGCGCAACAAAAAACAGCAGCTTCGCCAGTGGCGCAGGCCCGCGTTTGAAAAACGGTGGCGGGGCATGACCGACTGCTGACATCAAGGTGTTGGTACTCCCGACTGGATTGAAAAGTTGCCGCTGGCGTGTTGCCTTTTGCTGCGCGCAGGGTCAATACGCAAACTACCTGCCGGGGGTTTATTCGTTTGCGAAAATACTGCCCAGTTTGTCCATCTTTTCAAGGGCGATGCCGGAGCCGCGAACCACGCAGGTGAGCGGGTCGTCGGCAACCAGCACGGGGAGGCCCGTTTCTTCCATCATCAGCCGGTCAAGATCGCGCAGCAAGGCGCCACCTCCGGTGAGTACCATGCCCTTTTCGGCAATGTCGGCACCGAGTTCGGGCGGGGTCTGTTCCAGCGCTACCTTCACTGCACCGATGATCTGGTTGAGCGGGTCGGTGAGCGCTTCGAGAATTTCGTTGGACGAAATGGTGAAGCTGCGCGGGATGCCTTCGGCAAGGTTGCGGCCCTTGACTTCAAGCTCCTTGACCTCGGAACCGGGGAAGGCAGAACCGATCTGCTTCTTGATGTACTCGGCCGTGGTTTCGCCAATCAGCATGCCGTAGTTGCGGCGGATGTAATTGATGATGGCTTCGTCGAACTTGTCGCCACCGACGCGCACGGAGCCGGAATACACCATGCCGCCGAGCGAGATGACGCCCACTTCGGTGGTACCGCCGCCGATATCGACCACCATCGAACCGGTGGCATCCGAGACCGGCATGCCGGCACCGATGGCAGCGGCCATCGGCTCTTCGATCAGGTAGACCTGCGAGGCGCCGGCGCCGAGCGCCGATTCACGGATCGCACGACGCTCGACCTGGGTCGAGCCGCAGGGCACGCAGATGATGATGCGCGGA
>CANJXH010000104.1 GCA_947478755.1 Betaproteobacteria bacterium | reverse complement strand
TCCCACCCCCCCAGCATCCAGGCAGGACGCGGTGCTTCGGCCCCCCCCGCAACGGCAATATCCAGATACCCGTCGCGAATCGCCCTGAATGCATCACCGATCGCACCACCGGAAGATGTGCAGGCGCTACTCTGCGTCGCAACGGGTCCGAGTATCTGATGGCGAATGGATATGTGAGCGGCAGACGCGTTGTGCATGATGGAGAACACCGCAAACGGCCTCGCCGTTTGCTTGTGCTGCAACAGCAACTCTTCGTACCATTCCTGCTCGGAGGTACTCCCTGCACGCGCCGAGCCAAAATACAGCCCTGCACGCTGCCCATACTCTGCAAAGCTGGAAAGACCAGCATCGGTAACGGCTTGCCGTGCGGACAGAATGGCTATCTGGGCGACCCGGTCAAGGTAGGGCAGTTCAAGTCTGGTGAACTCCGACTCGAATTGTTTTTGAACAATCCCTGCGGGAAACTTCTTGCTTAAATACGGCGACTCCCACAGGTGGACTCCCGATGTGACATTAAGCAGATGATCTTTCAGTTCAACAAGGGACAAGCCCACGGGGGAAATGACCCCCATTCCGGTAATGACTACCTCACGCTGCCCGGCCATTTTGTTCAAGCACCACCCAGGTTCTTTTGAATTGTTTGCGCCACATCGTCAAGGCTGGGGTTTGGCGGAAAACTCAGATCGGTTAACTTGACACCGAGTGCAGCCTCAAGGTCCAGGAGAATTTCGACCACATGCAGCGAGTCGACACCCAGGTCCCTCATCCGTGCTCCGGAACTGATAAGTGCCGCGTCAATCCCGAATGTATTAACCAGAGCATCCTTGATCATCAATGACAGTTCTTCGGTCGTATGGTTTGTCGTCATCTTTGTCTCTTCGTTGGTTACAAAATCGCTCACAAAATAAGCGATATTTATTTTAGCGGGCCTATTTGACCACCCTTCAATTTCAGGAGTTTGAAAGAAACATTGGCCATAACGCCACCTCTTCTCCCATTCCGCATTGGGAGGACGATGATACCGCGTGTGTCGCCTATAAGCCACCTCGCAGGCTTGTTCTCGGCGCGTAGTATTGAACAAACCGGCGCCAAAAACCCAGCGTTGAATTGACGGTGATTTTGTTTCAAAAATCGCCGCTCAGCGCTTGACAAAAAACCCAACCGGCGCGCTGCAACGAATTGCTTGGTCGTCGTCATCAACGTGGCCACGGCGTCAACCCACCTGACCGTCGCGATCAATTTTCGCTCACAAATCCGGCTTCCGAGCCACCGCGTTGGAACCGAAGGGGAAAATAGTTCTACACTTTCGTTGAAAGCAATAAATCGGAAGCCAACGGGACTCCAAGATCACCAAACCTTAGCCTCTGCTGTTCCTTCGTTCGTGCTGCTTGCGAATGATTTCTGCAATAACGTCGGGGAATTTGGAGCCTTCAGTATCAAGTAGTTTGCTGCGAATGCGCCTCATCTATCTCGTATTCGAGCGCACTTAAACGCGGCGACTTTGACAGAATCTCTGCCCGTACGCTGATCTCGCCAATATCCCGCACCAAGCCAGATCATTTCCAGATTGCAATTTACCCTCTCGGTCCAACCCATTTCGCGCGCGATGTCGGCAGCAACGATGCCGACGCTGCGCTAGTTGCTCCGAGGTGCGCGGGTCGCGCAAATCCACCATATTCGCCGCCACCTTCCGCATGCAGGGGAAAACTGATAACGGATTGCTGTTTCGTCTAAACAGTTGGTTTCAATTCGCTTACAAGTCACCCCAGTCCGTAGTCCTGGTCGGCGTATCCCTAACTCGCTTCAAAGTGACCGGGCGATCAATAGCTTCATGATTTCACTCGTTCCACCATAGATTCGGTATCCACGCGCGTCCTTGTACATTTCGGCGATCGGATATTCGAGCATGTAGCCGTAGCCGCCAAAGAGCTGCAGGCACTGGTCGATGATGCGGCCCTGCGCTTCGGTGACCGAGAGCTTGGCCATTGATGCGGTGGCGGCATCGAGCTTGCCCGCGAGCAGCAGCTCGGTGCAATGGATCATGAAGACTTTGGCCACCGTTGCCTGGGTCTTGAGGTCGGCCAGGGTGAACTGTGTGTTCTGGAAATCCATGATCTGCTTGCCGAATGCCTGCCGTTCGCGCACATAACTGACCGTGGCTTCGAGCGCGGCTTCGATCATCGCCATCGCCTGCCAGGCAATGACCAGCCGCTCCTGCGGCAGCTTTTCCATCAGCATTCCGAAGCCACGTCCTTCGACACCGCCGAGCAGATTGGCGGCCGGCACCCGCATGTCGCTGAAAAAGAGTTCCGTCGTGTCGCGCCCTTCCTGCCCCAGCTTGTGCAGCAGGCGGCCGCGTTCGAAGCCCTGCACGGCATCGACTTCGACCACGAACAGCGAAATGCCGCGCGCACCGGCCGACGCGTCGGTCTTTGCCGCGATCAGCACGATGGAGCTCTGCAGCCCGTTCGAGATGAAGGTCTTCTGCCCGTTGATCACGTAGTGGTCGCCATCGCGTCTTGCCGTGGTGCGCATACCCTGCAGGTCGGAGCCGGCGGAAGGCTCGGTCATCGCGACGGATAGGATGGTATCGCCACTGCAGACGCCGGGCAGCCAGCGCTGCTTTTGTTCTTCGCTGCCGTATTGCACGAGGTAGGGCGCGATTACGGCGTTGTGCAGGGGGATCGCGAAGTTGAGTGCGTGCTGCAGCCCGAGCTGCTGCATCACGATCACCTCATGGCGGAAGTCGCCGCCACCGCCGCCGTAGTCGTCTGGTACTGATAGCCCGAGCAGCCCTGCAGCCCCTGCCTTTTTCCACACCTCGCGATCGACATAGCCGTCGCGGCGCCACTTCGCAGTCTCCTGCGCGCCGGCATTCTGTTCAAGAAAGCGAATGACGGTTTGCTCGAAGATGTTGAGCTCATCCGAATTCATGAAGGCAGGTTTGGGTACCGAGACGATGGCCATGGCGCAGGTGTTCCAGGTTGCTTACTTGCCCGTGAAGGCTTCGATACCGGTCTGGGCGCGGCCAAGGATCAGGGCATGGATGTCGCTGGTGCCTTCGTAGGTGTTCACCACTTCGAGGTTCACCATGTGGCGCACGATGCCGTATTCGTCCGAGATGCCGTTGCCGCCCAGCATGTCGCGCGCAATCCGTGCGATCTCAAGTGCCTTGCCGCAGGAATTGCGTTTCATGATCGAGGTGATTTCCGGCGCGGCGCTTCCTTCCTCTTTCAGGCGTCCGAGGCGCAGGCAGCCCTGCAGGCCGAGCGTGATGTCGGTAAGCATGTTGGCGAGCTTCATCTGCACCAGCTGGTTGGCCGCCAGCGGGCGGCCGAACTGCTTGCGGTCGAGCACGTACTGGCGTGCGCGGAACCAGCAGTCTTCCGCCGCACCGAGCGCACCCCAGGCAATGCCGTAGCGTGCCGAGTTGAGGCAATGGAAAGGCCCGCGCAGACCGCTGACGCCGGGCATCAGACTGGCTTCCGGCACAAAGACTTCGTCCATCACGATCTCGCCGGTGATCGAGGCGCGCAAGCCCACCTTGCCCTTGATCGCCGGGGTGCTGAGTCCCTTCCAGCCTTTTTCGAGAATGAAGCCGCGGATATTGCCATCTTCGGTTTTTGCCCACACCACGAACACGTCGGCAATCGGCGAGTTGGTGATCCACATCTTGCTGCCCGAAAGCGAGTAACCGCCAGCAACCTTCTTTGCCCGCGTTTCCATGCTCCCCGGATCGGAGCCATGGTTGGGTTCGGTCAGGCCGAAGCAGCCAATCCACTCGCCCGAGGCGAGCTTGGGCAAGTATTTTTGGCGCTGTTCATCGGTGCCGAAATCGTGGATCGGCACCATGACCAATGAGGACTGCACGCTCATGAGCGAGCGGAAGCCGGAGTCGATGCGTTCGATCTCGCGCACGATGAGACCGTAGGCCACATAGCCGAGGCCCGCGCCACCGTATTCAGGCGGGATGGTCGGGCCGAGGATGCCTAGGCTGCCCATCTCGCGGAATATTGCGGGATCGGTGGATTCGTTGCGAAAGGCGTCACGAAGACGAGGGAGGAGCTTGTCCGTGCAATACGCAGCCGCAGAATCGCGAACCATGCGCTCCTCTTCCGTCAATTGCTGATCCAGCAGCAGCGGATCGGACCAGTTGAATGTAATGGATGTTTCAGACATGAATTTTCCTTGGCAAGCGGTTAATGAAACGATGTATCTGGTTTGGGCCTAATTCTTACAGTGACTGAAGGTATTGCGATACTGCTTGAGTCGCTTGCCGGCTTTAGCGGCGAACATGCGCTGGAAGGCGGCGACGTCTGCATATCCGAGGAGATAACTGATTTCCTTTGCCGCCATGTCCGAGTTTACTGCGTACTGTTTTGCGAGATCAAAGCGGAACTCATTAACAAGATGCTGATAACTCGTTCCTTCGTCCGCAAGTTGGCGCCTCAATGTGCGCGAACTGACGCCAAGCTGTGCAGCCACGTCGTCGAGCTTCGGGATGGACGCATTGCACTTGAGAAGAATGGTGCGTATCTGCGCCAGAAGCGAACTGCCGCGCACGATCTGCTTCATGATCTGACCGCAGTGGCGGACGCAGATTTCGTTGAACTCACGGTCGCTGGTGCGCAAGCTCTTGTCGATCCAGCTGTTCTCGAAGGTGACCAGGGTACGAGGCGCATTGAAGACAATGGGGCCATCGCAGAATTCGCGGTAACGATCAACGTATTTGGGCTCCGGGTAGGCCAGTTCGATACGTTTATAGCGCGGGGCTTCCTGCGCCAGTGCGCCACCGATCTTGCGCGTGAAGGCCAGGAATTCCTCGGCGCAAAAGCGCAGGCCGCCGACGGTGGGAATGTCTTCGGATATCTCGAGCGTCAGGTGCTCGGTGTCGGAATAGTAGGGCGCGACGCGCCACAGGCTGCCGACCAGGGCATTGCTGTAACGAATCCAGAGATTGAGCGACTGGCGGATGGTCTTCGACGACATCATCGCGTAGGCCACGATGCCGAGGTCGGCCAGGTCGCATTTCTGCCCCATCTCGAAACTGACGCTGCCGCTCTCGCGCAGGCGCAGGATGTTGCCGATGACCACATTGGTTTGCTCGGTGTCAATGAGGTAGGCGGGGTCGGAGAGCTTTTCGGCAACGATGCCGCTGCCGGCCAGCACGTTTTCTGCGGCGACGCCAAAGGCTTCCATTACCGTCAAGTAGTTCTTAATGCGAATCGGTCTGAACATGGTTACCGCAGCGCATGGCGTGAAATTTCCCTCTCCATCTGATTGGCGTAAAGTTACGGGAACTGCATGGCGCCCACCTGCCGTAATGTCTTCACCGGCTTGCTTCAAACTCCTCAATAGCTTATCAATCAATGGGGTCAGAATCCGCCATCGGCGCTTTAATTCATGCTGTCGCCAGACGCAACCCATCTGTCGCATGAAATCAAGACCAGGTTTGGCTTGTACGCTTAGGCTCGTGCGCTCAAACTTGGGCTGAGCCTGCCCTGAACAGCCCCTTCCGGGAGTGAGCATGAAAAAAACAGCCAGCCTCAAAAGTGTCCCCGATCCCTTGTCCACGGACGATATCCGCGACGATTTTGTTCCCAAGGATGTGTACTTCAGCCCGCACTTTGCAAAGCTGGAGGCAGAATACCTGTGGCCCCATGTCTGGCAGATCGCCTGTCGTCTGGAAGAGATTCCCAATGTTGGCGACTTCGTGACCTACGACATCCTTGATGATTCGATCATCGTTGTACGCAACACCAAGGACACTGTAAAAGCCTTCCACAACGCCTGTCCCCACCGCGGCATGCGACTGACCCAGAGCTGTGGCTCTGTGCAGAAGTTCACCTGCCGCTTCCACGGCTGGCAGTTCAATCTCGACGGCGACAACATCAAGGTGATCGATCGCGCGGACTGGGGCGATCGCCTCAAGGACTCAGATATAGCACTGCAGCCGGTCAAGGCCGAAACCTGGGGCGGGTTCGTCTTCATCAACATGGACCCGGAAAGCGAGTCTCTGGCGAAGTTTCTCCATCCTGTTGACGACTATTGCGGCAAGTTCGAGTTCGACAAGCTGCGCTACCGCTGGTACAAGTCCACCATCATGCCGGCCAACTGGAAGCTGGTACTCGAGTTCTTTAACGAGTTCTATCATGTCCAGTCGGCCCATCCACAACTGCTGCCATTCAACAACGACTATTCAAAGAGTGATGGCTTCGGCAAGCACGGCGCGATTTGGTATGCCGCCGAAGGCATTGACGTGTTCAAGCGCTCGCCGCGACTGCCGCCCAAGGACGAGCCGGACTTCCGCAATTATGTGCTGAGCTTCGTCGAGACCTTCGATCGTGACCTTAAGGCCATGGTAACGGAACGCAACGTTGCTGCGACTCAGCGCCTGCGCTATGAAGTGCCGGCCGATGCGCCGCCAATGGAAGTGGTCAACAAATGGGTGCAGTTCCAGATCGAAGCCGCGATGGCCGATGGTTCCGGATGGCCGATGGAACTGACCCCGGAATACATTGCCGCCTCCAACTACGACTGGCATGTGTTCCCGAACACCATCTATCTGCACGCGACCGTCGACGGAGTGCTCTGGTACCGGGTGCGGCCGAACGGCGATGATCCCGGCAGCTGCATCTTCGATATCTGGTCGTTGCAGCGCTATGGCCCGGGCAAGGAGCCGCCGCTAAAGCGTGAGTTTTATTCGAATTGGCAAGATGCCGACTGGCCGCTGATTTTCCGCCAGGACTTCATCAACATTCCCGAGACCTACAAGGGCATGAAGTCGCGCGGCTTCAAGGGTGCGCGTTCGAATCCACTGCAGGAGCGGGTGATGACCAACTTCCATCGCCAGCTGCGCAAGTTCATTGCCGAGAACAAGGAACGTTCAGCGGAATCCTGATCCCGATTTAGGCGGCTTCGCTTGCCGCCGGCCGTTCCTGGCTGGGTGCCTGACCGTAGCGCAGGCGATAGGCGTGGTTGAAGCTTGACGAACTGTTGAATCCCCACGCCATAGCGATTTCGATAATGGAGCGGTATTGGAGTGCAGGGTTGCGCAATGCTTCACGGCAGCGCTCCAGGCGGACGTTCCGGATGTAGGCACCGACGCTTTCCGACTGGTCGGCAAAGGCGGCCTGCAGGTAGCTGGGGGCCACGCGGCAGTGGCTTGCAACCATGGCAACGTCGAGTTCCGGATTTGACAGATTGGCGGCAATGAATCCGGTCGCCGCCGCATACAGGCTCGCGCGCGCCGTCAATCTTTGCAGCGGACGGCGAGAAGAAAATTCCGGCGACTCCCGCATCAGCGTCGTGATCGTCTGCAACAGCGCCGAGCTCAGCGATTGGCGCTCGGCAACGCGCAAGCCATCCCGCTCCTCGATCAGGTTCTCGATCAGCGCGCGGGTGATCTTTCCCGAGCCATGCACTGCCTCGATCGGCTGAGCGCAGCAATCGTCGATGTTCGGCACCTGCTCACGCAGCAGCGGCCCCGGCACACGTGCCACCAGTGCCGAATACGCAAGTCCGGTGGCACATTCGTGGACGCCATGAAACGGCTTGCGTGTGCTGAGCAGAATGCAGCTTCCCGGCCTGGCGACGGCATGCCTACCGGCCTGAGATATGGCAACCGGTATGGTCAGCGGGAAGGCGACGATGAAGTCGTCGATTCGGTCTTCGCGGATATGTTCGTAAGTCCGACGCTCGCTGCTGAGGCCGAAGCCAACGAAGCGCAGGACATCAATCAAGCCCAGGCTCATGCCCTCGATCGAGGTGGAAACGAGTTCAGAATCGGTCGACACATGGCCGTCAAGCGCGCAGGAGCCGACGCTCTGCTTGTCGCTGAAAGCGTAGAGGTCGAGTCGTGTCTGGCCAATGGCGGGATTCATCTGCCCACGTACCGCTCGAGATGAAAGTGCTCGTCACCCAGACAGCGCGACGCCACCGTGACGCGCTGCAGGTAGTGACCGATTGGGTATTCACAGGTGATGCCCATGCCGCCGTGGAGATGCACCGCCATACCGATGCTGCGTCGGGCGGCCGCCATGGCCTTCACCTTGCATGCCGATACTGCGCGCCGCCGGTCGCCGGCAGGCTGGTGCAGCGCCGCCATGGCCATGCAGACAATCGAGTGGGCGCTCTCAGCGTCGATGTACATCTCGGCCACCGAATGTTGCAGGGCCTGAAACTCGGCCAGCGGCCGGCCAAACTGTTCGCGCACCTTGATGTACTCGACGGTGAGCTCAATTGCCCGGTCCATCCAGCCCAGGGCTTCGGCGCTCAGCAGCACCACCGCTTCATCGAAAGACTGCGCTAGACACTCTGCCGCCGCAGCGCCCTTCAGCAGCAGCGTCGATGCATTGAGTGCGACGCGATCGAAATCAAGGTCGGCGACTGATGCACCGTCGATGGTCTGGTATTCGCGACGCGTTATGCCGGGCAGTGTCGTGTCGATCACGAACAATGCAAGCGTTTCCGGGGCTTCGCCAAGCCGCGCCGACACGACAAGCCTGTCTGCAACGGCACCACCAGCCACCAGCGTCTTGCTGCCGGACAATTTCCAGCCAGTGGATGTCGCGTTTGCTGTGGTGTCCGGGCGCTGCCAGTCGTAGCGGTTGTTGCGCTCATCGAAGGCGGTAGCGAATCTGAGTTCTCCGCTTGCAATGGCCGCAAGCAAAGTCTCGCGCTGCGGACCGGAACTGCTGGCGCCGATGATGCGCGCCGGCACGACTGAACCCAGCGTCAGCGATTCTGGTGCCAGCGCACGCCCGATTTCTTCGGCGAGCAGGACGATGTCCTCGAATTCGCTGCCCAGCCCGTCATCCTCGTCGGCAATGGCCATTGCCAACCAGCCGAGCTCGGCCATTTCCGACCAGCGATCGCCATTGCCCGATGCCTTACCTTCGGCGAGGAAGCGGCGGGCGGAATCGCGCAGCATCTGCTGCTCCTGGGTCAGCCAGAAGTCCATCTCGCATTACTGCATAGGATGTTCATGGTAACGATGTCCCGGTCTTTCATCGGCGGCGCAGGGTGTTCCAGATGATGCCGCGCTGGATCTCGTTGCTGCCACCGAAAATAGTGGACGCGTGCCAGTAGAGATGCTGGGTCGTCCTTCCCGGCGCGAACGACGACGCGCCGGCGGGCAAGGACGTAGCCGGTGACGTCGGCGATGGGTCATGCCGTGGCGTGATTTGGGGACCGAGGATGTCGAGTTCCAGCTCCGAGGCGCGCACCAGATATTCGGAACCGCACACCTTGAGTGCCGAAGCCGCCGCCGCAAGTTCGGGCCCCTCTTCGCCGGCCAGCACGCGCAGCACGGACCACTCGAGCGCGTCGACGTCGATGCGCAGGCAGGCGAGCTGCCGCTCGAACTCCGCCGCTGCGGCGGCCGACAGGCCATGCTGCAGCTCTGTTGCGATCAGGCGCGGAATGCGCACCATGTATCGACGGAGCATGCCGATCATGGCGTTGTGCGTGCGCTCGTTGCCGAGCAGGAATTTCGCCTGGTTCCAGCCGCTGTCCGGGTCGCCGACGAGGTTGGCCGCCGGGACCACGACGTCGTCAAGGAAAACTTCGTTCACCGTATGGTCGCCGTCGATGGTCTCGATCGGCTTTACCGTGACGCCAGGTGCATCCATCGGCACGAGGATCATCGACAGGCCGGCCTGCGGCGAGACCGCATCATTGGTTCGGCACAGGCAGATCATGTAGTCGGAAAAATGCGCCGAAGTCGTCCATATCTTCTGGCCCGATATCACGTAGTCATTCCCGCGTTTGACGGCGCGCGTGCGAAGGCTGGCGAGGTCCGACCCGGCCTGGGGTTCTGAGAAACCCTGGCAGAACCAGATGTCGCCGCTCATGATTGGTTGCAGGAATCGCTGCTGAAGTTCGGGCGATCCGAAGCGACACAGCACCGGGCCCACCATCGATAGCCCGATCAGGTTGACTTCGGGCGCGTTGGCGAGGCCGAACTCGAGCTCGTAAATGTATTTCTGTATCGGCGACCAGCCGGTGCCACCGAACTCCTTCGGCCAGTTCGGCGCTACCCAACCCTTGCGATACAAAATGCGCTGCCACTCCGCCAGATCGGAACGATTGAGATGGAAGCCCTGTGCTTCGCGCCGCGCAAGGTCGGCCGGCAGTTCGGTGCGAAAAAACTCCCCCACCTCGGTGCGAAAGGCTTCGTCTTCGGCGGAAAATGCGAGGTCCATTGCGGTCTGTTGTCCCCGTCAGTCGCGTGCAAACGCTTTTGCAGCGTGACGTAGCTGGTCTTTGCGTACCTTGCCGGATGCGGTCTTCGGCAGCTCTGCCACGATCTCGACGTGTTCTGGAGTCTTCTGGATCGCAAGCCCCGAAGCTCTGACCAATTGCGCGACTTCGGCAAAATCAATGCTCTGGCCAAGCTCGACGACGACAAAGGCGCAGATTGCCTCGCCGGTCTTGCGACTGGGCATAGATACAATTGCAACTTCGGCGACCTTCGGAGACTGGAAGATCACATCTTCGATCTCGCGCGCGCTGATGTTTTCTCCGGCGCGAATGATCAGGTCTTTCTTGCGCCCGGTGCAAAGGATGTGGTCAAGATCG
>CANJXH010000103.1 GCA_947478755.1 Betaproteobacteria bacterium | reverse complement strand
TGGCCCCTACCTCTTTTCCACCTTCAGGCCACCCAATGGCGAAGGTGAGCACGTCGTGTTCCAGGTTGGCAGTGATTTGCGCCTGAAATCCGCGATCCGGCTCGACAAGGATGATGTACCGGTGGATATGCCGATCAATGATGCGCGCAAACTGCTCGATGTCGTATTCGATGAATGGGTACAGACGCTTGATCTGCTGGAACTGGATAAAAGCCCCTGAGCGCTCCGGCACGTCGCATCTCGGTACCAGTCGCCAACCATGTTATCTTTCAGCCAGAAGAACGACTGCATGACGGCAAGAGGAGAAAATTTTTCGTGACACAACAAGAAGCAAAGGATCGGTCGGTATCCAGTTGTGCCGCCTTTTTGATCGCGTTCATCGGCATGGCCCACGAGGTGGTAGGTCCGACCCTGTTCCCCTGGGCACCACCGTGGTTTGGCCCCTTTCTCTGGCACGCCATTGGTGTTGTCGCCATCGTCGTCGGCCTGCTGTGCCTTGCTGGTGTCTGGCAAGTCATCAACTTTCCAGTCGTGCCGGTCGCCTTGCTTGCCGGCATCGGCGGCATCGCGGCGATGACCCTGATGGCCGTCAAGACTCATGAGTTTCACTATTTCGCCATGTGGCTGGCAATAGCAAGCTTTACGCTGGCGGCAGTTCAACACCGGGCATCGCGTTGACCCTGCTTTCACCGCCGCCAATCCCGGAATAACCAGAGAGGACCTCATGACAACAGAAGCAAAGGATCACCGCGACACCTGGCAGCCGCCGCCTCGCCCCGAGTGGGTGCAGCGCGTCAATGAAGAAGGTTATTGCATGAACATCAGCGGCGTTGTGCCGCTCGATTCGAAATCGCTGCGCGAAGCGGCGATACGCAGCACCGGGCTCTCGAATTTCGGTGTCGACGACTGGCGCGAACCTTTTGAAGTCCTGGTCAAGGCGATGGATGAAGAGGCCGACCTCAACCTGATGGGCCGGATCAGGACACGTTCCGAAATCCTCAATTCACTCGAAGCCCGTTTGCAGATCGAGGAAACCTACCGGCAACATCCCGAAATCGACGACCAGAAAGTGGCGCAGCCGATCATCATCGTTGGCCAGGGCCGCTCGGGCACTTCCTTCCTGCAAAACGTGCTGTCAATGAACCCGGACAATGGTTCGCTGTTGACTTGGGAGATCATGTTCCCCTGCCCGCCACCGGAAACAGCGACCTACAAGACCGATCCACGCATCGAAAAATCGCACAGGATGATCGACCAGTGGAATCGCGTGACGCCAACCATCACGGCAATTCACGAATTCGGCGGCGCGTTGCCGATGGAAGACTGCCAGATGATGGCGATGAACTTTACCGCGCCATCGTGGTTCGGCAGCCTCGGCCAGACACCGAGCTATGACGCCTATATGGCAACCTGCGACATGGAACCGGCAATGCGCTATCACCAGCGCGTGCTCAAGCTGCTGCAATGGAAGAACCCGCGCAAGAACTGGGTGCTCAAGGATCCCATGCACCTCGATCGTCTGGGCCTGATGCACAAGTTCTACCCGGATGCCTGTTTCGTCTGGCCGCATCGCGATCCGGTCAAGGCGCTGGCATCGACCATCAGCATCATCGGCCACGTGCAATGGGGCCGTTGTGACCACCCATTCAAGGGCGGCTCATTCGAATATGTCGTTGATCCCTTCCTCTCGGCGGGCCGCTTCAACGCGGTGATCGACCGGCTCGAGGCCGGCGAAGTGCCACCCGCTCAATTCCACAACCTGCTCTACAAGGATCTGGTGGGCGACACCATGACCGTCATCGACAGGATGTATGCGCACTTCAGCATCCCGCTGTCCGACTACGGCCGCGCTGCAATGGTGAAATACCTTGCAGACAATCCGCGCGAGGCCCGCCCAGCGCACAAGGTACAAGCCGGGACCGATGCCGCCACCCTCCGCGCCCGCGAGGCCTACAAGCGCTATCAGGACTACTTCAACATCCCGAACGAGTAACCATCACGCTGCGATGCCGTCGATGCAGACGATTTGCCTGCATTGACGACTCGCTCACGCCTTTGGCAGCAGGGTGGCGATTTTTGAAAACAGCTGGGAAAAATTCACTTCGCCAATGTCGCCGAAGCCGGGGTCGTGGTTCTCCGAAAACTCCTTGTCAATCACCGACCAGTCGTCATTGTCAAGGTAGGCACGCGCTGCCGGCAACACGGTTCGCTCCTCCACCCCCATGTGCCGGCGAATATGGGCTGCCAGTTTTTCCAGGGCCTCGTTCAGCGGCCTTGCACTTTCAGGCACGCCGGACTGATAGATATCCAGCGCCTTTTCGACCGCGGTGACCAGCGCGTGCTCGTGGTGGTGCTCTCGCTGCAAACCGCCCAGCACGTCGTCAAAGTTTCGGGTGTGCAATTGCAGCATGGCAAAAATGTACTTTTCTTCCTTGGGATGGTGCTGCGCACCAGGGAAATCGCGCAAATAGGCCACCATCCTCCGCACCAGATCCGCATCGAGCGTGGCGTTGCCGGTCAAAGCGTCGCGGCTGTAGTCGAGCAACCCATGAATGACGACATTCATGGAACGGTGTTCATCGTGAATGACGGACAAGGCCCGATGCATGGCGGCCTGCGCGTCGTTGGTCTCCACCGACGCCACCAGTACCGAAATGGGTGAGTGACGCACCACCTTCTCTGTCTGCGAGCCGCGCAGCAGGCCACGCAAGCCACGATGCCCGTGGGAGGCCATGAAGATCAGGTCGCACTTCTGTTCCTGTGCGGTCTGGATGATGGCCTCGTAGGGGCGGTCGGACACCCGGCTTCTGCCATCACACTGCACGCCTTTGGCTCGCGCATAGTCAAGCACCTTCATCAGAATGGCATCGGTATCGCCACTGGCGGCAGCGACAAACTCGTTGGGCGCGACCGATCGCAGCAAGGCGCCGTCCGAGGTCGCACCATAGTCCGGCGTTGCATACAGGAATGTGATGCGCGCCTTGGTTTCGCATGCCATGTCGACTGCCTGTTCGCCAGTACGAATCGACAACTCGGTTCCGTCAACGGGAACCAGAATGTGTTGATACATGATGAGCCTCCTTATTGGACATTGTGTGGAATATCCTAGGTGCAACACGGCACGACACAATTGATCCAGGGCAAGGAATACCAAACCAGTCGCATGCAACAGTTCATCCCTGCAGGGATTGACCTGTCGCCTCACCCCGGGGCATGCCAGGGCGCAACGCGATCCTGGCAGGCACAAGCCTACAATATCCCTTCCTCCGGGGATTGATTGATGGGAAAGAAAGCTCGCCTGAAATGGGCAATACCTGCGCTGCTGCTGACCGTCATCGTGGTGATGGCAGGTTTGAATCTTGCCGCCAGAAAACTGCAGGACAAGGTGGTGCAGGCCCTCGGCCCGAACAGCGAGGTCGGCGCCATTCAGCTGCGCTGGAACGGGGTCGAACTGGAACATTTGCGCCTCAAGGCGGCGACGGGATGGCCGACACAGGATGAAATGCGCGCAAACCGCATCATGATCCAGCCTGATCTGCCCGGCCTGTTGTCAGACCGGATCGTGATTCGCCGCCTGGATATCGACGGCGCCTACATGTCACTGCTGCGCACTTCGGACGGCCGCCTCCGCATGCTGCCCAGCCTGCTGGAAAAAGGTGGAAAAAAATCGTCACCAATGCCTTCGGTTCGCATCAACCATATAGCGCTGGACAACGCCGCGATTGATTTTTTTGATGCCAGCATCCGCAAGCCCGCGTTGAAGACCCGTACCGAATCGATTCACGCGCAGATTGACGATTTCGAACTTCCTGCCTTCAGCGGCCGCAGCCGGATCAAGGTTACAGGCCTCATTGCCGGTACGAGGCACGATGGCACGATGGCGATTGACGGCTGGACCGATGTCGGCAGCAAGGATTCCGACATCCGGACCAGGCTGCGCGGCGTTGACCTGGTCGCGCTGCAACCTTATCTGATCAAGGCAACCGAGAGCGGCATCCGGCAGGGAACGCTTGATCTTGATCTCGACGCCAGTGTGAAATCAGGAAAACTGAAGGCACCGGGCATCGTGACCCTGCATGATCTCGAGCTTGACCCGACGGGTGGTGGCGTCATGGGTCTGCCGCGGCGAGTTGCCGTATCGATGATGCAAGACAAGGAGAAGAAGATCATCGTCAGGTTTGAGCTGAGCGGAAACCTGCACGATCCGGCCTTCAATCTCAACGAGAACATTGCGTCGCGCTTTGGTTCGTCACTTGCCGAAAGCATGGGCGTCAGTCTTGAAGGCGTGGCACGCGGTGCCGGTTCGATAGCGGGCACCGTTGGCTCGGCGGCTGAAGGTGCCGGCAAGGCCTTCAAGGGTCTGTTCGGCAACTGACCTCTAACGCCGACTCAGCCGATGTAGTCAGCGAAGCGCTCGACATAGGGCTTGAAGGCCGTGCGGATCGCCTCTTCGGTCGAACCGAGATCGGCCGGCGAATACTCTGCCTTGCCGTGCTTGTCCTTGGGGTTGGCTGCTTCCCAGTCGCGCACGCCCTGCTCCGCTGCCGCTGTGAACGGCATGCCGAGAAAGTCGTAGATGCGATGCACGGTGTCGATGCCGCGCTGCGTGATGTCGCGGAAGGAAATGTCGATCATCGGGTTGCCCGGGTGGCTGTCGCGCCAGCGCAGATGTTCGTTGGCGCCATGTGCATACATCGCGATCACCTCGGCGCCGAAACTGTGGCGGGTGTCGCGATCGGTGTACAAGGCACGCATCGGCATCACGGTACTGACGATGGACGGGATGCACTTTGCCGGATCGCGATGGGTGAACAGAAAGCGTGGTGGCTTGTCGAAGATGCTGGTCAGGAAGGATTCGCTGCCGAAGTGGTTCGGCGTCTTTACCAGCCAAGGCTTGCCGCGCTGCTCGGGAAACTGCCACTGCAGGTATTTGAGCTGCTTGATGTAGTAGTCGAAGGTCGGCCGCATGTCGGCCTGCGCGATCCATTGCGCGTAGGTGGGCGAAGCGAACATGCCGAAGATCAGGGGATGGCGAAAGGTTGCTTCCATCATCCACTGATCCTCCTCGGCTTCTTCGGTGTAAAGCGGATGACCGAGGTGCACATCGGGCGAGGTGGCATACATCCATGCTTCCTGCTGCCGCGTCTCACGGATGCGGCGGGCGCGGCCACCGTCGGGCTCGCCCGGAATGCGCGAGAACATGTTCACGCTCCAGAAGCGCAACGCCTGAAAGCCGCCAGACGCAGCCAGCGTGCGATGCAGCTTGGTGCTGCCCGTGCGCACCAAACCGGCCATGATCACCGGCGAACCGAGGTCTTCGTCGAGGATTTCGGGATGGTCCTTGAGGTCCTTGGCGAACCACAGGCGATTAACCAACGAGCGCAGGATGCGCTGTTCGCGTACTTGGTCCCAGCTATCCTCGCGGATGCCGGCATCGGTATTGAGGCCCTTGACCAGCACTTCGAGCCCTTCGAGAAAATCGTCGGGACCAAAGTCATTAAGGCCACCGGTGCGCTCGGTGGCCGTGGCAAGCAGTTGTTTGACGTCGAGTTTGTTCATTGCAATAACCTCAAATGCAAGCCACAGAGGGCACAGAGTACACAGAGAAAGACAAAACTCCCGGCTTCAGCGTGGTCGCTGCCGGCAGCAACTCCAAACTCACCGTTGCTGATGTTTTTCCTCTGTGAGCTCTGTGATCTCTGTGGCTATCGGTTTTTCGCAGTTTCATAGCAGTGAGGGAAAGCGGGAAATATAGGGTTTGAAGGCTTCGCGAAGCTGGTCGTCGGTCATGCCGATCATCTCGGAGGAATAGACACCGGGTGCGTGCCTGTCACGGCGATTGTTCTCTTCCCAGCCGCGCATGCCGGCCTCTGCCTGCGCCGACATCGGCAGTCCGAAAAAGTCGAACACCTTGCGCGTGGCGCTCATGCCGTCGCCGTTGATCTCGGCAAAAGCGAGATCGAGTATCGGCCGGCCGGGGTGGCGGTCGCGCCACTGCAGGTGGTCCTGCGCGCTGCGTGAAAACAGCGCGCTCACGGAAGCACCGACATTGGTCGCAGTATCTTCATCGGAGTACAGCTTTCGTGCCGAAAGCGATGCCGTGCAGATCGAGGGGATGCACTTGGTCGGGTCGCGATGGGTGACGATGAAGCGTGGCTGGTCGAAGATGCGGTCGAGATAGGTCTCGTAGCCAAAGTGACAGGGAGTCTTGAGCAGCCAGGGCTTCGTCACCGTGTCTCCCCACTCGCGTGCCTGCCACTGCAGATATTTGAGCTGTGCCAGCAGGTAGTCATACATCGGCACCATGTCGGCCTGCATCACCCAGCCGGCGTAGGCCATCGAACTGAACATGCCGAGCAGCGTGGTATGGCGAAAGGTGAATTCACCGAGATCCTTGTCTTCCTCTGGCTCGTGCGTGAACATCGGGTGGCCCACCAATAAACCAGGAGAAATGCGGTACTGCCAGTCTTCGTACTCCTTGGTCTCGGCGATGCGCCGCGCCCGGCCACCTTCAGGCAGGCCCGGAATGCGCGCGAACATGTGGGTCTGCCACATCGGCGTAACGCGAAACGCGCCGGAGGCACCCAGCATACGATGCAGCTTGGTGCTGGCAGTGCGTGGAAGCGCACTGATCACGATGGGCGAACCCACGTCCTCGTCGAGGATTTCCGGATGCTCGGCAAGGTCCTTCGCAAACCAGAGGCGGTTCATCAGCAGGCGCAGGAAGCGCTCGCGCAGATCATACCATCGATCAATATGGACTTCCTCGTTGATGCCCTTGACCAGCACCTCGAGTGCCTCGCGGAAATCGGGCGGCCCGAAATCGGACAAACCGGTACGCTCGCTCGCGGTGTGCAGCAGTTCGGTTATATCGAGTTTTTTCGTCATCATTGCTCCACGGGGCGCAATGCCGCATCCCGTTTCCTCTTCCTTGTTGGTCTTGTGTTGTGCTGTACGGGGCTGGACTTGCAGCCTCTGCAGCGCCCTGCAGCAGGCCAGAATATAGCCGGCTTTGTCCGAAAATCAGCCATCGCTGAACGTTTTTTTGCTGTCGCCTGATGCCATGTGAAGCCTGCTCAGGTGGCGACTGAATCCGATTCCATTGACTCGCACAGGGGCCTGTGTTGTCATGCTGCGGCATTCTGCAGCAGGCTCGCCGCCATCGATCGAGCCGACGAAAACCTCAGGAGTCAGCGCAATTGCTCAGCAAATACGACGAATATCCGGTGCATCAGGCACCACGCCCCTTCGCCCACATCCCGTGCACCGATTACAGCTGGGACGAAGGCTACTATTTCGGCGCGATGAGCCCGGACGAGCAGGTCTTCCTGATGATCGGGGCGCGGATCAACCCAAATGCGGACACCATCGGCGGCTACGTGATCATGAATGTCGCCGGCCGCCAATACACGGTGCGCGTCTCGCGCTGCTGGCGCCAGCTGATCGATACCGTTATCGGCCCGCTGCGCTTCGAGTTCCTCGAACCCATGAAGACGATCCGGCTGGTGCTCGAACCCAACGACTCGGACCTCTCGTTCGACATCATCTGGACCGGCACCTCGCCGGCGTTCGAGGAAGAGCATCACCACGCCGAAACACGCGGCCGCGTCACGACCGATCAGACGCGCTACACGCAACCCGGCAAGGTCAGCGGCCATATCGATTTCGATGGCAAGCGCTTCGAACTGGGTACCGAAAAATGGGCCGGCTTTCGCGACCACTCCTGGGGCCTGTACAAGGACCGCAAGCCGCTCGGCGGCCACAGCGAATGGCTGCCACCGCCCAGCAACGAGGGCGTTCCGCGCGCCATGCACATCTGGACGCCCTTCAAGGCAGGCGACTGGTCAGGCTTCTACCTGATCAACGAATCGCCCACCGGCGAACAGATCGTCCTCAACGACTGGTACAACCACCCCTTCGAGGGGCGGCTGTGCCGAGGCTGGAACGAAGAGATCGTCAACCTCGTCGCCGGCCGTCACGAAATGCGTTTCCAGCCGGGCACACGAATCTTTACGCACGCCACCATTTACCTGACCGACGACCGTGGCAGACAATGGATACACCATCACGAGGTGGCCTCACCGCCCCTGGTGCCACAGACCAGCGGCTACATGCAGGGCGGTTTCAAGGATGGCGGCACCCTGCATACCTATCACGGCAATGAAGAGCTCGCGATCGAATGGGATGACTTCGACTTCAGCAAGCAGCCCTTCGACTACACGCCCTATCGACCCAAACACGGCAATCAGGCCACCGCTGCAGACACCTCCGCCGACTTTGGCCTCACATCCGCCGGCGACCAGATACATGGCGTCGAATTCGTCTGCCGCTCCGAACTGATCGACCCCGACGGCAAGAGCCACAAAGGTATCTCGCACTTCGAGAACTTCATTTTCGGTCGCTACGAGCCTTATGGCTTCAAGTGATCTCCACCTCGTGACATCACCATGCGCCTGAAAAACAAGATTGCCCTCGTCACCGGTGCGGCCACCGGCATCGGCGCCGCAGTGGCGAAACACTTTGCCAGCGAAGGTGCCGTGACCTACGCGACCTATCACACCAAAGGCAAGGGGCGGCACCAGAGCTCGCAAGAAAATGGCATCCTCGAGTACGTGAAGATGGACGTGCGCGACGAATCGAGTTGGCTCGAGGTCAGGAAAATGATCGAGGCCCGGCATGGCCGTCTTGACGTGCTGGTCAACAACGCCGGCGTGGTACTGGACGTCGACAATGTGGCAGCAACGACGCTTGAACAGTGGAACAACACGATGGCCGTCAATGCGACCGGGGCCTTTCTCGGCTGCCACACCATGCTTGAGCTATTGAAGAAGTCCGAGGCAGCGTCGATCGTGAACGTGGTGTCGAGCATCGTCTTCAAGCCAGACGTGCTGGTGGCCTACGCGTCGAGCAAGGCCGCGATGTGGGGGCTGACGCGATCGATAGCGTTGTATTGCAGCCGCGAGAAACTGCCGATCCGCTGCAACTCGGTGCACCCCGGCGGCGTCGAGACCGAAATGCTGCGCGACTTCATCGAGGCCGCGCCGGACCCGGCGGCCGTGCGTGAATTCGCGGTGCAGAACCAGTTGATCAAACGCTTCGCCGAGCCGATCGAGATTGCGCGATTCATTGCCTACCTGGCCAGCGACGAAGCCTCCTTCGTCACTGGCGCCGCCTTCCCGATCGACGGCGGACTGTCAATCAACTGAGGCCTCGCTTCAACCCAGGGCGGTGTGCTTCATCGGCCCCATCTGTGACACCAGCACGATGCCGGGCGGCGCGGCCATCGCATCGCGAACGCGATTGAACAGGCAGGCGGCGGTGAAATGGGCAGAGTCCTCGCGCTCGACGCGGATGCGTGTATGTGGCATGCCATCGACGGCCCAGAACATGTTCTCGACTTCACCTTCCTTGAAGCAGCGCAGCTCAATAGTGGCATCAGCGGTGACGCCCTCCTTCGTGTCGATCTCGGCGATGATGCGGGTACCGACGCAATCACCAGCAGGAATCTCCCGCTCCAGCAATTTGGCGTAATACGGCTCGTCGAACACCACCGGCTCGATGCGAACGCGGTCAGCTGTAACGGTGTAGCCAAGCGCATGCAGCACATGCTCGGGGATGGTCTTGTAGGTGCGGACGATGCCGTAGGCGCCGGCCTGCTTTTCCTTGAACTGCTCGACGGTCAAGCCGGCGCCGGTAAACAGCATCAAGGCCTTGCCCGTGCGCTGATTGTCGGTAATGCTGGTGTGATGCAGCGCACGCAGGTCGGTACAGGGGCCAGCGGCCAATATCCCGGACCAGATGCGTGACGGATCCCATATGCCGGAACCCGAGAAAGTGACCTTGTTCTTTTTTGCCAGGGCGTCGATCTCGTCCGCCAGTGCCTTGTCGCAGCCCCAGGGATAATACGCCTCGACACCGTGGCAGAGCACATTGAGCCCTGCATTCAGGAGGCGCTTGTATGCCGGCATGTTGAGGCTGAGGCGATCGGTCATGGTGACAATGCCAACGTCGGCCTGCAGCTTCTCGTAACTTGCCGTGTCGCAGTCCTGCACGATGACGCCGATGTCCTTGCCGATGCCGGCCACCTGCCCCAGATCCTGCCCCACCTTGGGCCCGGCCCGGTTGTAGGCTGCCACGATCGGCCAGCCCTTCTGATGCGCAAAGCGCGCGATGTGGCAACCGAACTGGCCAGTGCCGTAAATGACGATGCGGGGTTTATCCGTGGCCATGTCTACCCGCCGTTCAAGTACGCGACGATGCCGATATCTTTGCGTAACCGATCTGGTTCAGCACCCATACGCCGAGCGTACAGGTGATGATGGTTGCCACACCGCCCATGTCAATCCAGAACTGCGACAGGCCGGAGTTCATGGTCAGGTAATACGGTTGCCCGGCACCGATGTGGCCCATGATCGGGGCGCAGGGACCGGCGATCAGCATCACCGGCAGCGTCCATGGTTTCGGCACGCTGCGCAGCTTGTCCATCGCCACCATGCCGAAGACGATAGAGAAGGCATTCATGCAGGCAAAGTTTGGTGGCAAGGTGCCGCGCCAGAACCACAGCGGCTGCGGCTCGAAATAGGCCCACAGGCCCTGCGCGATCGGTATCGCTTCGAAGAAATAGGCCCCGACCACACTGAAGAGGTAGGCCTTCCACAGGAAGGAGCCGCCGAAGGTACCTGACAGCATGCGCGAATA
>CANJXH010000102.1 GCA_947478755.1 Betaproteobacteria bacterium | reverse complement strand
CGTGCGGTAGCCCGCTTGCTCCAGCATTGCCGGCCAGAACAGGGCGTGGAAATAGAGGATGTCCTTGCCGATGAAGTGATAAAGCTCGGCGCTCGAATCCTTGCGCCAGAAGGCATCGAAGTCGAGGCCCTGCTTGAGGCACAGGCTCTTGAAGGAGCCCATATAGCCAATCGGGGCATCAAGCCAGACATAGAAGTACTTGTCCCGGGTACCGGGGATTTGGAAGCCGAAATAGGGCGCGTCCCGCGAGATGTCCCAGTCCGTCAACTTGTTTTCGCCTTCTGCGCCCAGCCATTCCTGCATCTTGTTGGCTGCTTCGTTCTGCAGATGGCTGCCACGGGTCCATTCGCGCAGAAAGCCCTGACATCGGGTGTCGGACAGCTTGAAGAAATAGTGTTCTGATTTGCGCAGTTCCGGCTGCGCGCCGGATACGGCCGAATACGGGTTCTTCAGGTCGGTGGGCGCATAGGCTGCACCGCAGACCTCGCAGGAATCGCCGTATTGGTCTTTCGCCCCGCACTTGGGACATTCGCCCTTGATGAAGCGGTCAGGCAAAAACATCGACTTGACCGGGTCGTAATACTGCTCGATCGCACGCATGTCGATCAGGTTGGCCGCCTTCAGCTTGCCGTAGATGTCTTCGGCATAGTGGCGCGTTTCGTCCGAGTGCGTCGAGTGGTAGTTGTCAAAGGCAATATGGAAGCCGGCAAAGTCACGGGTGTGTTCGGCATGGACGCGAGCGATCAGTTGCTCGGGCGATATCCCCTCCTTTTCGGCACGCAGCATGATGGGCGTGCCATGGGTATCGTCTGCGCAGACGTAGTGGCATTCGTTGTCCTGCATTTTCTGGAAGCGAACCCAGATGTCGGTCTGGATGTATTCCACCAGATGCCCGAGATGAATGGCGCCGTTGGCATAGGGCAAGGCGCTGGTGACGAGAATTTGGCGGGGCGATTTGGTTTGCGTCATGACGTTGAGGCGAATAGGCAGGGCGCGATTCTAGCAAAGGGGTGCTGGTGACCCGATGGAAACCCCTATACTTCGCGCACTTGATCAACCGAATCGATTGCACCATGGCTCTCACCGAACAGCAAATACTAACCGCACTGAAAGAAGTCGTTGATCCCAATACCGGCAAGGATTTCGTCGCCAGCCGCAGCGCAAGGAACATTCGAATTGATGGGGGCAATGTCACGGTCGATGTCGAACTGGGCTATCCGGCCAAAAGCCAGTTTGCGCTGATTCGCCAATTGCTGGAGTCCAGGCTCGCCACGGTGCCCGGCGTCGAAAAGGTCAGCGCAAATGTCTATTCCAGGATTGTGTCGCACGCGGTACAGCGCAGTGTGAAGCTGATTCCCGGTGTCAAGAATATCGTTGCTGTTGCATCCGGCAAAGGCGGAGTCGGCAAGTCCACCACGGCGGTGAATCTGGCCCTTGCACTGGCTGCCGAGGGCGCAACGGTCGGTATACTTGACGCCGATATTTATGGCCCTTCGCAGCCACAGATGCTGGGGATTGACGGCAAACCGGACTCGAAGGACGGCAAGACCATCGAGCCGATGGAGGCGCATGGCCTTCAGGCGATGTCGATCGGCTTTCTGGTTGATGAAAACACGCCGATGGTGTGGCGTGGACCGATGGCGACCGGGGCGTTGCAGCAGTTGCTGAAAGATACCAACTGGCGTGACCTTGACTACCTGATCGTCGATATGCCTCCCGGTACCGGCGACATCCAACTCACGCTGGCACAACAGGTTCCGGTAACGGGTGCGGTCATTGTTACCACGCCGCAGGATATAGCCCTGCTGGATGCGATCAAGGGCCTCAAGATGTTTGAAAAGGTCGGGGTACCCATTCTCGGCATCGTCGAAAACATGAGCACCCACATCTGCAGCAAATGCGGCCACGAGGAACATGTTTTCGGTGCTGGCGGCGGCGCGCGCCTGGCGCATGACAATGAAGTCGAGGTGCTGGGTTCATTGCCGCTGGACATTCGCATTCGGGAGCAGACTGATGGCGGCCGGCCGACGGTGGTGGCTGAGCCGGATGGACGGCTGGCCGAAATTTATCGCCAGATCGCCCGGCAGGTGGCCGTCAAGATCGCAGAGCGGGCCAAGGACATGTCGTCGAAATTTCCCAATATCGTTGTTCAGAACACATAAAGCCAAGGCGGGTTGCGCCAAAACAGGCTTGCTCCTGCTTTATACTCCAGTCCCCGAATTGTCCTGAACATACCGAAATGTCGATCAAGTCCGATAAATGGATCCGCCGCATGGCCGAACAACACGGCATGATCGAGCCGTTCGAGCCGTCGCTGATACGTGAGGCGAATGGCCACAAGATCGTGTCATATGGTGCGTCGAGCTACGGCTATGACATTCGCTGCGCCAACGACTTCAAGGTCTTCACCAATATCAACTCGACCATCGTCGACCCGAAAAATTTCGATCCCAATTCGTTTGTGGAGATGAATGGCGACTATTGCCTGATTCCGCCCAACTCTTTTGCCTTGGCGCGCACCGTAGAATATTTCCGCATTCCCCGCAGTGTGTTGACGGTCTGCCTAGGCAAGAGCACCTATGCGCGTTGCGGAATCATCGTCAATGTGACGCCTTTCGAGCCGGAATGGGAAGGCTATGTGACACTGGAGTTTTCAAACACCACCCCCCTGCCAGCAAAGATTTATGCGAATGAGGGCGTTGCACAAGTACTGTTCTTCGAGTCGGACGAGATCTGCGAAACCTCGTACAAGGATCGCGGCGGTAAATATCAGGGGCAGGTAGGTGTGACCTTGCCCAAGATCTAGCGGCAAGCGTACCGTATAACCTTTTATTTCGACCCGCCCCTGCGCGGGTCGTTGCGTTTCAGGAGTTCAACCATGCGATTCCATTTTCCCATTATCGTCATCGACGAAGACTTTCGTTCCGAAAATGCGTCCGGCCTCGGTATTCGGGCATTGGCAGAAGCGATCGAAAAAGAAGGCGTTGATGTGCTTGGTGTCACCAGCTATGGTGACCTTTCATCATTTGCCCAACAGCAGTCACGTGCGTCCGCCTTCATTCTGTCGATTGACGACGAGGAGTTCACGCCCGGCCCGGAGCTTGATCCGGCAGTGCTGAACCTGCGAAAGTTTGTCGAGGAAATCCGCTACAAGAATGCCGAGATACCAATCTTTCTGCACGGCGAGACGCGTACAAGTCGCCATATCCCCAATGACATCCTGAGGGAGTTGCATGGTTTCATCCACATGTTCGAAGATACACCGGAGTTCATTGCGCGACATGTAGTGCGCGAGGCGCGAACCTACATGGATTCGCTGCCACCACCATTTTTTCGCGCACTGGTGCACTACGCGGCAGACGGCTCCTACTCATGGCATTGCCCCGGGCATTCAGGCGGCGTCGCCTTCCTGAAAAGCCCGGTCGGCCAGATGTTCCATCAGTTCTTTGGTGAAAACATGCTGCGTGCCGACGTCTGCAACGCGGTTGAAGAACTGGGGCAACTTCTTGATCATACCGGCCCGGTTGCGGCATCCGAGCGCAACGCGGCACGCATTTTCAACAGCGACCATCTTTACTTCGTGACCAACGGCACGTCGACCTCAAACAAGATTGTCTGGCATTCGACAGTCGCGCCTGGCGATGTTGTCATCGTCGATCGCAACTGCCACAAGTCCGTGCTGCATGCGATCATGATGACGGGCGCGATCCCCGTGTTCCTGATGCCAACGCGCAACCACTTCGGCATCATCGGGCCGATCCCCAAGAGCGAATTCAGCTGGGAAAACATCCAGAAAAAAATTGCGGCACACCCCTTTGCCAGCAAGGTAAAGGGAAAACCACGGGTGCTGACGATCACGCAGAGCACCTACGACGGCATTCTTTACAACGTCGAAGAAATCAAGGAGATGCTGGACGGCCGAATTGATTCCCTGCATTTTGACGAAGCCTGGTTGCCTCACGCGGCCTTCCATGATTTCTATGGCGACTATCACGCCATGGGCGCCGATCGACCGCGATGCAGGGAGTCGATGATCTTTTCGACCCAATCCACGCACAAGATGTTGGCGGGCTTGTCGCAGGCTTCACAAATCCTGGTGCAGGATGCAGAAAACAACAAGCTGGACCGCGATGTGTTCAATGAAGCCTACCTGATGCACACCTCGACCTCGCCGCAATACGCGATCATCGCGTCGTGCGACGTTGCTGCCGCCATGATGGAAGAGCCGGGTGGCCCGGCGCTGGTGGAAGAGTCGATTGCCGAGGCGCTTGATTTTCGCCGTGCGATGCGCAAGGTCGATGAAGAGTGGGGTGCCGACTGGTGGTTCAAGGTCTGGGGCCCGGACGACCTGTCGGAAGAAGGAATCGAAGAACGCGCTGCATGGATGTTGAAGGCGGGCGAGCGCTGGCATGGCTTCGGCAACATTGCTGAAGGATTCAATCTGCTGGACCCGATCAAGGCCACCATCATTACGCCCGGGCTGGATGTCGAAGGCGAGTTCGCCGATGACTTTGGCATTCCCGCTGCAATCGTGACCAAATATCTGGCCGAACATGGCGTGATCGTTGAAAAGACCGGGCTGTACAGCTTTTTCATCATGTTCACCATCGGGATTACCAAGGGGCGCTGGAATACGCTTGTCACCGCATTGCAGCAGTTCAAGGATGACTACGACAAGAACCAGCCGCTGTGGAAGGCGTTACCCGAATTTGTGGTCAAGCACCCGCGCTATGAGCGGATCGGGCTGAAGGACCTGTGTACCCAAATCCATGATGTTTACAAGGCCAACGACATTGCGCGATTGACGACGGAAATGTACTTGTCCGAGATGGAACCGGCGATGAAGCCTGCGGATGCATTTGCCCGGATGGCGCATCGCGAAATCGAGCGTGTTGAAATCGATGCGCTTGAGGGGCGCATCACCAGCGTATTGCTGACGCCCTACCCGCCTGGCATTCCCTTATTGATCCCCGGTGAGTTGTTCAACGCGACCATTGTTCGCTATTTGAAATTTGCGCGCGAATTCAACGAACGTTTTCCTGGCTTCGAGACCGATATTCATGGATTGGTGAAAGACCAGAGCGACGGCAAGGTCAGTTATTACGTTGATTGCGTCGCGCGGTCGTAGGTGACGAAGGAGTAACCAAGCCCTTGTTCCGATCGATGGTGAGAGCGGGCGCTTTCAATCCACTCGCTGCGATCAAACTCCGGGAAGTGGGTGTCGCCGGCAAACTCGTCGTCGAGCTCGGTCAGTTGCAGCCGGTCAGCCAAAGCTAGGGCAAGTCGATAAACGTCGGCACCGCCAATGACGAACAACTCGTTTACTTTGCCTGCTGCCGCAATGGCGCTGGTCAAAGAAGTTACTGTCGTTGCGCCCTCGGCCTGATAGCCTGTGTTGCGCGAGACCACAATGTTCAGGCGGCCGGGTAGCGGGCGACCAAGAGATTCCCACGTCTTTCTTCCCATCACGATGGGATGGCCTGTCGTCAGTGCCTTGAAGTGCTTCAGGTCTTCGGGTAGACGCCAGGGCAACGTATTGTCTCGACCGATGACACCATTTTTCGCGACAGCGGCAATAAGTGTGACTTTTGCTGTCAAGCTACACCGCCACCGGTGCCGCAATATGCGGGTGCGGCTCGTAACCCTCTAGCGTGAAATCCTCGAATTTGAATGCGAAGATATCTTTCACTGCGGGGTTGAGCGTCATCGTCGGCAGTGCATGGGGTTCCCGTGTCAGCTGCAATCGGGTCTGATCGAGGTGATTGGAATACAGATGTGCATCGCCGAGGGTATGTATGAACTCGCCCGGTTGCAGATCACAGACCTGCGCAATCATCAGCGTCAACAAGGCATATGACGCGATATTGAACGGCACACCAAGAAAGATGTCGGCACTGCGTTGATAAAGCTGGCAGGACAGCTTGCCATTTGCCACATAGAACTGGAAAAGCGCGTGGCAGGGTGGCAGCTTCATTTGGTCGACCTCTCCGGGGTTCCATGCCGTGACCATGTGCCGGCGCGAGTCGGGATTGCGCTTGATGCCGTCAACGAGCTTGCCAATCTGGTCCGTCACCTTGCCGTCGGCGGTTTCCCATCGCCGCCACTGCTTGCCATAGACGGGACCGAGGTCGCCGTTCTCATCCGCCCACTCGTCCCAGATGCGGACTCCGTTTTCCTTCAGGTAGCGGATATTGGTATCGCCCTGAAGGAACCACAGTAGTTCGTGGATGATGGAGCGGGTGTGGAGCTTCTTGGTTGTCAGCAAGGGAAAACCCTTGGACAGGTCGTAACGAGATTGCCAGCCGAATACGGATATCGTCCCGGTGCCGGTACGATCGCTTTTTTCGTTGCCATGCTCGAGAACATGGCGCATTAGATCAAGGTATTGCTGCATGGCAAATGAATTGGGGCGGAAGCTATAATCTTTGTGCCATTCTAAAGGAAAGCTAATGTCCGTAGCCCGGCTGTTGCAGCACGGCTTGTTCCGGTCCAGTCAATTTGGACAGCATGCGCATTCTCTTCTGTTGTTGCCCTGTGGCAAGGCCTTGCCACGGGGCATGCCAGCTCGTGCCCAGTTGCTGGCAACGTTGAAGCGTCGTGACAGCAAGCCGCTCGATTTGGCCAAAACGCCGGTTTCTCTCGATCTTCCCGATGGCAGTCGCCTGGTGTGCGCGATGGTTGATTCGACTAAATCACGGTTTGATCGACTTGCGCTGTTACGCAAGGCAACCATGCTGCTGCTGGACGAGTCGCCCCAGGAAATTGCGATTGGCGTCTGCGACAACAACCCCGAGGTCGCGCGTGAGGCCATTTACGTGGCGATGCTCAATGGTGCTCCTTTGCCACTGCGGAAAAAGAAAGCAGCCAGACCGCTTAAAAAAATGCATCTTTACGGCACTGACGGCGAGAGCGACTTTGCGGCGGTGGCCGCTTTGGCGGGCGGTAATCTGCTGGCGCGCGAATTGACGGCGCTTCCTCCCAATGAACTGACGCCAGCCACCTATCGGTTACGCATCAAGGAAATTGCAGGTAGAGCGGGTTGGGCAGTGGAGGAGTTCGACATTGCTCGATTGACCGACATGGGTGCCGGCGCCTTTTGTGCCGTTGCGCAAGGCTCGGATCACGAGGATGCGGCAATCGTTCATCTGCGGTATCAACCCGAGGGTGCGAAGTCGAATATTGCGCTGGTCGGCAAAGGCATCTGCTTTGATACCGGCGGCCATAACCTGAAGCCGGCCCGCTATATGGCCGGCATGCATGAGGACATGAACGGATCGGCAGTGGTGCTTGGAATCCTGAAGACAATCAGCGACCTCAAGCTCCCGGTGGCGGTGGATGCCTGGCTGGCGATAGCGCACAACCATATATCGCCGAAAGCTTACACGCAGAATTCGGTGGTCAAGGCGCTCAATGGGACGACAATAGAAATTGTGCATACGGATGCGGAAGGGCGCATGGTCTTGGCCGACACGCTGACGTTGGCAGCGAGGAACAAGCCTCAAATATTGATTGATTTCGCAACCCTGACGGGCAGCATGCACGTAGCATTGGGTAGCCGATATTCAGGCGTTTTTGCCAGCAGCAGTGAATTGGGGCGGCTGGCTGTTGAGGCGGGTCACTTCAGCGGAGAGCGTGTTGCAGAGTTCCCTTTCGATGCTGACTATGCGCCTTCGCTTGACTCAAAGGTGGCTGATATCAAGCAATGCACCCTTGACGGCGAAGCGGACCATATTCTCGCCGCTATATTTTTGAAGAAGTTTGTTGGCAATTGTCCTTGGTTGCACGTCGACCTGTCTGCGTCGAATTGCAGCGGCGGGCTGGGGGCGGTCTCTACCGATCTCACTGGTTTCGGGGTGGCGTGGGGACTTGGTTTCATTCAACATTGGCTTCGCGCAGACTGAAATGCTCGGAATATTTTCCGGAAAATCCCAACATCCGCTTGCCGACACAAAATCGGCAAAAGAGCTCTTTGAGCGCTTGAACCAGTCCGACCCGCTTGAGGTGATTGACGAAATCGATTCCTGGCTGGAGTCGACAAGCCGCGACGATTTGATGAAACCGCAGAGGCGAGTCGACGTCATGTTTCAGCTGGACGGCATCGGGACCAGCGCGGCTCGCAAACTGGTACGCGAATACCTTTTGCTCTCAACGAATGACGGACGCAAAAATCAGAAGCTGTGGCTGGCAAGTCATCGCTATTGGCACCAGTTGGCCGACAGCTATCGTCACCTGATTGACCAGTTCGAGGCAGACAAGAAGTTGCGAGAGGACATGAAATCGTCTCTGCCGTCAATGTATGCACGACTGCTTCGTGCATATGGCGGTTGCCTGAAATGGGACCAATTTCGGTATGGCCCATCGAGCCGGAGCTGTGGGCGAATGCAGGGCGAATATTCTTGCAGGCAGAAAAAAATCGCTGGCTTGACAAAGGGGTGGATGTCGGCGGTACGCAAACAAGCATCGGTGTCGAATATCTGAGACTGCTTACTTTTCATGCTGCTTCAATGGACCGGCTCAAGACAGGCGAAATCGAGCTGGCGGAACAGTTGCTGTCTCATTTTCTGCCCGGATTTTCGCTCACTCGGCAAATCAGGCCCGAGAACGTATATTGGATAGATGCCGGAAAGCCTCTGCCACCGACCCGGCTTGCAAAGTTGCCCGAGGTAACGCCGACACTGCGTTTTTTTTCGACAGCCAATGCGCTTTCAGCGATTGAGACGATCCGTAGCGACATGGCGGCGACACAGCAAATACCGCCGCAATTGGGGCTGGATCCGTCCTTTGACGTTGCCGAGGTAGTCGCGGTTTTGCAGCATCTGAGCATATTCTGCGCACCGCAACCGCCGATGCGGTCGCATACCCGGCATCAGGTGAAGTCATGGACCAAGGCGGTTGACGGTTTGCGTCCGATCATGGACGCGATAAGGGGAAGCGAGTTCGCGTGCGGAACGTGGGAGGTTGAAGACGTCAGCCACGGCGGCGTGCGCGCCCAGGTGGTGCTTGAAGCGAATGAGGGGATCGGGGTGGGGACGCTCGTTGCAATGTGTCCCGACGGTGGCGACAACTGGTTGATCGGGGTTGTGCGCCGTTTCAGCCGCGGAAGCCATACCAAAGGCAGCTTAGGAATCGAGACATTGAGCCGCGCATCTCGTGTAGTCGATTTTGACAATGGTTGCGAAGGCCTGCTGATGGATCAAAGCCTGCAGCCTGGCGGCGCGGCTGTTATCGTGTTACTGCCCGACGATTGGCAGGGCATACATCAGAGCGGAAGGCTGGCAACGCTTGATCTTGACGGAGAAAAGTTCAGACTGCGTCCGCTGGAGATGCAGCAAAGCGGCAACGGGTATGTCTTCGGCCGTTTTTGGGTGGACCAGGTTGGCGTCTAAACTAGACGGTTGTCAGGGTAGAAGTGCCTCCTCGGCGAAGAGTTGGGCTACTTCCTCTCGCTTGCGGATGAGGTAGGTTTTGTCTCCATCAACCATGACTTCAGCTGCTCGTGGGCGTGTGTTGTAGTTAGAACTCATGGTCATCCCGTAAGCACCAGCGGAAAGGATCGCGAGCAAATCCCCTTCCTGAACGGAAAGCCTCCGATCATGGCCAAGGAAGTCACCGCTTTCGCAGACTGGGCCGACAACCTCGCAAAGGCGGGCCTCACCACTTCGAGGCCGTACCGGCACAATGTTATGCCAGGCATCGTAAAGAGCGGGACGCATCAAGTCATTCATTGCCGCATCGATGATGACGAAATCGCGATCATTGCCGCCTTGCTTGAGCACTTCGACTTTTGTCAGCAATATCCCGGCATTGCCCACCAATGACCGTCCGGGTTCCAGCAAAAGGCTCTCGTTGCGCCCTGCAAGCGTTTTCAGCACAGGGGCGAGATATTCAGCTGTGCTGGGCATGGCTTCATCGTTGTAACGGATGCCCATCCCGCCGCCGATATCAATATGTTTCAGCTTGATGCCCTCCGCCGCCAGCGCATCCACCAGCGAAAGTATTTTTTGCGTGGCTTCAGCTACCGGGGCTGAGTCGAGCAATTGGGATCCAATATGGCAATCAATGCCGACCACATTGATGTTTGGCATCGTGGCGGCAAATCGGTAGAGTGGTAGAGCTTCGCCGTAGGCGACGCCGAATTTGCTGGTCTTCAGGCCAGTCGAAATGTAGGGATGTGTTTTTGCATCAACGTCGGGGTTGACGCGAATAGACACTGGCGCAACTAGGCCCAGATTCCCAGCGACAGTGTTGATGCGGCCAAGCTCCGAGGAAGACTCTATATTGAAGCATTTGATGCCGGCCTGGAGTGCAGCAGAAATTTCGTCATGGCTTTTGCCGACGCCTGAAAAAACTGTCTTTTTCGCATCTCCGCCAGCCGCAATCACCCGCGCCAGTTCGCCGCCGGAAACGATGTCAAAGCCGGCACCCAAGCGGGCGAATATATTGAGGATCGCGAGATTTGAGTTTGCCTTGACGGCATAGCAAATCAGCGAATTGCCATCGTTGTGGCCGGCTAGTGCATTTCGATACGCGGTGTAAGACTCCGTCAGCGCTTTGCGTGAATAAACATAACAAGGTGTGCCATATTTTTTGGCAATCTCAACCAGGTTGACTTCTTCGACATGGAGACCGGCATCATTGATATCGGCATTGCTCATCAGTGCTGCCCTGTCGCCGTGTTAACATCGGTCGTCGATACAGGTTTGCCCTCTTGTTTTGTTGACGAAGCAGTTTTCGTCGCTTCAGGAAGAGTTAGCCGGCCCTT